>DATLUZ010000101.1:0-61811 GCA_035577785.1 Burkholderiales bacterium | reverse complement strand
GCAGATGGATCAAATGCTCGGCGCGGCCGAGCGCCTGTGCCGCAAGGCGGGGACCACGCTCGCGAACTTGGTGCGCGCGCAGCAGTTCCACACCGATCTAACGCAGTTCAACGACGCGTGGGCAGCCTGGGAGAACCGGCTTCCCGGCCACTACCTTCCGTTCTCGGCGATCGAGGTGCCGGCGCTCGCGGTACCGGGGGCGGTCGTCATGCTCGATCTGTGGGTCTACGTGCCCTAGGAATTCAAAATGAAAAAAATAATTCCATTCATTCTGGCAGCGGCAGTCTCGCTGCCGGGGCATGCGCAGCCCGACTATCCGCCGCCCCAGATCCGCTTCATCGTGCCTTTCAGCCCGGGCGGCGGCACCGACGTCATCATGCGGCTCGTCGCCCACCACCTCGGCGAGGCGTGGAAGATCGCCGTGCTGGTGGAGAACCGCGTCGGCGCCGCAGGCGTCATCGGCTCGCATTACGTCGTCACGCAGCCGCCCGACGGGCGCACGTTCCTCGCGGTGGCGAGCGCCTTCGGCGTACGCAGCGCCATCGACCGGAGCGTGCCGTACGACGTGGCGCGCGATTTCACCGGCGTCGCGCAGATGGCGCGCTCGCCGAGCTTCATGGTGGTCTCCCCGGAGCGCGGCTTCAAGTCGCTGAAGGATCTCGTCGCGTACGCAAGAGCGCAGCCACTCGGCGTCTACTACGCGTCGGCCGGAGTGGGCAGCACCGCGCACCTTCATGCGGCCGCGGTGGCGCAGCTCGCGGGGATCAAGGCTGAGCATGTCGCGCAGCGCGGCACGCCGGAGGCCGTCAACGACGCCATGGCCGGTCGCGTGCTCTACGCTTTCGCCCCGGGGCCGAACGCGATTCCCCTCGCCAAGTCGGGCAAGCTGCAGATCCTCGCCACCACATCGCCGGCGGGCCACCGCTTCATGGCAGGGGTTCCCACGCTCGCCGAGGCGGGGCTGCCGGGCTACGAAAGCGACGACTGGTTCGGCGTGTTCGCTCCCGCCGGCACGCCGCTCGCGATCCGCAGCCGCGTGGCGAACGAGATCGCGCGCATCCTCTCGCTCCCCGAAGTGCGCGAACGCCTCGCCACCCTCGGCGCCGAGTCGGCGTTCATGGGCCCCGAGGAATTCGCCGCGTTCGCGCAGAAATACGTCGCCGATACGCGCAAGCTCGGCGATCAGATCGGCATCCAGCCGCAGTAAAAAAAGTCGTTGGTCCCGCGACGCCGTGTCGCAAAACGGCGACGTTGCGCGAAGGGCACAAACGGCCGCATTTATGCCCTGAAACCCCGACAAGCACGCTAGACTTTTTACAAACAAAGACAGGGAGAGAGGTCTGGCCATGAAGTGGCTTGGCAGGACGCGCGCCGACGCCGGTCAACGCGGTTCCGCCGCCGCATCCCCCGGCGAGCCCGACGCACGCACCGGCGAGCGCTCGCTCGTGTGGCTGCGGCTCGCGGTCCTCCTCGCCGCGCTCGTGCCTGTCCTCTTCTTCGCCGGCGCGGCGCGGCTCGGCTACGTCGACGCGGTCAGGGCGACGAGCGCCCGCCTCGACGAGCTCGCGCGCGTCGCCGAGGATCACGCCGCGCGCACCCTCGAGCGCAACGACGTCGTGATGCAGCAGATGCTGCAGCTCCTGAAGGACGACGACGACGAGGCCCTGCGCAAGCGCGAGGCGCAGCTGCACGAGGTGGCCACGGCCATCCTGCTGCGCCTGCCGCACATCGGCTCGCTCACCGTGAAGAACGCGCAGGGAGACGTGCTGATGTCGACGTTTTTCCCGCCCGCCTCGCGCACACTCGCGGGCCCGGACTGGAAGCTTCTCGCCGACCGCGCGAACGACGAGGTGATGCTCACGGTGGCGAAGCGCCGCAACCTCTCTTCCGGCGCTCCGGGCGGCGTGGTCGAGCTCACGCTCAACCGGTCCTACTTCGACGAGTTCTATCGCAGGCTCACCGAGGGCGACAGCCACCTGACGGCGGCGCTCCTCAACGGCGAGGGCGTGCTCGTGGCGAGCTGGCCGCCGGTGCCGCTCTCCGACACGCGAAACGCACACGGGCCGCTCGTGAAGCGCATCAAGGCGGGCGAAGCGCACGGCGCGCTGCTCGAAAGCGGCGCGCTCGCCGCGAACGGGCAGCGCTATGCCGCTTTCCGCAAGGTCGGCGACGAGCCCTTGTACGTCGCGGTGACGCAGGACATGGCGAGCGCGCTCGCCGACTGGAAGCACCAGATGCTCGTGCTCGGGGCGGTCCTGCTGCCCATCACCCTCGCGCTGGTCGCCGCGTCCTGGCTCGCGCTGCGCCGCACGCGCCGCGAGCTCGAGGCCCGGCGCCGGCTCCGGGACGAGGCGCAACAGCGCGAGCTCGCGGAAGACGCGCTGCGCCAGGCGCAGAAGCTCGATGCGCTGGGCCAGCTCGCGGGCGGCCTGGCGCACGACTTCAACAACCTGCTCATGGTGGTCAGCGCCAACGCCGAGCTGCTCGGACGCGCGGTGCCGCAGGCGGCGGCACGCCCGGAGCTCAGCTCGATCCTGCGCGCGGTCGACGGCGGCGGCAAGCTGACGCGGCGCCTCCTCGGCTTCTCGAGGAAGCGCGCGCACCATCCGGAGGTCGTCCGTCCCCAGGCGGCGCTCGACGGCATGCTCGACCTCCTGCGCACCACCGCGGGGAAGGCGGTCGAGATCACGCTGCAGGTCGACGCGCAGACCCCGCCGATCGACGTCGACGTCGCCGAGCTCGAGATGGCGCTCATCAACCTCGTGGCGAACGCGCGCGATGCGATGGGCCACAAGGGCCGCATCCGCATCCAGGCGCGGCCCGGCCGCCCGGGCGAGGGCTCGGAGGGGAGCCTGCTCGCCGAAGGGAGCCTACTCGGCTATGCCGTGATCTCGGTGTCGGACACCGGTCAGGGCATGAGCGCCGACACCATGAACCGCGCGTTCGAGCCGTTCTTCACCACCAAGCCGCCGGGCGTGGGTACCGGGCTCGGTCTCGCCCAGGTTTACGGGTTCTGCGCGCAGGCGGGCGGCGACGTCGAGGTGGCGAGCAAGCTGCGCGTCGGCACCACGGTGTCGATGCTCATTCCGGCCACGACCAAGGTCGCGCGCCCCGCGCAGAGCGAGGCGGCCGGGGTGTCCAGGCTCTCCGCGCGAGTGCTCCTGGTGGAAGACAGCCCGGAGCTTTCCTCGAGCATCGCCGCAACGCTCGAAAAATCGGGCTGTGTCGTGACGCCGGTCAGCTCCGCGGTGGAGGCCGAACGCCTCGCCCTCGCGCCCGACAGCGGCTTCGACGTGGTGCTCTCCGACATCGTCATGCCGGGCGGCGACGGCGTCGCGCTCGCGGCGCGCCTGCGCAAGCGCAGGCCCGAGCTGCCGGTGGTCCTCATCACCGGTTACTCGAGGGAAGTGCGCCACGCCGTCGGGCCCGACATGGAGATCCTCGCCAAGCCCTGCGCGGCGGAGGAGATCGTGGGCGCTCTCTCGCGCGCGATCTCGGCGCACCGGCCCGCCGCGCCGATGCATTGAGAGCCGGCTAGGCTTTCAGGCGATAGCCCGTTCTGAAAATCCACCACACCGCCGCCAGGCACAGGACCAGAAACAGGCCGGTCATCGCGAGGCTCACGCCGACGTGCACGTCGGCGATCTCGTAGAAGCTCCAGCGAAAGCCGCTCACCAGGTACACGATCGGGTTGAAGAGCGTCACCGTCTGCCACGCGGGCGGCAGAACGCTGATCGAATAGAACGTGCCGCCGAGGAAGGCGAGCGGCGTGATGATGAGGAGCGGGATGAACTGGAGCTGCTCGAAGCCGTCGGCCCACAAGCCGATGATGAAGCCGAACAGGCTGAAGGTCACGGCAGTGAGCAGCAGGAAGCCGAGCATCCAGGCCGGATGCGCGACGCGCAGCGGCACGAAGAACCAGGCCGTCGCCAGGATCGTGAGGCCGAGGATGACCGATTTGGTGGCGGCCGCGCCGACGAAGCCGACCGCGATCTCGAACGACGACACCGGCGCCGAGAGATACTCGTAGATGGTGCCGGTGAAGCGCGGGAAGTAGATGCCGAACGAGGCGTTCGAGATGCTCTGCGTGAGCAGCGTCAGCATCACCAGCCCCGGCACGATGAACGCGCCGTAGCTCACGCCGTCGATCTGGGCGATGCGGGTGCCGATCGCGGCGCCGAACACCACGAAATAGAGCGCGGTCGAGATGACCGGCGCGGCGATGCTCTGCATGAGCGTGCGCCGCGTGCGGTGCATCTCGAAGGCGTAGATCGCCCACACCCCGCGCAGGTTCACCCGCGGCTCCTCACCAGGTCGACGAAGATATCCTCGAGCGAGCTCTGCGTCGTCTGCAGGTCCCTGAGCTCGATTCCGGCGCCGTTCAGGTCCCGGAGGAGCTCGGCAATGCCGCTGTGCTCGGCCTGCGTGTCGTAGGTGTAGACGAGCTCCTTTCCCCCATCCACCAACGCAAGGCGGTACTGCGAGAGCCCGGCCGGCACCGCGTCCAGCCTCCGGTGCACCTGGAGAGTGAGCTGCTTCTTTCCCAGCTTGCGCATCAGCTCGGCCTTGTCCTCCACCAGGACGATCTCGCCCTTGTTGATGATGCCGATGCGGTCGGCCATCAGCTCGGCTTCCTCGATGTAGTGCGTGGTGAGGATGATGGTCACGCCCGAGTCGCGCAGCGCGCGCACCGCCTGCCACATGCCCTGCCGCAGCTCGACGTCGACCCCGGCGGTCGGCTCGTCGAGGAACAGGATCTGCGGCTCGTGCGACAGCGCCTTGGCGATCAGGAGGCGGCGCTTCATCCCGCCCGAGAGCGTCATCATGCGGTTGTCGCGCTTGTCCCAGAGCGCGAGCTCGCGCAGCACGCGCTCGATGACCGAGGGATCGGCCGGCTTTCCGAACAGGCCGCGGCTGAAGCCCACCGCCGCGCGCACCGTCTCGAAGGGATTTCCGGGGAGCTCCTGCGGCACCAGCCCGATCAGCTCGCGCGCCGCGCGGTAGTCGGCGACGATGTCGTGCCCCGCCACGGTGACGCACCCCGACGTCGGCGTGACGATGCCGCAGACGATGTTGATGAGCGTGGTCTTGCCCGCGCCGTTCGGGCCGAGCAGCGCGAAGATCTCGCCGCGGCGGATGTCGAGGTTGACGCGCTTGAGCGCCTCGAAGCCGGAGGCGTAGGTCTTGGACAGGTCCGCGACTGAGAGGATGACCGACATCGGCTCCGGCCGGATCTTACGCTGGCGCCGCGGCGACTATTGCAGCCGTAACTTGTCCAGCGCCGCGCGCAGCTCCGTCACCTCGGCTTCGAGGCGCGCGACTCTCGCTTCCAGCGCTGTGCTTTCGGGCAGCGAAACCGCCGCCTCCGCGGGTACGTTGTTTTCCGGGGTGCCGCTCAGCAGATGGGCCCAGCGGGTCTCGCGGGCCCCGGGGAGGCGAGCGAGCTGGACCACCAGCGCGCCCGCCGGCCGCGCTGCGAGCTCCTGGAGGAACCCCTCCACCGCCGACAGGTCGGCGAATCGGTGCAGCCGCTCGCAGTTGATGCGCAACTCCCCCGGCGTCTGGGGCCCGCGCAGCATCAGCACCGTCAGGATCGCGACGGACTGCGACGGCACCTTGAGGACCGCGTCGAAATTGTGGGCATAGCGGGCCACGCGGCTCCCGCTCGACTCGATCACGAGGTTGCGCCGCTTCAGGCTGTCGAGGCTCGCCTGCACTTCGTTGTCGGTCGCCGCCATCACCGGCGAGCGGCTGGTCTTCTGGTTGCAGCCCGAGACGAGCGCGTTCAGCGTGAGCGGATAGGTGTCCGGGACGGTGTGCTGCTTCTCGACCAGCGTGCCCAGCACGCGGGTTTCGAGCAAAGTCAGGTCGTTCATCGGCCCGCAATTATCCGACAACGTACGGCTGGTTTCGGAGAAACTACAGTTGCGCGAGGCAGGCCTTGTGGCGTTCGGCGACGCGCATGGCGTAGCCGTAGCTCGTCAGGCGGCGCGGCGTCTTGAAGCTCTCGACCACGATCATCGGCACGACCGCGCGCGGGGTGCGCCGGCCGACCACGCCGTCGACCATGGTGAAGACCGAAAGATAGAGGCGGCTGCGCTCGAACTCGGCGCTCTGCCCGAGCTCGAGGTCGCCGCGCACGTCGGCGTTCGTCATCTCGAAATGGCCCGCCAGGGTCCGCACCGCGGCCTCGGTGCGGCTGACCTCGCGCACCGGCTTGCCCTGCTCGAAGCGCAGGACGTCGCCGTCGAGCTCGAGCGCGATGCCGGTCAGCTCGCTCACCGCCTTCTGAAACGCGGCGTTGCGGCTGGCGTAGCGCCCGGCGTTGTAATCGGCGAAGCGGTAGCGCAGATCGTCGTAGGGCGCAGCGTAGTCGAAGAGGTGGGCGATGCCGAAGTAGAGCCCGCCGCGGCGCGTGAATACCTCGTCGCGGATGGAGCCCTGGACGGCGAACGGGTAGCGTGTCGAAGCGGCTTGCGTCTGGGCGAAGCCGATGCTCACCTGCATCGGGCCGCCGCTGCGCACGGGGTTGTGCTCTGAGAAGAGCGCCTTGCCGAGCGGCACGCGGCCGGAGAAGTCTTCGAAGAGATCGGAGAGCTGGCGCTCGGTGCTCGCGCTGTCCAGGCGCTGCTCGTAGGTACGCCCGTCCGAGGACACCAGCTTCAACGCCGAGTCGGCGATCACCTTGGGGATGCCGGCGAGCTCGCGGCGCTTGTCGAGCTCGCGCCGCGCCATCGCAGGCAGCCCGGGAATCGAGGGATCCACGCGGAAGCTCGATTCCTGCTCGGTGATCGCGATGGCCGCGCAGACGTTCTCCGGGGTCGGCTCGACCCGCAGGGCGCTCATCGCCGCGTGCATGTCCTCCGCCCAGCCGCGCCGGTCGGCGAGGCGCTGCGGAAGAAGCTGTTCGATCAATGCCGGCCCGCTCAGGGACGCTGCGCTCGTAGAGGGCCCGTTCACCACCGGGGCGGGAACTCTCGCAGGTGTGCGGCGTTCAGCGCGCGACGGCTGCGCGCTGGACAGCGGGTCGCCAGTCCGGTTGGTGGCGCACCCTGCCAGAAGCACCAATACCGCCGCAGCCAGGCGTACCGGTTTCTGCATCCAGCGAGCTTAGCGAACCCGGCCCGAGAGGACGGTGCGGCTTTTCACACATTGCGCCGCATGGCGCAATCAAAGGGTGAATTTCAGTGAAGTAATCAGCGCACCGGGAAGGTGCGCGCTCGACGTCGAGCGCTCCCCGTAGGTCGACACGTCGGGGAGGAGCTCTCGCTCGCGCGTGAGCTCCGCGAGGTTCTCGCCGAGCATGCGGTAAACGGTGTCGTCGAAGCGCATCGGCGTGATGGGTGCGACGATGCGGCCGCCCTCGACCCAGAACGTGGCGAAGCGCGTCATGCCGGTGATCCGGCCGGCTGGTCGGTCAGAAAAGTTGAGGTACCAGAGGTTGCCTATGTAGAGGCCGGTGTCGAGCGCGTCGAGCGCCTGTTCACTTCCAAGGGTTCCGGGAGCGACGTCGAGCGCCTCGGGGCTCTCCTGCCCGGCGTTGGGCGCGAGGCCGTATTCCTTCGCCGAGCGCGGCGAAACGAGCGCATCGCGCAGCAGGCCCCGCTCGATCAGCGCCACGCGCGGCGGCTTCACGAAGCCGCCGCCCTGGAAGCCCGGCGCCATCCCTTCGGCGGAGTTCTCGATCATCGTCAACTTCGGGCTCAGCGCGCTTCCCGACTCCATGCGAAGAAGCGGGCTCTGCTTCGTTGCTCGCGCGCGCGCCGAAAAGCCGCCCCACGAGAGCATCCCCATGAGCTCTTCCAGCGCGCGAGGCGCGAGGTAGACGCGGTAATCGCCGGGCTCGAGCGTGCGCTTCGCCTTGGCCAGATCCGTGAGCTGCCGTGTCGCGGCTGTCATCCGCGCTTCGAGCGCGCGCGCGTCCCAGTCGAAGCCGGCGTATCCGGTCTTCACCGCCTTGTCGCCCTCGAGATACAGGCTCCAGTCGAGCGTGAAGCTGTCGACTTCGTGCCAGTTCCTCTGGCCGAGCGAGTTGGCGAAGCCGCGGCAGATCGTTCCGCCGGCATAGATCCCCACGAGATCGCGGCCTTGCGCCTGCGCCACGACGTCTTCGGTCACGGCATCGGGCGGCGCAAGCGCACCGCGGCGTTCGCTCGAGGTCGAGCACGGGACCTCGTTGACGAGCAGCCACGGATCTTCCGGCAGCTCTTCGACGATGCCGCGAAGCTGCGACAGCGAGGCTCTTGCGTCCTCCAGGCCGTCTCGGCCCAGCGCGAACATGGCGCTCGCCTGTCGCCGCTCGCGGATCAGACGCAGGGAAACGTAAGCCTGCTCGACGCTCCCCGCCTGCCGCACCTTGCCCCGGTTGAAGCGGACGAAATCCGAGCGCTCGCCGGAGAACTCGCACAGCAGCATCTCGCGGGCCCGAAGCTCGCGGCCCAGCCGCTCGGACAGCTCGAAGAAACGCGCTTTCACCCTGACACCATTTTCGGTGTCACGGCATGACGTCTGCGAGCTAGCCCGTCGTTCGGGTGGCCTTGCGTTGCTTCAGCGCTTGCGCCCGGCAGTCGAGCATCGCATCGAGGACCGTCGCGCCTTCGCCCTCGACCGAGCGCCTGAGGATCTGGATGCTGTTCTGCCGCGTCGGCCGCTCGTTCGGCGTGCGGGTCCAGTAGACCGTGTAGCCGCTGCCGTTGCGCGTGATGATGAGCACGCCCTGCTTCGTCATGTCCGCGGCAAGCGCGTCGAGGCGCGGTCTCTGCACGAAAAGGCCGTCGCCCACGCTGCGCCAGCGGTCGAAGAGTCCCATGCGCCGTCCCTTCCCCTTGCGGCCACGGTGAATCGAAGGTCCGGAGGAAGTTTGTCACTGCCGTGGGGGGCGAGAGTAAGGAACTAAGTCTTCCTTCAGCCGGATTGGCCACCGAATACCTCGACCTCGGAGAAAAGGCACGGCGGCGCCGCATGGCCGCAATGGATGGCCTGATTGGGCTCGCCCTTGCCGCAGTAGAGCGTGCCGTGCACCTCGAGCGACGCGGGCCCGCCGACGCTGCCAAGGCTGCGCCAGAACGTCGCCGAGACGCCGCGATAATTCGGGTTCTTCACCACGGCGCGGCGCCGGCCGTCCTCGATGCGCTCGCCCCATTCGCAGCCGAACTGGAACTTGTTGCGCGAGTCGTCGATCGACCAGGACAGGTTGGTGCGCATCAGCACCCCTCGGCGGATCGAGGCGATCATTTCGTCCAGCGTGCTGGAACCCGGCTCGATGTTGAGATTCGCCATGCGGTGGATGGGCGGCCGGTTCCAGCCGCTCGCGCGCGAGTTCGCGACGCCTGGCCCGCCGAGCGGCGACACCAGGATGCCGTTTCGAATGAGGAACACCTTGTGTGCCGGCATGCCATCGTCGTCGAACGCATAGGTGGCGAGCTCGCCTTGCAGAGGATCGTAGGTGACGTTGAGGAGATCCGACCCGTAGCGATACGAGCCGATCATCTCCGGTGTGACGAAGCTCGTCCCGGCGTAGTTTCTCTCATCGCCCAGAACCCGATCCAATTCCAACGGATGGCCGATGGACTCGTGGATCTGCAGCATGACCTGGTCGGGCATCAGCAGGAGATCCATCTTCCCGGAGGGACAGTTCGGCGCCGCGAGAAGCTGCAGCGCGTCGTTCGCAAGGCGCTCTCCACTGCCGACAAAGGCGGCCTCGTGGAGCATTTCAAAGCCGCCCTGACGCGCATAGTCGAGGCTGCGCGACTGCGTCTCCACGCCCTCGTTCGCCGTCACGCGCATGTGCGGCAGCGTGAAGCGGAAACGCTGCCTGACTTCGCCCCCGGTGCTGGTGAGATAAACGCGCTCCTCCTCGATCAGCTCGAGCGCCGCGTAGCGCTCGACGATCCGCTCGTCGATCTTCGCCGCCTTGCACTCGCCGGCGAGAAGATCCTGCAATTCCCCCCTGGAAGGCGCCTCCCGGACTACCCTGCTCGCATATTCACCGCGTGGAGCCGACATGGCCGCAGGGTCAAAGCGCAGCGCGCTCTTGCCCTTGGTCGCCTCGGCCCACTGCGTAGCCCGGTCGAGCGCCTTCTGCAGGCCGGCCGTCGACAGATCGCTCGTCGCGCAGTAGCCGTATCCGCCCTCGACGAGCGCCGTCAGCATCGCGCCGCGATCGAGCGAGAGGCGCGGCGGCTCGAGCGTGTCCTGGCGCATCGCGTGCGACTCGCGCTTTTCCTCGTGATAGCGCAGCGACCAGAACGACGCGCGCGAGCGCAGAGCCCGGAAAAGCTGTTCGACCGGAGGTTTCACGTCACAAGTAGTAACACACTGATACCAACTGCAGCGAGGATCGCCGCTCTAATAGCTCGAGTCGTTCAATTCTCCTAGAGGAAAACGGAAATGCGCAGAGCAGGAATCGTGGTGAGCTTGGTGGCGTCGCTGGCAGGCGTCGGCGCTTGTGCAACCCAGGCGGAGACCGTAGGCACGGCGACCGGTGCGGCCGTCGGCGCCGCGGTGGGCGGCGGCAGCGCGGTCGGCACCATCGGCGGCGCGATGGTCGGGTTCGGAGCGGGTAAGGCTTACGATCAGCGCCAGAACCGCTGACCTTAACTCGGGGGTCGATTAGCGCTGGCGAAGCTGGCTACGCGGGCGCAAGCGCCATCTGCTCGAGGATGGCGCGCCCGACGAAGCCGTAGGGATTGGCGATCGTCTCGGCGATCTCGTAGTGGTTGTAGCCTTCGGCGTAGACCAGCTTCACCTGTTTGCCGGCGTTCTTGAGCGCCTCCGCGAACTCGCGCGTCTGGCGCTTGAATTCCGGCGTCTCGAGCGAGCCGTAGAGCAGCACGATGGGCGCGACGATCCGGTCCAGGTGCCGCTGCGGCGAAAGCGCCTGCTCCATCTCGTCGGTGAACTTGACGTAGTTGCCACGCTTGGACAGGCGCGGAGCGCGCAGGTCGTACATGCCGCTCGAGAGCGTGTATCCCTTCACCGTGTCGGCTGGCAGCCCGAAGTCCTTCTTCCAGTCGGTGGTCGCGACCACGCCGCCGAGGTGCGCCCCGGAGGAACGGCCCGACACGTAGAGGCGGTTCGCATCGCCGCCGAAGCTCGCCGCGTTGCGGTACGTCCACGCAACGGCGCGCCGCACCTGCTCGACCATGGCGAAAAGGCTGCCGCCGGCGTCCTGGACCTTCACGAAATCGGGCACCACGAAATGCGCGCCCGCGCCGACGAACATCTCCGCCGCGTAGCCGAATTCCCTCGCATTCCCGCCGCGCCACGCGCCGCCGTGGATGAAGAGGTTGATCGGCGCGCTCGCGCGCTTGGCGATGTAGATGTCGAGCTTCTCCATCTCGCCTGCGCCGTACGCCAAGCGCCGCGGCGGGCCAAGGCGCTGGCGCGCGAGCTCGCTGTTGGTTGCGTTGCGCGCGCTGATCTGCCTGCCGTTCGGCGCGTAGACCGACTGATCGTAGGCATCATCGAGCTCTGCCTGGTCCATGTCGAGCCACACGCGGGGTCCCTTGGTGCGCTGCGCCTTGGGCGCGCAGTCCTCGGCATGAGCCGAGCCAGCCACCGCAGCCGCGGCGGCTACGGTTCCGAGAAACGTGCGTCGGGTCGTGGACATGAGATCCCTCCGAGCCCGAGCTTACTAGAACGGCGAAAGCGCGCCGCACCGCTGTATTTCGCGGGTGCGGACGCGCTGGAGCTTGCCTATCCCTCTAAGCGCTCTGGCGCGCTCTCTTATAGCTTCTCGCAGCGGCCTTCAGCGCACGCTGATGCCGCTTCAGCGCCGCCGCCATCCTGGCCACCTCTTTCCTCGCCCTGCGCTGGAACACGGCCAACTTGACCTTCGCCTTCTTCAGCCGCGCCTTGGCCTTCATCGTGGTCTTCTTGCTCATTTGAAGACTCCTTGTTATTGACAACGGTCCGTTATGTACCACGGATCGTGTTTGGCTGCATGGCACTGCTTCACGGCCGGAACCGCGCAGCCAGGGCTAGCGTTTATCCTTCGGCGGAAAGTAGGACAGCATCTCCGCGACCACCGCGTTGATGCGTTGCTGCTGCTGCTCGGGCGACGACTTCGGCTCGACGGCGCCCGAAGCAGTCGCGCGCCACAGCAGCGACTTGCTCTTCGCATCCACGAAGTCGAGGACCAGCGTTCCTTCCTTCTTTTCGATGGCCTGGCTTTTCCCGCCGCCCACGGACACGCGTCCCGCCCTGCCGACGGGGATGCCGACCGATACGCCAACACCCGTGGAGCCGCCGTACGTGCTCTTGCCGGAGAGCTGCATGCCGATCAGGAAATCCGGATTGGCTTCGGCGGGGACGGGTCCTTTCGCCTGAAGCTGGCTATCCACCGTGGTCTTGATTCTCTTGACCAGCAATTCGTCGCCCACGGCATTGCCGGTCGGGGGCATCCAGCTATAGGACTTGAGGGCGGCAAAGTTCGCGCCGGTGTCGTAGTCGAACGTCACGTCCATACCGCTGGAAGAGGTGGCGCACGCGACGACCGTCGCGCCTGCCGCCATGACCGCGAACGCGAGAAGGACACTGCCCGGATTCCTCAGGATGGAGCGCATCGCCACCTCTCTGTGCCTGGTAGCGGAACATTGTGACCTCCGCCGACGCGTCCGCTATTGGACCTTGGTCCTATGAGTCTCGCGCTACATCCTCTCCGGGAAGCGCGGAATGAACCCATCCCGGTTCGGCATCTTCACCTTGGGAAGGGTCTGCGCGTTCATCTCGTCCTTCTCGCCGATCAGCTTGTTCTGCGCCAGGATGTACGCCGTCAGGGCGTAGACCTCTTCGTCGCTGAGCGAGCGCGGCTGCGTGAATGGCATCGCCCGGCGTATGAAGTCGAAGAGCGTCGTCGAGTAGGGCCAGAAATTGGCGATGGTCTTGGGCGAGCTCATATCCTTCATCGGCGGGGCGCCGACGAGCGCGGCGCTGATGCCGCCCTTGCCCTGCTCGCCGTGGCAGGCAGCACACTTTTGCGCATAGATCGTTGCGCCCTGCGCGGCGGTGCCGCTGCCCTTCGGCAGCCCGCTGCCATCCGGCAGCACGTTGATGTCCCAGGCCGCGAGGTCGGCGTGCGAGAGCGGCTGGCCCAGGTTGGGCCCCGCGGCAGCCACCGTCACCGGAAAGGCGATCGCGATTCCGAATAGTTTCCACTTAAGCGTAGACATGTTTCACCCCGCCGCTCGCGTCGATCGCCCAGCTCGTCGGACCGTTGTAGTGCTGGCTCGGGAACGCCAGCACCGGCGGAGGCTTCGAGGTCTGGCCGCGCACGGCGACGATTTGCGCGCGCGTCGGCTGCGCGTTGCCGCCCTCGTCCCAGGCGCGGCTTTGCAGCACCGCGGGGCCGCCGTTCCACTGCCACGGGACGCGGAACCGCGTGAACGCCTTGCTCAACACCGGCTCTTGGAGCGCGGCCTGCGCCCAGGTCTGGCCGCCGTCGGCCGAGACCATGACGCGGGCAATGCGCCCGTTGCCGGAATACGCGATGCCCGAGATCTCGTAGAACCCGGGACCCTTCAGGTTCAGTCCGGGCGACGGGTGCGTGATGAAGGACTTCACCTCCTGCAGGAAATAGAACTGGTAGGCCTTGCCGCCGGGCAGGATCTGCGCGTACGTGCGCGACTCGTAATAGGTCATGCCCGGCTGGTCGGTGAGCTGGAGCCGGCGCAGCCACTTCACGTTCATGTTGCCTTCCCAGCCGGGCAGCAGCAGGCGCATCGGATAGCCCTGCCCTGGCATCAGCCGCTCGCCGTTCTGGTAGAGCGCGACCATCGCGTCGTCCATCGCCTTGCCGAGCGGGTGGCTGCGCGAGAGGTGCGGCGAATCCGCGCCTTCGGCGACGACCCATTTCGCCTTCGGATCGACCCCGGCTTCATCGAGAAGAACGCAAAGCGGCACGCCGGTCCATTCGCTGCACGACGCGAGCCCGTGCAGCGCCTGCACGCTCGCCTGGATCGGCTCGGGCGAGAAGAGCGGCGCGCTGTTGCCGCCGCACTCGACGAAGCTGAAGCGCGACACCATCGGGTAGCGCGCGAGCGAATCGAGGGTGAAGACGAGCGGACGCTTGACGAGGCCGTGGATCGCGAGGCGGTGCTGCGCGGGATCGATCTCGGCGTTGCCGGCGTGCGAGATCGTGAAGTGCAGGCCGCTGGGCGTGACCATCCCTTGCAGCTGCTGGTGCGGGGTGCGCGCATGCGAGTTGCGCGGCTCGCCGTTCGGATTGCTGAGCGTGCGCACCACCGCCTTCTCGTATTTCGAGGGCGTGCCGTACGGCGGTACCACCGTGCCCGGCTCCCTGCTCCACGGCGGCTCGCTGAGCGGTTCGGCGCGCGCCGGACTGAGCGCGTACCCGGTGAAGAGAATGCCGCTTGCGCGCAGGAACGCCCTGCGATCGAGAAGCCCGTTGCCCGCGACGACTGCGATGTCGGCCATGGCGCCCTCCTCCGCTGCGCTACTCTGAGCGCGATTTCGCAGCCTTTCAAGCCTTTTTCCAGTCACGCGGGTAGGCTGCGGCTTTCCACGGGAGAACCACATGAGAGAGCTGAAGCGTAGGGACATCCTCAAAGCGGGCGTCGGGGCCGCGGCCCTCGGCTTCCCGGCCCTCATCCGCGCGCAGCAGAAGGAGGTCGTGATCCTCGGGCTGTGGGACCAGACCGGGGCGTTCGCCGACGTCGGGCCGCTCAATGACCGGGGCATGCGCATGGCGCTCGAGGAGCGCGACATGAAGATCCTCGGTCGGCCGGTCAAATACGTGACCCGCGACGGGGCCACCCAGGCCGGCACATCGACGCGCCGCGCCGAGGAGGCGATCGACGGTGAGGGCGCGCGTTTCATGATCGGGCCCTGGTCCTCCGGCGTGGCGCTGGCGGTGTCGGAGGTCGCCAAGCGCAAGAAGGTGCTGCACTTCTTCAGCGGCGGCACCGAGGACATCTCCGGCGCGCGCTGCCACCGTTACTCGTTCCAGTGGGCCGCCAGCCCCTACACCGCGGCGAAGACCGTGGTCGACAACTTCATGAAGGCGAACCCGAAGGCGAAGCGCTGGCACCTTCTCGTCGCCGACTACGCCTTCGGCTGGTCGGTGGAGAAGTACATCAAGGAGGTCGGCAAGAGCCACGGGCTCGAATTCGTCGGCGCCGACCGCCACCCGCTCGGCGAGCGCGAGTTCTCGAACTACGTGCAAAAGGCGGCGGCCAACCGGCCCGACGTCGTGGTCATGATCAATTTCGGCGGCGACGCGGTCGCCGGGGCGCGCGAGATCTTCAACTTCGGGCTGACGCCCAAGATTCCGCTCATCATGAGCTGGTCCTCGGGTGTCGAAGAGCTGATCCAGCTCGCGCCCGAGATCCGCGAAAACATGTGGGTCGGCACCAATTTCTACTACACCGCCGACACGCCGGTGGCGAAGGAATTCGTCAAAAACTACCGCGCCAAGTTCAAGACGCCGCCCGGCTATGCGCCTTCGGCAGCCTATTCGATGACGCGTCTCATGCTGGCGGGCTTCGACAAGGCGAAGTCGGTGGAAGTGCAGGAGGTGATCAAGGCGCTCGAGGGCATCGAGGTGAACGATCTCCTCGGCCGCATGCGCGTCGAGCCGGCCACGCACCAGACGCTGCGGCCGTACTTCTTCCTGCGCTGCAAGCCGAAGAAGGCGATGAAGGAGGAGCTCGACCTCGCCGACGTGATTGCCACGGGAGACACGCCGCTGCCGAAGGAATACGCTGCCTGTAAGGACATCGGCGGTTTCTAGAGTTTGAACCTCCTCCTCGGCCAGATCCTCAACGGGATCGCGACCGGAATGCTGTACGCGCTGATGGGCCTCGGCCTGTCGCTCATCACCGGCGTGCTCAACATCCCCAACTTCGCCCACGGCGCGCTCTTCGCCGTGGGGGCCTACTTCCTCGTCTCCGCGGTCAATGTCGTCGGCAACTTCTGGATCGGGCTGGTGCTTGCTCCGCTCGGCGTGGCGGTTCTCGGACTGCTGATCGAGTACGCCGGGATCCGGCGCCTGTACGCAGCCGGCCACGACTATCAGCTGCTATTCACGTTCGGCCTTGCGCTCATCCTGAATGAGCTGATCATCCTCGTCTGGGGTCCGGTGGGAATCAGCCACCTCCCGCCTGCGATCCTGCGGGGCGGCGTGGATGTCGGCTTCACCTTCTATCCGAAGTACCGGCTGTTCGTGATGGCCATGGCAGGCCTGCTCGTCCTGCTGACCTGGCTGTTTTTGGAAAAAACCAGGTACGGCGCCATCATGCGCGCGGGCATCGAGAACAAGGAGATGGTCTCGCTGCTCGGCATCGACATCCACCGCCTCTTCACCGTCGCCTTCGCGCTCGGCGCGTTCCTCGCCGGGATCGCCGGCGCGCTCACCGCGCCGATCCGCGGGCTGAGCCCGCAGATGGGCACCGACATGCTCGGCATCGCGTTCGTGGTCGTCGCGCTCGGCGGCCTGGGCAACCTGCTCGGCGCGATCGCCGCGGGCCTTCTGATCGGGGTGGCGCAGGCGGTGGTGGCCGGGTACTGGACCGAGGCCTCGACGGCGGTGATCTTCGCCGTAATGGCCTTGGTCCTCTTGATTCGTCCTCAGGGAATGTTCGGAATTCGATGAGAGCTCTTGCACTCATCCTGGTTTCGATCTGTGTGCTGCCCTTGATCGTGCGTCCGGTGATCGCCACCGAGATCTGGATCTTCGCCATCTTCGGCCTCGGCCTGAACCTGCTGCTCGGCTACACCGGCCTCCTTTCCTTCGGCCAATCCACGTTCTTCGGCTCGGCGGCCTACGTCGCCGGATGGCTGCTCAAGCACTACGGCATCAACGTGTTCTTCGCGCTCGGCATCGGCGTCGGGATGGGCGCGCTGTCGGCGCTGGTGGTGGGTTACCTGTGCGTGCAGCGCTCGGGGCTGTACTTCATCATGCTCACCTTCGCGCTCAACCAGCTCTTCTACTTCGTCGCTTACCAGTGGACCAGCGTCACCGGCGGCGAAGACGGCATGCAGGGCGTTCCGCGGCCCGAGTTTCTCGGCCTCGATTTCGGGGATCCGAGGGTGTACTACGTCTTCGTTTCGATCCTCTTCCTCGCCTGCCTGTGGCTGATGCAGCGGATCGTGGAGTCTCCGCTGGGCCAGATCCTGCAGGCGATTCGCGAGAACGAGCTGCGCGCCGAGGCGGTCGGCTATCACGCGCCTCGTTTCAAGCTGCTCGCCTTCGTGATCGGCGGGGCCTTCAGCGGCGCGGCCGGCGTGCTCTACGCGATGCTCTTCGGCATCGTGCCGCTCGAGGCGATCGGCTTCGTGTTCTCGGGCAACGTGGTGTTCGCCACGCTGATCGGCGGCTCGGGCTCGCTCTACGGGCCGCTCATCGGCTCCTTCCTCTTCATCTGGCTGTCCGAGTCGATGAGCGTGGTGTGGGCGCGCTGGCCGCTTCTCCTCGGCGTGGCGTTCGTGATCGTGGTGCTCTTCTTCCGCGGCGGCGTGGTCGAGGCCTGGACCCGCCTGGTGAAATGGTACTACTCGAGACAAAAAACCTCGGCAAGTCCTTCGGCGCGCTGACCGCCGTCCAGGACGTGAGCCTCGCGATCGAGGCCGGCAGCCTGCACTCGATCATCGGGCCGAACGGCGCCGGCAAGACCACGCTCTTCAACCTGCTCACCGGCACCTTCGCGCCGACGTCGGGCAGAATTCTTCTCGATCAGCGCGACATCACGGGCACGCCGGCCCACCGGATCGC
Organism: Burkholderiales bacterium; assembly: GCA_035577785.1. Lineage (GTDB taxonomy): Bacteria > Pseudomonadota > Gammaproteobacteria > Burkholderiales > SG8-39 > SCGC-AG-212-J23. The sequence goes on along the minus strand of DATLUZ010000101.1, from coordinate 44,080 downwards.
GCATCTCGGCCTCGCGCGCTCGTTCCAGCGCACCAACGTGTTCCCCGCGTTCTCGCTCCTCGAGAACGTCTGGGTGGCCGCGTTCGCCACCGGGCGCTCGTGGAGAGGGCTTCTTTTCAGAAACGCCGATCGATACCCCGAGGCGAAGGAGCGGGCACTGCGGGCGCTTGCAGACGTCGGGTTGGAAGGCAAGTCGCGCCATCTCGCCCGGGAAATATCCCATGGCGAGCAGCGCCAGCTCGAGCTCGCCATCGCCCTGGCCGCGCAGCCTCGGGTGCTGCTCCTCGACGAGCCCGCGGCCGGCCTTTCGCCGGAAGAATCGCGCCGGATGGTCGCGCTGGTGCGCTCGCTCAAGGGCCGCTACACCATCGTGCTCATCGAGCACAAGATGGACATCATCATGAGCGTGTCCGACCGCATTTCGGTGATGCACTTCGGCCGGCTGATCGCCGAGGGCCCGCCCGCCGAGATCCAGCGCAATCCCGAGGTGCGGCGCGCCTACCTGGGGGGCGTCGCCGCGTGATCCTGCAGGTCGACAAGGTGGATGCGTACTACGGAATCGGCCACATCCTCCACGGCCTGTCCCTGAACGTAGGCGAGAGCGAGGTGGTGGCGCTGCTCGGCCGCAATGGCGCCGGCAAGACCACCACGATGCGCTGCATCGCCGGCCTCACGCCGCCGCGCCGGGGAGAGATCCGCTACAAGGGACGCAATATCGCCGGAGTCTCGCCGCACCGGGTGTCGCGCATGGGCATCGCCCTCGTGCCCGAGACGCGAGGCATCTTTTCCTATCTGAGTTGCTATGAAAACCTGGCGATCGCTCGTCGCCCCGAATCGAGATGGCAGCTCGAGGCGGTGCTCGAGCGCTTTCCCAGGCTGAAGGAACGGCTCACGCACAAGGGGCGCGAGCTCTCGGGCGGCGAGCAGCAGATGCTCGCCATCGCCCGCGCGCTTCTCACCGGCCCGGAGCTCCTGCTTCTCGACGAGCCCTCGCAGGGCCTCGCGCCGCTCGTGGTGAGCGCGGTGATGGACACCATCCGCGGCCTCAGGGCCGAGCGCGTGAGCATGCTGCTCGTCGAGCAGAACGCCGAGATGGCGCTGCAGCTCGCCGACCGCGTCTACGTCATCGACCACGGCACGGTGGTGTTCGAGGGCACGCCGGCCGCGCTGCGCGCCGAGCGGCAGGTTACCGCGACCTACCTCGGCGTCGGCGGCTAGGGGAACAGCTCGGCCATGCGGCGGGCGAAGCGGTAGAGGTCGCTGTTGCGGCTGCGGATCGCCCGCAGCATGGGCTTCGCCTCGGCGATGATCGCCGCAGCGTCGAACGACTTGATCTTGCGGTCCTCGACCACCACCACGCCGTCGACGATGACGGTATGGACGCTCGAGCCGGTCTCCGCGAACACCATCTGCTGGACCGGGTCGTTGAAGGGCGTCCACGCCGGCGTGTCGAGGTCGTAGAGTACGACGTCGGCGCGGTATCCGGCCTGGATGCGCCCGATGCTTTTCGGCATCCGCACCGCCCTCGCCCCGCCCTCGGTCGCCATCGCGAGCGCCTGCCGCGCGCTCACCCACTGGTCGCGGCTGCGCTCCGCGACCCGGCCGAGCATCGCCGCCAGGCGGATCGCCTCGTGCAGCACCAGGTTGTCGTTGGTGACGCTGCCGTCGGTGCCGAGCGCCACGGTCACGCCGGCGGCGAGCATCTTCGCGATCGGCGCGATGCCGGTGCCGAGCTTGAGGTTGCTTTCGGGGTTGTGCACCACCACCGTGCCGGTCGCGGCGAGGCGCTCGATGTCCCGGTCTTCGATCCAGATCGTGTGCGCGCACGAAAGCCGCGGGCTCAGCAGGCCGAGGCGCTCGAGCTGCTCCACCATGGTGCAGCCGTAGCGGCGCTGCGCGAGGCTGGTCTGGACCTTCGATTCCAGTAGATGGGTATGGATGCCGAGGTCGTGGCGCTCGGCGAGGTCGCGGCACATGGTCAGCAGCTCGTCGCTGCAGCGCACCGGGTTGGTCGGCGCCGGGAACACCGCAACGCGCTCGTGCGGCCGGTGGTACAGGCGGATGGAGTCTTCGATCAGCCTGCGCGTCTCGGGGAGCGGCTTGGGCGGCAGTGGCCTGATGCGCTCGAGGTCCTGCGTCAGGTCCGCGGGCAGCGGCCGGTCGCTCGGAAAGATGTCGCCGAAGTCGTCGTCGAACACGCGCAGGCCGAGCACGGTGCGCATCCCCGAGTCGCGGTAGGCCTTCACCACCGCGGCGACGTCCTCGGGACCGAAGTTCTGCGCCGGGAAATGGTCGATCGAGGTGGTGATGCCGCCGAGGAGCATCTGCGCGGAATTCAGCATCGCGCTCACGTAGACCTCGCGCGGCGTGCGTCCGCTGGTGTCGGCCTGGTTGAGCCACATGAAGGCGGGGTGGCTCGCGCTGTCCTGCGTGCCGGCGGAAAGCGCGCCCGGCGTATGCGTATGGGCGTTCACCAGGCCCGGCATGGCGAGAAAGCGCCGCCCGTCAATGACCCGGTCGGCGGTTCTGCGCTGCACTTCGCCTACCTGCGAAATGCCATTGCCTTCGATAAGGATGCTGCCGCGCTCGAGGAAGCGGTCGGCTTCGTCCAGGGTGAGGACGGCGGCATTCTCGATCAGGAGCGAGCCCATCGCTAGACGACGATGCCCGACCCGCGATTGAGCACCGCGCGCACGATGCTGAGCGGGGCCGAGATCGAGGTGCGCGGCGCTTCGGGGCGCGTCTTTCCCAGCATCCTGATCTCGAAGCGGCCGAAGGCGCCCTCGGCCAGGATCTCGTTGCGATTTCCGCCCGCTTGTGGATCCGCGACCAGCTCGACCGCGGTGCGCTCGAAGCCCACGCCCGCCAGCGCCACGGCCGCAGCCACGTTCGCGTTCATCGGGTAGGTGCTCGCCGCCTCGCGCGCGTTGCCTTTGAACAGGCACACCGGTTCGCGAACCGCAGCCAGGTCGACCGCCTTCTCGCCGGCGGTGCCGAGCCATGCGCGCGGCGGCTTGACCGAGCGAAGGACCACACGCTCGATGCCTTCGTTTCGCACCGCGGCCAGCAGATCGAGCGCGCCGACCGCGCCAGCCGGAATGATCAGCTGGGCACCCGTGCTCTGCGCCGCCGCCCTGACGCGCTCGAGCAGGGCGGCGTCGGCGAACGCACCCATCGAGATCGTCATCAGGTCGGCTCCGGCGCCAACGACGCGCTCGGCGTACTGCGCGACCGCGCCCTGCCCGGCGCACTCGATGACGAGATCCGGTTTGAGCGAGAGCATCTCGCCCACGTCGTCCAGGAATCGCAGCGGCACCGGCAGCCCCGCACGCTGCTTCTCTCGCCATCCCGGCCGCAGGAGCACGCAGAGCACTTCCATTTGATGATCTGCGAAATGCCGCAGCACCGCCTGCGAGACGGCGCCGTATCCGATCAGGGCGATGCGCTGAGGTGTTCTCATCTTGTGTTAACGTCCGTTTGGCTGTCGCTGCTATTCTTTCACAAGTGCATGTCTGAAGATCTCATCCGGAAACGCCTGTCGCCGCATGTTTCGCGCGAGCGCGCGCGGACCCTGTTCCAGGAACTGGTGCGCGTACCCAGCCCGCAGACCGATCTGCTCGAGGACGAGCCGCAGCTGCGCGAGTTCATGAAGCTGGCGCTGGTGCCGCGCATGAAGGCGCTCGGCATGTCGAGCGTGCGCCTCGATGCGATGGGCAATCTCATCGCGGAGAAGGGCGCCGCGCGCAGCGGCCGCTCGATGATGCTCGTCGCGCACGCGATGAACCAGCCGCCCAGCACCATGCCCGATCCCTATGGCGGCCGGGTCATCGACGCTACGCCGCACGGCCTGCCCGGCGAGGCGGTGCTCGGCAAGGGCGCGAGCGAGCAGAAGGGCACGATGGCGGCCATGCTCCACGCGATCGAAGCCGTTCAAAAATCTGAAATTGCCTTGGAGGGCAAGCTGTACTTCATCTGCTGCGTCTCGGGCGAGACCGGCAAGCACGACGCGATCCGCAACGTGGTGGAGAAGGAAGACGTGCGCGCCGACCTGGCGTTCGTTTACGGCAACAGCCTCAAGCTGCAGCTCGGCAACCGCGGCCGCGTCGACGTGAAGGTCACCGTGCACGGCAAAGCCTCGCATTCGAGCCGCCCCAACGACGGCGCGAACGCGGTCAGCGGCGCCATGGAGCTCCTGCGGCGCCTCGCGGCCGAGATTCCGAACAACCGCTCTCATCCCCAGCTCGGCACGGCCTGGCTGACTTGCAACCGCATAGAAAGCCTGCCGAGGTCCACCCACACCGTGCAGGACCGCTGCGAGGTCGGACTCGACCGGCGCCTGCTTCCCGGCGAAAACGCCGACGCGGCGGTCGAGGAGATCGCCCGCGTGGCGCGCGCCCTGGAGGGCTGGAGGGATCCGGTCTCCGGCAAGGCGCTGCGCTTCGAGGTGGAAAAAGGCGCGGTGATGTATCCAAGCCTCGTCACCGAGGATTCGCCGGTGGTGCGCCTGCTCGCGGCCGGCTGCGAGGCGATGCTGGGCGCGGCGCCCGAGACCTTCTTCGGCCAGTCGGCGCACGACCAGGGTTACCTCAACCACGTCGGCATCCCGACCGCCAACTTCGGCTCGGGCGAGCAGGCCTTCGCCCACACCGACCTCGACATGGCTTCGGTCGACCGGACCTTCGACGCCGCGCGCGTCTACGCCTGGATGATCGCCTCCTACCTCGGTGAGCAGAAACACTAACCTCGGCTATTTCTTCGCGTCGTCGGTCGAGCGGTTCCCGCAGAAGGTCGCGGTCATCGACCTCTACGGCGGCACGGAGCGCAGCATCACCTACGCGCAGCTCGACGAGCGCGCCGACCGGGTGGCGGGACTCCTGCGGGGACGCGGCGTAAAGCCCGGCGAGCGCGTCGGCATGATCGTCGGCAACCGCGTCGAATTCCTCGAGATCTTCTTCGGCGCCATGAGGGCAGGCGCGATTCCGGTGGCCATCAACACTCGCCTCGCGCGCGATACGCTGAAATTCATCCTCGAGGACGCGGAATGCGTCGCGGCGTTCGTCGAGCCCGAGGCGCATCCCGACGCGATGGCGGTTTCCCTAAGCGTGCCGAACCGCATCGCAGTCGATTCTTCTTACGAGGCGTTAAGGGATGAAAGTCCAAAACTGAAGGAACCACCCGATCTTCCCGCGAACGCGCAGGCGTTCCAGCCCTACACCTCGGGCTCCACCGGCGTTCCGAAGGGCGCGATCATGACCCACGCCGGGATGCTCTGGTACGTGCGATACAACCAGCGCTACTGGCCGACGAAGCCCGACGATCGGGGGCTCATCGCCCTGCCGCTGTTCCACAAGAACGCCATGCGCGGCACGGTGAAGCCGATGCTCTACGCGGGCGGCTCGTTCGTCCTCATGCCCGGCTACGAGCCCAAGGGCTATCTCGAGGCGCTAGCGAAGTACAGATGCAGCTACTCGCGCGGCGTGGCGGCGGTTTTCACCATGTTCCTGCAGCACCGCGACGAGCTCGCCCGGCTCGATCTGTCGAGCCTCAGGAGCTTCACCATCGGCTCGGCGGTGGTGGCGCACGAGCTGATGGACCAAGTCGAGCGCGCCATACCCGGCGTGCGGGTCGGCGAAAGCTATGGCCTCACCGAGGGCGGCAGTCCGTTTCGCGAGCCGCTCGACGGCCGCCGCGTGCCGCGCGGCTCGCCGGGCGTGCAGGCGCCCGAGTACCAGCTGCGCCTGGTCGGGCCGGGAGGCGAGGACCGCGACGACGAGGGCGAGCTTTGGCTCAAGTCGCCCTACAACTGCCTCGGCTATCACAAGCGGCCCGACGTGACGCGCGACAAGCTGGTCGACGGCTGGCTGCGCACGGGCGACGTGTTCCGGCGCGACGCGCAGGGCTTCTACTACTTCAAGACCCGTGTGGACGACATGTTCTCGTGCGGCGGCGAGAACATCTACCCGAAGGAGGTCGAGGACCTGCTGTTCCGCCATCCGGCGGTGGCGAACGCGGTGGTCGCCCCGGTGGCGCACGCGGTCAAGGGGTACGTGCCCGCGGCGCTCGTCGTCCTCAAGCGCGGCGCATCCGCCTCCGCGGAGGAGATCAAGACCTACTGCCTGAACGAAGGGCCGAAGTACGCGCACCCGCGCTTCGTCCAGATCATCGGCGAGCGCGAGATGCCGCTGAACGGCGCGGGCAAGATCGACCGCAATCTCGCCCGCGAAAAACTCGCTACTCTCGTGCAATCCCAGCGGCTTTGATGGTCTTGGCGAGCTTCTCCATGTCGGCGCGCACGAGGTCGGTAAGCTGCTGCGGCGTGGTGGGATAGGGATCCGCGCCCAGAGTGGAGAAGCGCTCGCGCAGGTCCGGCGCCGCAAGGGCATGGTTCAGCGTCTGGTTCAGCTTCTGCACCACCGGCGCCGCCATGTGCGCGGGGCCGTGCAGGCCGAACCAGAAGCGCAGCGTGGCCTCGGGAAAGCCCGCCTCGGCGAAGGTCGGGACGTCGGGGAGCAGCGCCGAGCGCTTGTCGGAAAGCACGGCGATCGGCTTCGCCTTGCCCGAGCGGATGTGCTGGATCGCGGAAGGCAGCGTATCGAACACCATCGAGACGTTGCCGGCGAACATGTCCGGATAGGCGACGCCCGCGCTCTTGTAGGGCACGTGCAGCATCTGCGCGCCGACGCTGGTGCGCAACACCTCGCCCGAGAGATGGCCGATGCTGCCGACGCCCGAGGAGCCGAAAGTCAGCTTGCCAGGATTCGCCTTGGCGTACTCGACCAGCTCTTTCAGCGAGTTGAACGGCGCGGTGGCGCTTACCGTGAGGATGTTGGGCGCGATCGCGACGCCGCCGATGGCGCTGAAGTCCTTCACCGGATCGTAGGTCACGCTCTTGTTCATGTTCGGCGCGATCGCATACGCGGTGAGGCTCGAGAGCACGATGGTGTAGCCGTCGGGCGCGGACTTCGCCGTGGCGTCGGTGCCGAGCGCCCCGGCGGCGCCGGCCCGGTTCTCGACGATCATCGGCTGGCCGATGAGCTCGCCCAGCTTCTGCGCCAGCGCACGGCCCATGATGTCGGATACGCCGCCCGCGGCGTACGGCACGACCAGCCGGATGGGCTTGTTGGGATAGCCTTGGCCGAACGCCGAGGCGGACAGCGACGCCGCCGCGACGGCGATGATGAAGCTCCTCCTGGAAGTCATGGCTCCTCCTATGATTGGCTGATTATTTCAGAGGCCCGGTGAAATAGGTGCCGCGGCCGCTGGCAATGAGCCGATTCTCCGCGTCGAAAATCTGCGCCTCGCAGACGGAGAACTGGCCGCCGAACTTGATCACCCTGCCCTTCACCACCAGGTCGCCCGGCATCGCGGCGCGGTGGTAGTCGACCCGCATGTCGATCGTGGGCACGGCATGGCCGGTGCGCGAGGTCAGGGCCCAATCCGCGCCGAGATCGATCAGCGCGGCGAGGATGCCGCCGTGCGTATGCTTGCGATCGGGATTGGCCATCCATTCTTGCCGCCAGGTCGCCTTGACTTCGACGAACTCCTCGCCGCAGTCGAGCACCTGAAGCCCGAGCCACTGGTGATAGGGCCCTCGCGTGATCAACCTCTGCAGCTCTTCCTTTGTCACCGCGCTCATGGCGTCACCACGACTTTGCCGACCACCTCCCGGTCGCGGATGAGGCGCAGGCCCTCGGCGGCGCGCTCGAGCGGGAGCACACGGTCGATCGCGGGCTTCAGCTCGCCCCTGGACACGAGATCGAGCAGCGCTCGCAGGTCCTCGTCGGTATAGCTGTTGGAGCCGATCACGCTCAGCTCGAAGCTCCAGATGTAGCGCAGGTCCTCCTTCGGATCGAAGCCCGCGGTGGCGCCGCACACGAGGATCCTGCCGCCGCGCTTCGCGCACCTGAGCGAAGGCACCCACGTGTCGCCCCCGGTGAAGTTGATGACGCAGTCGACGCCGCCTTCGTAGCTGCGCCGCTGCGGCTTGCCGAACTTCTCGATCACCCACTTCGAGAAATCGGCCCGCTTGTAGTTCACCGCGTGATCCGCGCCTAGGCCGCGCAGCCGCGCAAGCTTGTCGTCGCTCGAGGCGCAAGCGATGACCTCGCAGCCGATCCGCTTCGCGAGCACCACGCACGCCACGCCGACTCCGCCCGAGGCGCCGAGCACCAGCACCCGCTCGCCTTGCGCGAGCGCGCGGCGCGTGACGAGCATCCGGTGCGCCGTGCCATAGGCGACCGGGAGCGCGGCCGCGTCCACGAAGCTCACGTTCTCGGGCATGGGAACGAGCTGGTCCGCCGACGCGAGGCAGTACTCGGCCATGCCGCCGTCGAGCGCCTCGCCCATCAGGCCGCGCTGCTTGTTGAGCGGATTGACGAGCACGCGCGCGCCCGGCTTCCAGTCCGGCGTCCCGGTCTCGACCACCTCGCCGGCCATGTCGAGGCCGATGATCACCGGCATCGGCAGCTTGATGCCGGGCATGCCCTTGACGGTGAAAACATCGTGGTGATTGAGGGAGGCGGCGCGCACGCGAATCACCACGTGGCCCGCCGTCGCCTTCGGCTGCGGATAGTCGGACACCACCCTCAGGGCTTCGATTTCTCCGTGCTGCCTGAGGACCAGCGCCTTCAAAACTGCTTCGCGCCGGGGAGCGCGGCGATCGCTGCCTTGGCCACTTCCAGATCCTGCTCGCCGGTGCCCGAGCCCACGCCGAGCGCGCCGATCACGTGACCGTCGACCACGATCGGCAGTCCGCCGAGCAGGTTGGTCAGCTTGCCGCCGGTCGCGAACGCCAGCTTGACCTCGTTCGCCACGTTGGCCTGCCCCGACGGCGCGCGCGCCGATGCCGCGGTCATCGCCTTCTTGTGCGAGGAGTCGATGCTCAGAACCTTCGCCCCGTCCATGCGCACGAAAGCGAGCAGGTGCCCGCCGTCGTCGGTGATCGTGATGCATTGCGGCTGCTTCATCTCCAGCGCCTTGGCGATCCCGGCGCGAAGCATCTTCAGCGCGCCGTCGTGAGTCAGCTTGAGATGCGGGACGTAGTCGGACAAGGTTCTCTCCTTCGTGCTCTCGTCGGGGTGGGACTACGATACCGCGCGCCGACGCCGCAATGGGCATTAGTTCACAAAATCCTCCATCCGGAGCAGTCGCGGCCGCACCAAACTCAAAGCGGCGCGCGCATTTTGGTCCACATGAGAATCCAATCCCTCATCGCCCTCACGGCGGCGAGCGTGATCATGGTCGGACTGGGCGCGATCGCCGGCATCGTCGCGTACATGTCGCGCTCCGTGGCGCCGGGCGACGTTCGAGTCGCGGTCGCGACCAGGCCGCTCGACCGCGGCTGCCTCGACTGCGGCGTGGTGGTCGCGATCAAGGAAGTGCAGCTCAAGCGGAAAGCCGAGCCAGTCAGCCAGTACCAGATCCGCGTGCGCATGTCGGACGGCAGCGAGCGCACGCTGACCTACACCAACCCGCCCGCCTGGAAAGCGGGCGACCGCGTGCGGCTGCTGAACGGCCGGCTGGTCGGCTAGCCGCGCTAGACGTTGAGGCGGCGCGCCTCGGAGATGTGCTTGTGCCAGTACGGCGCGTCGATCCGGTCGCGCCGCACGTGCTTGCCCGAGGAAGGCGCATGCACGAACTCGCCGTTGCCGACGTAGATGCCGACGTGCGAGTTCTTCTTGCCTTCCTGGTCGAAGAAGACGAGGTCGCCGCGGCGCAGCTCCGCGACCTTGATGCGATGGCCGGCCGCGCGCTGGTCGTCCGTGCTGCGCGGCAGCTTGCGTCCCGCCTGAGCGTAGCTCCACTGCACCAGGCCGCTGCAGTCGAAGCCGGTCGACGGGCTGGCGCCCCCGTAGCGATAGGGCTTGCCGACGAGCTGCGCGGCGTTCTGCGCGGCGCGATCGCCGACACCGCCGGCCGCATGCTCGGCGGGCTGCGGGGCGCTCGCGCACCCCGCTACGACGAAGAAAAATAGGCCGATCGGGAGGACGGTGGACAATCTTTTCACCGGCATCGCAGCGACTCCGATCGGCCCGGAAGCTATGCCTGGTGCCCGATCCGCTGGCCGCGCCGGTGCATGCGGCCACCAAAGAGCGCGAGCGACGATGAGCCAGTGAGCACCGCGGCGAGCAGCCACGCGGCGCTGAGGACGATCAAAGTAACCGCAATCCAGCTGTAGGTCTGGTGCCATGCCTTGCTCATCAGCGGGCCGGCGATGATGAGCAGCACCGCCTGCCCGGCCGAGACCACGATCAGCGTGGTCACGGGCACCAGCGTACTCTTGAGGACGTTCCAGCGCACATCGCCCGCGGGAAGCAGCGCCGCCGCACGGCGCGCCGCGAGCCAGAGAATCGCGAGGGCGAGGCCGTAGGTCAGGAACTGGACCAGGCTGGCCGCGCTCAAGCCGGTCTTGCCCAGCCGGGTGGTCTTGAAGAGCGCCATTTCGCCGAACGCGGCGCCCAGCGCAAGCGCGGCGACGATCACGACGGCGTAGCGGACGATCCAACTCCAGCGTTCATTCATGGCGGCCCCTCTTCGTGGCGGGTGTTGTTCTTATTGCTGCCCATTCCATTTGACCGTAGAGGGACGCCGGACACGAAGGCAAAAGAGCACCAAGGGCACTAACAGGTCCGGTTGGATCGCACCAGAAAGGAAAAGGCCGATCAGGACTCGCTGACGGGGCTGCGTCTCGTCAGGCGGGTGCTGATCGGCCTGTGATTCAAGGGCCGGTTGCGACCTCCGGTCCCCCGCCTCCAGTTAGTTATTAACTTCGTGTCGGAGGTGATTCATTTAACTACGATTTTGGTCTTCTAGCAAGTGACAAAAACCACGCCGGACGCGGAAAAGTGCACCGTCCCTCCGGAAAAGCGCGCCGTCTGTCTGAAAGAGCGGCGTCAAAGCAGCGAAACGTGCTGCTGCGTCTCGAGCGAGCGGATGGTTTCCAGAATGCGAGCCGCCTGCGCGCCGCCGAGGCGCGCGAACTTGGCTTCGAGCCTCGCGTCGTCCAGCGTGCGCGCGGCGGGCGCCTCGACGCTCGCCGCGGCGAGGCGAATCCGCGCCGCCATCTTGTCGAGGCTCGGCTCGGCGGCCACGCCGATCCGCCGTCGCAGCGCCTGCACCTCGGGGTCGAGGGCCGCAGCGTCGCTGAACTGTTCGAGCCCTGCGTCGCCATGGAGGAGCGCGACCGCTACCGCGTGCTGGGCGCTGAGGCGCGCTTCGATCGCATTGCGCGGCTCCGGGCGATTGGTGCGCTCGATCGCGAGCGGATGCAATTCGACCTGAATGCCGTCCCCGGTTTCGAGCGCGTGCCTCAATTTTTCGCCGTGTTCGAGGCAGGCATCGATCAGCGCGTGCAGCACCACGCCGGAGGGATACGGCTTGTACGCCACTTGCTTCATTTCCCAGTGCTCGCCCAGGCGCCGCGTGATCTGCGAAAGATCGGCGCTGCCACCGAACACGTTGACGAACCCGCGCAGGCCCTCGATCGGCGCGCGCGGGCCTTCGAACCCCTCCGAGGCGAGACGCGCGGCGGCGAGGCCGTTTCGCGCCGCGAAGCCGGCGTTCAGCACGCGCGCCATGCTGCCCAGCATCTCCACCAGCCCGGACGCCTGCGTCGCCGCGAGTCCCAGCGCCGAGGCGACCTGGCGCTCGTCCAGGCGCAGCAGCTTCGCCGCAGCGGCCGTCGCGCCGAAAACGCCGCAGGTGCTCGTGATGTGCCAGCCGCGCTCGTAGTGGCCGGGCATCACCGCGTTGCCCATCCGGCAGGTGGTTTCGACGCCGAGGACGAAAGCATGAAGCAGCTCGGCGCCGCTCACCTTCTGCTTTCGCGCGATGGAGAGCACGGCCGCCGCCACGGGGGGCGTCGCGTGAATCACAGTCGGCAGGTGCGTATCGTCGTAGTCGTGGGCGGTCGCGGCCGCCGCGTCGATCAGCGCATCCTCGAGAGGGAAGACGCGGCGCACGATCGCGACCGCGGGGTCTTCGCGGCCGGCGAGGATGCAGCCGAGCGCGTTCAGGAGGCCGCGCTTGCCCTCGTGCCGGATCGCGGCCGGGATGCCTTCCCAACGAGACTCGGCAAGAAATCGCGAGAGCGTTTCGGTTGTAGGGAAAGGATTCAATCCAGCTTCACGCCCGCTTGCTTCACGATCGGCGCCCATTTCACCGATTCCTCCTGCATGAAAGAAGCGAAGGCCTCCGGGCTCCCGGGCATCGGCTCCGCGCCTTGCGCAAGCAGCCTTTCCCGGACCTCGGCGGTCTGCAAAGCCTTGACGGTCTCCCTGTTCAGCCGATCGACGACGGCGCGCGGCGTACCGGCGGGCGCGAGCAGGCCATACCAGAGCGAGACCGCGATCTTCGGATAGCCGAGCTCGGCGAAGGTCGGCACCTCGGGCAGCAGGGGATTGCGCCGCGCGCTCGCGGCGGCGAGCACTCGCAGCTTGCCGCTTTTCACGTGCTGGATCAGCGACGGCGCGGCGTCGAACATGATCTGCACCCGCCCGCCGACGAGATCGGCCACTGCCGGACCGCTGCCCTTGTACGGAACATGGGTCAGCGAAGCCCCGGTCTCGCTCTTGAAGAGCTCGGCCGCCATGTGCGGAGCGCCGCCGTTTCCAGAGGAGGCGAAGTTCAACGCATGGCTTTTCGAATAGCGCACGAGCTCGTCCACGCTTTTCGCGGGCAGCTCGGCATTGATCGCCATGATGAGCGGCAGCAGCGCGAGCCCGGTGACCGGCGCGAAGTCCTTGACCGGGTCGTAGGGCAGCTTCGCGTACAGATGCGGCCCGACGCCGTGCGTGGTGATCGAGTTCTGCAGCAGCGTGTAGCCGTCGGCCGGCGCCCTGGCGACCGACTCGGTGGCGATGGTGCCGCCCGCGCCGGCGCGGTTGTCGACCAGCACCGGCTGGCCGAGCGACTCGGCGAGCTTGCCGCCGACGAGCCGGGCGATGAAATCCGCGGCGCCGCCGGGCGGCACGGTGACGATCAGGCGAACGGGACGGTTCGGATAGTCGCCCTGCGCCGGGGCCGCGCGCGCGACAGCGAACAGGACGCAGGCGAGCAGGATTTTCATCGCCGGCAAATATAACCGAGGCCGAACACCAGCACGGCGTCTTGGGCGCCGCCTGAGTATCTTACGCAGAGGCGGCGCAGCCGCTGCTGCCTCGGCTAAGTGCCTCAGCGTACAGAACGCTGTGCCGTTTCAATCTTATACGTACACCCTCATTAACCCCAGGCCGGCGCGCGCCTCACTCTCCTCGCCCTACGCACCGACGAGGCGCCCAACCTTGTCGAAGTGAGCGAGTCGATGCACGACCTAAACGTACGGACACACGCATGAAAGCCGCATGCACGGACCGGCAACCGCCTGTCGGGGTGGGTCGCGATCACCCAAAAGCCCTGGCCCCCTCGATCGGCATGCTGCTGCTCGCCGCCGCGCTGTGCGGGTGTGCCAGCGCCCCGGAGCGGCAGGCGCGCAGCCAGGAGGATCTCTTCGCCGAGCGCCGGGCGGAGGACGCCGTGCGAGACGACGGCGCGAAGCGCCTCGTCGCGCAGATGCTGGCGCGGGTGGAGGCAAGGGCGCGTACGCCGCGCGCGACCATCGACTTCCTGATCATCTCCGGCGGCGGCGATTGGGGCGCCTTCGGCGCCGGCGTGCTCAAGGGCTGGGGCCGCGTGAAGGGCGAGTTAGCGCGACCGCAGTTCGACGCGGTGACCGGCGTCAGCACCGGCGCGCTGATCGCGCCGTTCGCCTTCCTCGGCGACGACGAGTCGATCGAGCGCATCGTGCAGCTGTACCGCAACCCGGCGGTCGACATCGCGAGCTCGCGCGGGCTGCTGTTCTTCCTGCCGAACAACCCATCGTTCTATCTGCTGCCCGGCCTCGAGCGCGAGCTGCGCACCGCGCTCGACCGCAGCATGCTCGAGCGCATCGCCGCGCAGGAGGCGAGCGGGCGCCTGCTGCTCGTCAACACCACCAACATCGACCTCGGCGACCTGCACCCGTGGGACGTGGTGGCCGAAGCGAAGGCGGCGCTCGCCGCCGGCGAGCCCGAGCGCGTGCACCGCATCCTGCTGGCGAGCGCCGGCATCCCGGCGATCTTCCCCGCCCAGCAGATCGGCCCCCACCTCTTCGTGGATGGCGCAATCACCGGCAACATCCTGTACGGCGCGCGCATCGACCAGGAGCAAGGGGTCGCCGCGCAGTGGCGCGCGAAGCACGGCCGCGCGCCGGCGCCACGCGTGCGCTACTGGGTGATCTTCAACAACCAGTTCCGTTTTCCGCCGCAGGTGACGCAGGCGCGCTGGCCCGACATCATGTCGCGCGCCACGATCATGGCGACGCAGAACGCGACGGTGAGCGCCATGCGCCACCTCGCGGCGAATGCCGAGCTGACGCGCACCAAGTACGGCATCGACGTGGAGCTGCGCATCATGGCCGTGCCCGAGGCCTGGGCACCGCAGGTGGCCGGCACCTTCAAGAAGGAAGTAATGAACGATCTCGCCGACCTCGGCGAGAAGATGGGCGCCGACCCCGCGAGCTGGACTAAAGCACTACCGGACTGACGATGGCGACAGGCGCTAGAAGCGCGCCTGCACGTAGCCGAAGAAGCTCTGCGAGCGCCAGTCGAAGCTGCCGGTGAAGTCGTTCTTGGTGGCGTCGACGCCGAGCTTCACGGCGCTGATGCCCAAGCCGACGCCGAAGTGACGGGTGAGCATGTAGTCGGTCGACATACCGAGGTAGCTGATGCTCCCTTTGACGTCGCCGACCTTCAGGTACAGACCCTCGAAGAACGTGCTCACCGTCCAGCGCGGCGTGATGAAGGTGTCGAGGCTGATGCCGAACATAGGCAGCGGCGCGGTGGTGCTCGAGGACACGTCGCGCGGCGGGGTGGAGGAGTTGAACCCGAACTTGAATCGTGCGCCGTAGAGGCCGGCCATCGCGGCGAGCTCGATGCGGTCGTCGCGAATCAGAGAGTACTGGTAGTTCACGATCAGGAAGTCGGTGGTGGCGCTGGTGTCAAGGGTGGTGCCGGCGGGAATCGTCTGGTCCTTGATCACCAGGTCCTGGTTGATGGTCTTCTCCGAGTGGCGCCGCGTGCTGAAGGACTGGAAGCCGACGCGGTGGTTCGGCGAGAAGCGCCAGCTGCCCTCGGTGAGCAGGCTCGAGCGGTCGCGCTCCAGCCCGGCGACGCCCTCGAGGCCGAACTCGACGCCGCGGCGGTTCGGGCCGTCGAGGCGAACCGTGGTGTCGCTCTCGTTGAGGATGGTGCCGAGCCTGAGCTTGAATTTCTCGGTGCCGCCACGGACCGGGCCGTCCTGCGCGAGCGCCGGGGCGGCGAAGACGGCGGCGATGAATGCGACGAGCAGGCCCTTGGCTGTCATAGCGTCCTCCCGGTGAGTGTCGGTACGGTAGGACACATTACTACGCCGCTCGGTACGGTAACGCACATTACGGTAGCGCCCATGGGGTCGAGGATCAATACGGTACCGTACACGCGTGACATGAATGACATGGACCGAATGGCCGGCCAGACTTTTTGATGGATGCGCCCACCGTCGACGTCGACGTCACCGAGAGCATCGTGCCCGCGCGCGTGAGCGCGAGCTAAGGTCGCTCCCTGACCAGGCGCACGGGACGTTATGGCGCCCGGTGCTCGAGCAGCCACGAGACCGCCAGCCCGAACACCAGCCCCCAGAACGGCGCGCCGATTTGCAGGATCGGAACGTCGGCCACGGTGACCAGAAAGCAGATCAGCGCGCCGAAGCTGAAGCGCCCGCCGAAGGAAGCGGTGAACGCGGTTTGCAGCACGCGCAGCATCGCGAGGCCGGCAAGCGTGGCGATGAACGCTGGCGGCGTGGCGAGCAGCAGCCGGGTGAAAAACGGCGCGAGCACGCCGAATGCGGCGGCGAACAGGCAGAAGAACAGCGCTCCCACGTATTGGCGATGCGTCTCGCCCGCGCTCGAAAGCACTGCGCTCACCGGGCCGGTCAGGCAGGTCGAGACCGCGCCGAACAGTCCCGTCACGACCGATCCCACGCCGCAGGCAGCGGTGATCGCGTTGACCGGCGCCTGGTGGCCGTTGGCCGCGAGGATAGCAACGCCCTGCGCGTTTTGCACCGCGAGCACGGTGACCGCGAGCGGCACGACGAGCTCCACCATCGCTGCCCACGAGAACTGCGGCAGGTACAAGTTCGGCGCAGCCAGCGCAAGCAACGCCGTGGCCGGCGGCTTGAATGCTCCGAGGACGCCGACGGCGAGCCCGCCCGCGATCAGGGCGCCGACGAGCGGCGGCAGCACTCTGGCGAGCCCCGGAACCGCGGACAGAAGAGCAAACGCGGCCGTCATCGGAAGCGCAATCCACAGGTGATCGCGGAAGGCGAGCACCAAGTCCACGCCGAAGCGCAGGAACACGCCGGCGACCATCGCCATCACGATCGGCATCGGCACCGCCTCCATCGCGCGGCGCACCCAGCCCGAAAGGCCGAGGAGAAGCATGAGCACGCCGGTGACGAGAAATGCGCCAACCACCTCCGGGAAGCTGAGGTGCCCGAGCGCCGGGCCGACCAGCACCGCGCCCGGAATGCTCCAGAGAAAGATGAGCGGCTGCCGGTAGGCCAGCGTAAACGCGATCGAGATCACGCTGTTCAGGCAGAACGCGGCGAAGATCCACGAGGCGATGTCGGATTCGGCAAGGCCGCCGCGCGCACCGACCGCGAGGATGATGGCCACCGGTCCGCTCGCCGCGAACAGGAACGCCACCATCGCCGATACCGCATACGGCATGCCGGCCGCGGCGAGGATGCCGCGCGGCCCTGGCAGGGGCGAAACGATTCTTTCGAGCGGCATGCGAGGCGGCATTCTCGGCTAACATCTGCCGCTCCGGCAATGAGCTATCTCGTAGGCATCGACATCGGCGGCACCTTCACCGACTGCGCGATCGTCGATCGCGCCGGCAGGCTCCTCACCACGAAGGTGCCTTCCACGCCCGAGGATTTTTCGCGCGGGATGATGGACGCGCTCGGCGCCGGGGCCACGGCGCTCGGCCTGCCGCTGGGCGAGTTCTGCGGCGACATCGCGTTCCTCTCGCACGGCACCACGGTCGGCACCAACACCATCATCCAGAAAAAGGGCGCGCGCGTCGGGCTCATCACCACCAAAGGCCACGAGGACGCCATCCACATCATGCGCGGCTCGCGCGGCTACGGCGGGCGCGACATCCGCAAGGTGGTGCACTTCCCAGAGACCTCCAAGCCGCTCCCGATCGTGCCCAAGCGCCTCATCCGCGGCGTTTCCGAGCGGGTCGATTGCTTCGGCGAAGTCGTAGTCGAGCTGAATGAATCGGAGGCAGAGCACGCGATCCGGGAGCTCGTCGAACAGGGCGTGCAGGCGATCGCGATCTGCTTCCTGTGGTCTTTTCGCAACCCCAAGCACGAGCTTCGCGTGCGTGAGCTCGTGAAGTCGATTGCAGGGGACCTGTTCGTCACCTGCTCGGTGGACATCGCCCCCAAGTGGGGCGAGTACGAGCGCGTGACCGCCACCGCACTCAATGCCTATCTTGGGCCGGTCATGACCGGCTACCTTCAAAGACTCGATTCTTCTTTGCAGGAGCTTGGATATTCGCACGGCCTGCAGATCGCCCAGTGCGGAGGCGGCACGGTGCCGGTGGCGCGCGCCGGCGAGGCGCCGCTCCTCACGCTCGATTCGGGGCCCGTCTCCGGAGTCACCGCCTCGATGTTCCTCGGCGCCGCGATGGGCGAGCGCAACATCATCACCACCGACATGGGCGGCACGTCGTTCGACGTGTCGATCATCCACGACGGCAAGCCCGCGTACTCCTTCATCAGCAACACCGACCAGTACGAGTACTTCCTGCCGAAGGTGGACCTGCAGGCGATCGGCGCCGGCGGGGGCAGCCTGGTGCGCGTACAGCCTGAGACCCGCACGATGACCGTCGGGCCGGACAGCGCCGGCGCCTTCCCCGGCCCGGTGTGCTATTCCCGCGGCGGCACGGTGCCCACGGTCACCGACGCACAGCTCGTGCTCGGCTATCTCGACCCCGACAACTTCGCCGGCGGCAAGATGAAATTGGACAAGGACGCCGCTTTCTCGGCGATCCAGCACCTCGGCAGCCAGATCGGCATGAACGCCATGCAATGCGCGGCCGGCATCTGCCGCATCGTCGAGCTGCAGATGGCGGACGTGATCCGCAAGGTCACGGTCGAGAAGGGCTTCGATCCGCGCGACTTCGTCCTGTTCGCCTTCGGCGGCGCCGGGCCGGCGCACGCCGGCGTGTTCGCGCAAGAACTCGGTGTCCGCAAGATCATTGTTCCCCAGAGAAAAGCGGCGTCCACATGGTGCGCCTTTGGCGCCGCTGCGGCCGACGTGCTGCACATCTTCGAGCACACCGAGATCATGCCGACGCCGGTTCCGGCGGCGCGGGTCAACCGCAACCTCGATTCCCTCGAGAAGCAGGCGAAGGCGCTGATGGCGAGCGAGGGCATCGCCGCCGGGCGCCAGCGCTTCGAGTTCTCGCTCGACGTGCGGCACAAGGGTCAGATCAACGAAGTGGAGGTTTTACTCCCCTACGGACGGTTGCCCTCCAGTTACGAGCCCGATCTGAGACGGCGGTTCACCGAGAGGTACGAAAAGCTGTACGGCCGCGGCTCGGCGCTCGCCGGCGCGCAGCTCGAGATCGTGGTGTGCCGCCTGCGCGCGCGTGCGCTGACGCCCCGGCCGAAGCTCGTGAAGGCGAAGAGCGGCTCGAAGGCCATCCCGCGCGAGGCCGTGCGCAAGCCGCGCCCCATTCAATGGGACAAGCTGCGAAAAACGAGCGTCTACGACGGCGAGAAGCTCGCCATCGGCAACCGGGTCAAGGGACCGGCGATCATCGAGACTTCGGACACCACGGTCGTGGTCCACCCGGGGCGCACCCTCACCGTAGATGCGTTGGGAAATTTCGAGATCACATTCAAATGAGCGCCGCAATCGAAAGCGCAAAAACAGGGACAGACCACGTTTTTCCACGCAGGAAAACGTGGTCTGTCCCTGTTTTCGGGGTATGTGAATGAATGCACCGCTAAAGAAGCTGAACGAGCTTACCGGCCTCGCGTTCGACGGCGTTCGCAGCGGCTACGTGCCGCCCGAGACGCTGACGATTTCGCCCAAGCTCAAGCTTCACCGGAAGGCGAAAAGCGCGATCGATCCGGTGACTTTCGAGGTGGTGCGCCACGCCCTGTGGAACGTCAACGAGGAGCACGGCGCGACCATCCAGCGCCTGTCGGGCTCGCCGGTGGCGATGTACGCGCTCGACCTCAATCCCTCGATCCTCACCGAGGACGCCGAGTTCGTGTATTTCGGCCCCTACATGCAGTACATGTCCGGGGTCACCGACACGCAGGTGAAGTGGACGCTCGAGAACCGCAGCGACAACCCGGGCATCCGCGACGGCGACATGTTCCTCGCCAACGACCCATGGGTCGGCGCGGCCCACCAGATGGACGTGATGCTGCTCTGCCCGGTGTTCTGGAGGGGCGAGCTCTTCTGCTGGGTCACCAACTGCCTGCACCAGTACGACATCGGCGGCATCACGCCGGGAAGCTTCTGCCCGTCGGCGCGCGACGCCTACGACGAAGGGATCCTGATTCCCCCGGTCAAGATCGTCGAAGGCAACGAGATCCGCCGCGACATAGAAGATATCTACCTGAGAAGCTCGCGAAAACGCTCTGCGGTCGCGCTCGACTTCAGGGCCCAGCTCGCCGGCAACATGACGGCCAAGGACCGCATCCTGGCCCTCATCTCGCGCTACGGCGCCGAGACGGTCAAGGGCGTGATGAAGAAGATCATCGACGACGGCGAGCGCGCGTTCCTGAAGAAGCTGGCGCGCCTGCCCGATGGAGTGTGGAAGGACCGGACCTATGTCGAATGCTGCCGGCCAGGCGACAGATCGGTTCACCGGGTTTTGCTTACCCTGAGGAAAAACGGGAAACGGCTGACGTTCGAAAACGAGGGCACCGACCCCCAGGCCGGCGCGATCAACGCCACCTATTCCGGCTGGCGCGGCGCGATCATGGTCGCGCTGAACGAGCTCCTGTGCTGGGACCAGTACTACGCCGTCGGCGGAGCGCTCAGGCACGTCGACTTCAATCCCACGCCCGGCACGCTCAACTGCGCCGATTTCCCCGCCTCCGTGTCGACCGCGCCGGTGCAGAGCATGGAGATCTCGCTCTATCCCGCGTACAACGTGCTCTCCAAGATGCTCTACCCCGACCGCGAGCTGCGCCGGGACCTCATGTGCATCGGCGGCACGAGCCAGTGGCCGGCGACGATCTTCCGCGGCATCGACCAGTGGGGCGAGCGCTACGGCTATCTCCTGGTCGATCCCATCGGCGGGGCGATCGGCGCGTTCTCCCACGCCGACGGCATCTCCACCGGCGGCCAGGCGCGCACGCCGATCTGCAAGCTGCCGAACGTGGAGCATACCGAGCAGAGTTTTCCACTTTTATTTTTATATAGAAAAGAAGTCGTGGATTCCGGCGGCGCAGGCAAGTACCGGGGCGGGCTTTCGGCCGAGTCCTGCTTCATCCCCCACGGAACCGACGCGATCACGCACGACACGCTGTCCTCGGGCAATGCCATCCCGACCTCGACCGGCATGATGGGCGGCTATCCCGGCGCGGTAAACCGGTACAGGTTCTTGAGGGATTCCAACATCCTCGAGCGGATGAGGCGCTCGGAGCTGGTGCAGGACATCGATGAATTGAGCGGCAGGAAAGAAGAGCTGCAGCTTCGCCAGCAGGACTTCACCCAGAACCCGGCCGACGTCTACGCCGTGCTCTGGTCCGCCGCGGGCGGCTTCGGCGATCCGCTGGAGCGCGATCCGGCGAAGGTGCGCGCCGACCTGGAGAACGGCGACGTGTCGCCGGCGGCGGCGCGCGAGATCTACGGCGTAGTCCCGGGCAACCCGGAAGAGACGGAGCGGCTGAGGCGTGAGAAGCGGCTCGCCCGCATCCGCGAGCCCATGGGCAGGAAGCTCGAAGGCAAGGAAACGCTGCGCGCCACCGAGAACCTCTCGATCAAGGGCGCGCGCTGGTGCTGTGCGAAATGCTCGACGGATCTGGGCGCCGTGGAAGAGAACTTCAAGCATGGCTGCGTGCGCAACGACCTGCCGATCACCGCGTCGAATCCGATCGTCGGCGACCCGCGGCGCTTCATCGATCCGCTGCCCCAGTTCCGCGTGTTCTGCTGCCCCGGCTGCGGTCTCGCGATCGAGAACGAGATCGCGATCGCCGAGGATCCGCCGCTCCGGGACGTCGAAGTTCAAACGAAGGGGTGAGATGAGCGTTTGATGGGCTTTTCCGACGTAACGTATGAAGAAGCAATGCGCCGCGCGCGCGATATCGTCCCGACGCTGCGCGCGCGGGCGCAGAAGTGCGAGCAAGCGCGCGCGCTGCTGCCGGAGAGCGAGAAGCTCCTGCACGACAGCGGCCTGTTCCGCTTCCACCAGCCGAAGAGGTTCGGCGGCATGGAGCTGCCTTTCGTCGCGGTGGTGGATATCGTCGCGGAGCTCGCGCGCGGCTGTCCGTCGACCGCCTGGAACGTCGGCAACCTCGGCTGCCATCACTGGATCCTTGCGTATTACGAGCCCGAGACGCAGCGCGAGGTCTGGGAGGAGAACCCGGACACGCTGATCGCATCCTCGATCGCGCTCGCGGCCGGCCGCGGCCGCAAGGTCGCAGGCGGCTACGCGGTGAGCGGACGCTGGCCGTTCTCCTCCGGGGTCGACAACTCGCAGTGGAACATGCTCGCCGTCACCGTGTACGAAGACGCAAGAGCGGTGGACTGGCGGCTGTGCCTGGTGCCGAAGAAGGATTACGCGATCATCGACACGTGGTACGCCATGGGCATGGTCGGCACCGGCAGCAAGGACATCGAGGTCCAGGACGTGTTCGTGCCGGAACGCCGGGCGCTCGCTCTCGTCCGCTGCCGCGGCGGCCTCGCGCATCCGGGTGCTTCGCTGAATTCAGGATCTCTGTTCAGGATTCCGATCGTTGCATCGGCCGGTCACCCGCTTTCCGCCACGGCGCTCGGCGCCGCCGAAGGCGCCTTCGAGTCGGTCGCGGAGAATTTCACCCAAAGAGTCGGAACCTATACCGGCGCCAAGGTGGCCGACTTCCAGGCGGTCCAGATCAAGCTGGCCGAGGCGCGCTGCCTGATCGATTCGGCAACCGAGCTGATGCGGGGATCGGCGAATGGTTTCGACGATTTTGCGAATAGAAACGAAATTCCCGATCTGGCGACGAAGCTGCGCTGGCGGGCGCAGAACGCTTTCGCGGTGCGCCAGTCGCGGCAGGCGGTCGAGACCCTGTGGTCCTGCTACGGCGCCAACGCGATCTACACCCGCGACCCCCTGCAGCGCTATCTGCGCGACCTGCAGGCGATCAGCCAGCACTTCTCGTTCAATTTCGACATCGCAGGCGCGGCTTACGGCTCGCTGGCGCTGGGCGGCAAGTACAGCAACCCGATGATGTAGCAGGGAGCGGGAGGTTCCCGCGGTTCCTCAGGAGCGTCGAGCGCGCGCCTTGGGCATCGGCAGCAGCGCCGCCAGGCGCTCGGCGCTCATGGGGTGCGCGAAGAGGAATCCCTGCGCCTGCTCGCAGCCCAGCCCGTGCAGGAAGGCGAACTGGTTCTCCGTCTCCACGCCCTCGGCGACCACCATGAACCCGAGGGTGTGCGCCAGCTCGACGATGGTGCGCACGATCACCGCGTCCTGCTGGTCGTGCTCGATGTCCTTCACGAAGGAGCGGTCGATCTTCAGCGCGCTCACCGGAAAGCGCGTGAGGTACGAAAGGCTCGAATACCCTGTGCCGAAGTCGTCGATGGCGACGCGCACGCCCGCCTCCGAGAGGCTCTGCAGCGCGTGCATGGCGAGCTCGGGATCCTGCATCAGGTGGCTCTCGGTGATCTCGAGCTCGATCAGCGCGGCGTCGATGCCGGAGGCGTCGATGACGTCGCGGATCGAGCGGTCGAGGTCGCGGCTCTGGAACTGCCGCGCCGACAGGTTGACCGAGACCGGCACCGGCTCGCGCCCCGCCGCGGCCCAGGCCCGGATGTCGGCGCACACCCGCCGCAGCACCCAGTCGCCGACCGCCACGATGAGGCCGGTCTCCTCGAGCACCGGCACGAATTCGCCCGGCGGAACCAGGCCGCGCTCCGGATGCGCCCAGCGCAGCAGCGCTTCCGCGCCGCGCACCACCCGCGTGCCGAGGGCGACCTTCGGCTGGTAGACCATGCGGAATTCCTCGCGCTCGAGCGCGCGGCGCAGCTCCGCGGCGAGCTGCAACCGGGCGCGCGCGCCTTCGGCGATTCCGGGCGTGAAGGAGCAGTAGCTGTTCCGCCCGGATTCCTTGGCGCGGTACATCGCGGCGTCGGCGGCGCTGATGAGCGCGTCGGCGCTGTCGCCGTCGTCGGGATAGATCGCCATGCCGATGCTCGCGGTGACGAAGGTCTCGCGGCCCGAGAGCGAGAACGGCGCCGCCAGGCGCTCGAGCACCTTCTGCGCGACCGGGGGCGCGCTTTCGGCAGACGCGAGGTCGCCGAGAATGATGACGAACTCGTCGCCGCTGATGCGCGCCACGGTATCGCCGCTGCGCACGCAGGCCGCGAGGCGCCGCGCCACCTCCTTCAGGAGCTCGTCGCCCGCGGCGTGGCCCTGCATGTCGTTCACCAGCTTGAAGTGGTCGAGGTCCACGAACATGACCCCGAGCTTGGAGCCGTGGCGGCTCGAGTGCGCCAGCATCTGCGCGAAGCGGTCGCGCATCAGCGCCCGATTCGGCAGCCCGGTGAGGTTGTCGAACTGCGCGAGATAGGCGAGCCGCTCCTCGCTGTTGATCCGCTGCAGCGCGGCCGAGAGCACGCTTGCGAGCGCGCCGAGGAAGCCGGTCTCGGCCTCGGCATAGGCGCGAGGCCGCGGCGAGAAGGCACACAGCAGGCCGAACGTGCGGCGCTCGCCGCGCACCGGCGTCACGAGCGCGCTGGCGAACCCCTGCGCCCAGCCGCCCGGGAACCCGGCCTGTACCGCCTGCCCGTCCTGCAGCGCGCAGGGCTCGCCGCTGCGGATGGAGCCGCCGATGACGTCGTCGGCGCCAATCTCGACGATGCTGGCGTCGAGGGTCCGGCCGCTGCAGGCGCGCAGCACCACCTTGCGCTCGTCGGCCACGCACTCGAAGAAAGCCAGGGTTTCCGCGCCCAGCGCGTGCGCCGCGCCGCTCACGGCGTCGTCGAGCAGCGCCTGCGGATCGTGCAGCCTCAGCGCGCTGCGGCCGAACTCGGCGATGATCTCCTGGTGGCGCGTATGCGCGACCTGGCTCGCTTCGACGCGCCGCCGCTCGGTGACATCCGTGCCCACGCCGCGGTAGCCGATGAAGCGGCCGCCCGCGAACATCGGCTCGCCGCTGATCGCGATGTGGCGCTCGGTGCCCTCGGAGTCGATGCGCGCGAAGTGGAAATCGCGGAACGGCAGGCGCGCGTCGCGAATCGCCTTGTGCGCGGCCCAGCCCGCGGCATCGGGCCGGATGCTCGGCAGGTCCCACGAGGCCTTGCCGAGCAGGACCTGCGGCGAGTAGATGCGCCGGTAGCCGCCGCCGTGCACCAGCTGGGTCAGGCGGTGCTCCGGGTCGGTCTCCCAGTAGAAGTCCGAGAACATCATGGTCAGGCTGCGGAAGCGCTCCTCGCTCTTTCGCAGCTTCTCCTCGGCCTCCTTGCGGTCGGAGATGTCCTGGATCACCGAGATGACGTGGCTCGGCCTGTCGTCGGCGCCCTTCACCACGTTCACCGCGAGGCTCACCCAGACGATGCTGCCGTCCTTGCGCAGATAGCGCTTCTCGCGCGAATAGGTGGAGACCTCGCCGCGGGTCATGCGCTCGTTGTATTCCATCGCGGCGTCGCGCTCGTCCTGCGGAGTGAGGTCGATGGAGCTCAGCGTCACGAGCTCCTCGCGCGGGTAGCCGAGGATCTCGCACAGCTTCTGGTTCACGCGCAGCCAGCGCCCGTCGAGGCCGCGCAGGGCGATCCCCACCGCGGCGAGGTCGAAGATGGCGCGAAAGCGCGCCTCGCTCTCGCGCAGCGCGTCGCCGGTCTGGGCCTGCAGCGCGGCAAGCCGCAGCAGGCGCCCGAGCTCGGTCGGGTCCATGCCGCGCTTGGAAACCACGTAGTTCGCGCCGCACTCCAGCGCCTGGCGGCGCAGCGTCTCGTCGGCGTCGGCGGCGAGGGCCACCACCATCGCGTCGGTGGCGTGGCGCAGCGTCACCAGCGTGGCGAGGCCCGAGGAATCGGGCAGGTCGAGGTCCGTCATGACCAGCTCGAACTTCGTGCGCGCGACCTGCTTCAGCGCCTGCGCCATGCTGGCGACACGCGTGAGGCGAGGCTCGAGCCGGCGCGAGACGACCAAGCTCCTCGCCACCGCATCGGCGGCGGCGTCGTCCTCCACCAGCAGGACGCTCACGACCACGCGATCGTCGGCCGCGAGCCCTGCACGGAGCGGTAGGTTCAAGGCCCTCCCCTGTGGCGCTGGTTCCCCGGTGAAAGTATCCCCTTTCGGCCTGCCTGCCGCATGGCGAAAATACCCATCGCGCGCAAGGCATTGCCGCCCCGCTTGCGAAAATGTAAGAGTTGGTCATGCCGGCGCGGCCGCCATGCCGCAAAATAGGGCGTCACCCGAGGAGAACCCATGCCGATCACGGAGTTGAACCACTATCTGCTCGTCGCCAAGAACCTCGAGCGGACCCGGGATTTTTATCAGAATGTCCTGGGACTGGAGCTCGCGGAGCGCCCCGACTTCGGCTTTCCCGGCTACTGGCTGAAAACCGGCGAGCACATCTGCGTGCACCTGGCGTCGCAGGACCCGAACAAGACCCGCGACATGTTCCTGCTGAAGAAGCACCCGAAGGGCACCAAGGGCTCGGGCTCGGTGGACCACATCGCGTTCCTGGCGAAAAATCCCGACGAAGTCCGCAGCCGGATCCAGAAAAACAAGGTGGAGATGCACTTCCGCAGCTTCCCGGACGCGAAGCTGTTCCAGATCTTCCTCAAGGACCCCGACGACGTCACGATCGAGCTCAACTTTCTTGGCGAGGTAGTCGATCCGAAGAAATGGGAAGGCAGGGGCTCGGCGTCCGCCGTGACCCTGGAGCGGCCCGGCGGCAAGGCACGCCGGCAGAACTAGCGCATGCGCGGCGCGGTCTTCCTCGGCAATCGCAAGGTCGAGCTGCGCACCTTCCCCGACCCCGCGCCGGGGCCGGGCGAAGTCGTGATCCGGATGAAGGCCTCCGGAATGTGCGGGTCCGATCTCAAGTTCTACCGCTCGCCTCCGGGGGCGGCGCAGGCATCTCTCGGTTTAGGAAATTTGACCGAACCCTTTATCGGAGGCCACGAGCCCTGCGGCGTCGTGGTCGCGCGCGGCTCCGGCGTTTCCGAGCGCGAAGCGCCCGACGGCCAGCGGGTGATGGATCATCACTACGCCGGCTGCGGCAGCTGCGCTCATTGCCGCCTCGGCTGGTCGCAGCTCTGCCGCGCGGGCATCACGGTCTATGGCGTGACCGCGCACGGCGGCCACGCTGACTACCTCAAAGTCCCGCTGCGCACCCTCGTTTCACTTCCAGAAGAATTGAGTTTCGCTGAAGGCGCAGCCGTGGCGTGCGGCACCGGCACCGCGTACGCGGCGCTGCGCCGGATGCGAGTCGCGGGGGGCGACACGCTGGCGGTCTTCGGCCAGGGTCCGGTCGGGCTCTCGGCCACGCTGCTCGGGAACGCGATGGGCGCGCGTGTCATCGCCGTGGAGACCACCCCCGAGCGCCTCAGTCTCGCCCGCGACTTCGGCGCCGACGCGTTCGTCGATGCGTCGAAGCAAGACGCCGTCAAGGCGATCCAGGACCTGACGCGGGGCGAAGGCGTCGCGCTCGCGCTCGAATGCTCGGGCGCCGCGGCCGCACGGCGCGCCGCCGTGCGCTGCGTCAAGACCTGGGGCAGCGCCTGCTACGTCGGCGAGGGCGGCGACGTCACTTTGGACGTCAGCCCCGATCTCCTGCGCCGCCAGGTCACGCTGATCGGCTCGTGGACCTTCAGCGCCATGGGCATGCTCGAATGCGCGCGCTTCATCGCCGACAACAAGATCGACCTCGAGCGCATCTTCACCAACCGCTGGCGCATCGAGCAGGCCGACGAGGCCTACCGCAGCTTCGACACCCAGACGACCGGTAAAGGCGTTTTCCTCTTCTAGGGAATGGAAATTCCAATGCTGTTCGAGCCGATCGAGCTGCGCGGCGTGCGCCTGCGCAACCGCGTCGTCATTTCGCCGATGTGCCAGTACTCGGCGCAGGACGGCCATGTCACCGACTGGCACATGGTGCACCTCGGCAAATTCGCCCAGGGCGGCGCCGGAGCCGTCTTCATGGAAGCCACCGCGGTCGAGCGACGCGGCCGCATCACCCACGGCGACACCGGGATCTGGGATGACTCGCACATAGCCGGGCTGCAGCGAATTTGCAGCTTCGTGAAAAGCCAGGGAGCGGTCCCGGCGCTGCAGCTGGCGCACGCCGGACGCAAGGCGAGCATGGCGCGGCCGTGGCACGGCAACGGGCCGCTCACCCAGGCCGACCTCGACCGCGGCGACAGGCCCTGGAGCATCATCGCGCCGACCGAACAGCCGATCGATGCGAGCTGGATCGCGCCGCGCGCGTTCAAGGAGGGCGACTTCCAGGCCGTGCTCGCGGCCTACCGCAACGCGGTGCGTCGCGCGATCGCCGCCGGCTTCGAGATCCTCGAGCTCCATGCCGCCCACGGCTATCTCCTCCACACGTTTCTTTCTCCGCTCTCCAACGCCCGCCAGGACGAATACGGCGGATCGCTCGAGGGGCGCATGCGCTTTCCGCTGCAGGTCG
Organism: Burkholderiales bacterium; assembly: GCA_035577785.1. Lineage (GTDB taxonomy): Bacteria > Pseudomonadota > Gammaproteobacteria > Burkholderiales > SG8-39 > SCGC-AG-212-J23. Next base: position 16,150 of record DATLUZ010000101.1, on the reverse strand, counting down.
TCGCGGAGGTGCGCAAAGCATGGCCCGAGTCGAGGCCGCTCTTCGTGCGGCTCTCTTCGATCGACGACGTGGAAGGCGGCTGGAGCATCGAGCACACCGTCGCCCTTGCGAAGGAGCTGAAAAAGCTGGGAGTCGACGTGGTCGATTGCTCGTCGGGCGGAATCCAGGGCTCGGCGACCGCCGCCACCAAGACGCTCGTGAAACGCGTCCCGGGCTTTCAGCTGCCGTTCTCGGACAAAGTGCGCAAGGAAGCCGGTATCGCGACCATGGCGGTCGGCCTGATCCTCACCGCGCAGCAGGCCGAGCAGGCGCTGCAGGAGGGACGCGCCGATCTCATCGCCGTCGGGCGCGAGGCGCTGTTCGATCCCAATTGGCCGCTGCACGCCGCCGCCGCGCTGGGCGCCGATCCGCAATTCGCGCAATGGCCGCACCAGTACGGCTGGTGGCTCACCCGCCGCGAAAGCCTGCTCAAGAGCCTGGGAGTGCGCGGATGAGGTCGATCCGGATATCGAAGAAGCAGATGGAAAAGCGCATCGCCCGCTTCGCCAGGCTGAAACCGCTTCCGATCCAGAACGCGTCGATCCCGCAGAAAGCACGCGACGTCGTCTATGCCCGGAAGCTCCTTTCGGTCATCGGCCTGGAGAGCGAGACGCCGATCAACTCCGGCGCGCCCATCGTCGGCGCGGCAGGGATGACCATGACGCTCGCGGTGTGTCCGCCGGGCCAGGGCCCGGGGCTGCACGCCCACCGCCGGACCTACGAAACGTTCACCGTGCTCCAGGGCGAGTTCGAAGTCTCGTGGAACGACGATGGCGCCGAGCGCGCCCGGCTGCGCCGCTTCGATACCGTGTCGTTCCCGCCGGGCGTGTGCCGAGCGTTCCGCAACGTGGGCCGCGGCCAGGGCATCCTGCAGGTGATCATCACGGGCGGGGTCCACGACATGTCCGACATCGCGTTCTCGCGCAAGGCAAAACGCAGGATCGAGGCCGTGCGGCCGGGCCTGACGCGCTCGTTCGAGAAAGCCGGGTTCCGTTTCGACGCCGCCGCGCGCTAGGGACGTACCCAAAAAAATCGGGGTCGAGCCCCGATTGTTTTCTCCCTGAGCGTTCTCGCGTCAGCGGCCGCGCTTGCGCAGCCGGTCTTCTTCCTTTTCGAATTGCTCCGCTCGCGTGCGGTCGAAATGTTCCGGCAGCGCCGAGATCGCGGGCTTGTCGTCCATCGGCGTGGCAAGCTCCCGCACAGGAGCGCCGCCCGCGGCCGGCTGCTGCGGTTTCTCGCAGGCGGCAAGCGCGGCGAAAAGGCAAGCCACGAGAAAGAGCCTGTCGCGCATCGCAATGCCCACTTTACGCAACCCCGGGCGGCGCGGCTAATGAATTAGTGCGGATTCGCCGGGACGGCGCGCAGCCGCCGTGAAATCAATCACAAAGCCGGAGGCTCAGGCGCGCTTGAAGTAGCGGCAGTAGCCCGGGTCGCCGGTCCAGTTCTGATCGACGACCTTGTTTTCCTGGAAGGTGACGGTGCGCTCGCAGATCGGCGGGTTGACCGTGGTCCCGAACGGAATGCCGACGCCGACGCCGACCCCACCTCCGCCGCCACCGCCGAACACGCCGACGCCGACCGAAGGGCCGGCCGCGCGAACCGGTCCTTCCTGGGAAGTCCAGGTATGGGTCTGCCGGCCGTCGCTCAGCGTGGCGCTGCGGTTCGGCGGGCCCCAGCGCATCACCATGTCATCGAACGTCGCACCCTGCCACGAGCCCTTCGCCTGATCGGCCTCCTGCTCCACCGTGACGCTCGAGCAGCCGGCGAGGAGCGCGAGGACGACGCTGGCTTTTCTCAGCTTGTCGATGCGGCCTCCCTAGGTCGCCTTGGAGACACAGAGCAAGAGGTACACCGTTGCAATGCAGAAGGCCACCGTCGCCGCGATGCAAAACCCCACCGCCAGCGCCGCAGGGACGATGACGAGCGAAGCCTGGGCCGCCATCCCTTCGGCCGGAGCGATGGCGAGGAAAAGCCCGGCCGCGATGAGGAGCCAGCGGCGCAGGTACGGGACGAGCACCCAGCGCATGCCACGGTTGTAGGAGAGGTTGCGCTCGCGCACCATTGCGGTGCCGCGCGAGGCATCCTTGAAAAATGCGAATGGGTCGAGGTAAAGGAGCACCTGCTGCGCCAGGGGCAGCTTGGCGCGCAGCTCACGCCTCAAGAGTTGCTCGACTTCCATACAAACCCTTAGTCAGCAAAACGCAAGCCCAAGTTTCCAGTTTACCGGCTCTCGGGTGCGACTTGGTGACACGTCCCTGCAGCAACCGGTCTAGCTCGGGCTCCCGGCGCTGGACTGCAGCCAGTTCTGCAGCCCCATGCGGTCGACCAGGTCGAGCTGGGTCTCGAGCCAGTCGATGTGCTCCTCCTCCGATTCGAGGATGTCCTCGAAGAGCTCGCGCGAGATGTAGTCCTTGACGTTCTCGCAGTGCGCAATGGCCTCCTGAAGGACCGGCCGCGCCGCGCGCTCGAGCTTGAGGTCGCACTTCAGCGCTTCCGGTGCGTCCTCGCCGATCATGAGCTTGCCCAGGTCCTGCAGGTTGGGCAGCCCTTCGAGAAAGAGGATGCGCTCGATCAACCGATCGGCGTGCTTCATCTCGTCGATCGACTCCTTCTTCTCGTGCTCCTCGAGCTTCTTCAGCCCCCAGTTGCCGAACATGCGCGCGTGGAGAAAGTACTGATTGATCGCCGTGAGCTCGTTGAAGAGCACCTTGTTCAGGTGCTCCAGGACCTTGGCATCGCCTTTCATGGGTTGGGCAGGCTCCTCAAAGCGTTGGATTGTCGCTCGGCAGGCCGAGCGCCACGCGGCCGTGCGTAGTCCCGGCAATATCGGTGTTGAAGGAGAAATGCTGCTTGACCGCGTGCGCGTCGCGGAAGGCGCGCGCGGCGTGGCCCGATTCGTACAGTCCGGCGGCGCCCGACAGGCCGAACATCACGTCGACCGCGCGCACCGCCCACTCCACCGCATAGGCGCCTTCGAGTCGATAGCGCGCCTTCGCTTTCATGTCCGGCGCTTCTCCCCCGGAGACGAGCGCCCATGCCTCGGCGCAGTTGCCGAGCTGCGCGGCGCGCGAGGCGCGCGCGTAGGCGGTCGCCTCGCTGAAGCGGATCTGGGTGCTCTGGATCTCCGCGATGCGCGCCCCGGTCATCTTGCCGGTCTTGGTTCCGATGGCGGAGAACTCCTCGATCATCCCTTCGGCGATGCCGAGCGCCACGCCCGAGAGCATGTAGGGGAAGAGCGCGAACACCGGGATCCTGAAGAGCGGTCCGGGGTTGACCGCGCTGCCGGGCGTCGGCCCGCCCCGCGTGTCGGCCACCGCGAGGGTCCTGTGCTCCGGCACGAACTGCTCGCTTGCCTCGACGTCCTTGCTGCCCGTCCCGCGCAGCCCGCCGGCGTACCAGTTGTCGATGATGCGGTACTGCGAGCGGTGCAGCAGGAACACGCGCTGCTCGGGCGGCGCATTCTCGTCGAGCCAGGCGAGCCCCGCCAGCATGTTCCACTCGCTGGGGTCGACACCGCTCGAGAATGGCCAGCGCCCGGAGATGAGGTAGCCGTCCTTCATCTTTCGCGCCTTAGCGGCCGGGAACACGAACGACGAGGCGATGAGCGCGTCGGGCGACTTGCCCCAGATCTCGTCCTGCGCCTGCGGCGGGAACATCCCGAGCATCAGGTGGTGCGACAGGAAGTTGATGAAGTTCCACGAGCTCGACGCGCACGCGCGCGCGAGCAGCGCACCGAACGTGACCACCGCGGCGAACTCGAGCTCGGCGCCGCCGACGCGCCTGGGCTGGTGGATGCGCAGGAGCTGAGTGTCGTGAAAGTCGCGCAGCGTCTCGTCGGGAAGGCGGCGCAGCTCCTCGCAGCGCGGCGCGCGCTCCCTCAGCCTGGGCAGGAGCTCTGTCGCCCTGCCCCACAGCTCGTCATGGCTTGGCGGCATGCCGGTACCAGTCGAGGATCTGCTCGCCGGTCCACATCTTCACACCCGGCCGCTGCAGGATGTACTCGTAGAGCTTTTCGAGATAGCCGATGCGGTGCGGCACGCCGGTGACATATGGATGCACGCTGATCGCCATCACGCGCATGCTCTTCTCGCCCTCGGCATGGAGACGATCGAACTGGTCGATGCCGCGCCGCAGCCATTCCTCGGACGGATGGTTCTGCAGCACCATCATCGGAATGTCGTTCAGATCCACGGTGTAGGGCACCGAGACGATGGGTCCGGACGTCGTCTGGATTTCGCAGGGCTGGTCGTCGAGCACCCAGTCGGCCACGTACTCGATGCCCGCTTCGGCGAGGTAGTCGATCGTCTCGTAGGTCTCGGTCAGGCCGGGACTCTCCCACCCGCGCGGCTTCTTTCCGGTGAACGACTTGATCGCCTCCACCGCCTTGAAGATCTCTTCCCTCTGGTTCTCCAGGTGGTGCATCGGCCGCTGGATCAGGCCGTGGCCCATGAACTCCCAGCCGGCGTCGAGCGCGGCGCCGGCGACGCGCGGATAGCTCTTGCACACCGACCCATTGAGGGCCAGCGTCGCCTTTACGTTGTATTTCTTGAGGGTGTCGAGAAAGCGCCAAAAGCCCACCCGCATGCCGTATTCGTGCCAGGCCCAGTTCGGCAGGTCGGGCTGCAGCGGCTGTCCGTACGGAGGCGAAAGAACCGTGCGCGGCATGTTTCGCTCGATCGACCACTCCTCGACGTTGACGATCGTCCACACCGCCACGCGCGCGCCGTCCGGCAGCTTGAGCGGCGGCCGGTCGACGATCGCCGAATAGGGAATCCGGTCCTTCGGAAGCTTCATGGTCTCAAAACCCGATTTTCATTCCGGCTGAATGCCGGCGTCGCGCATAAGCTTGCCATAGTACGGAAAATCCGCGCGGATACGTTCGCCGAGCTCTTCGGGCGTGCTCGGCGCAATGTCGATCCCGGCTGGAGCGAACTTCTCCTTAAGCCCGCGCGTGCGCAGGACCTCGCCGACTTCACGGTTCAGGCGCTCGATGATCGGCCGAGGCGTGGCCGCCGGCGCTACCAGGGCGAACCATACGGTGAACTCGAAGTCGGCCACGCCGGCCTCGGCCATCGTCGGAAGCTCCGGCATGGCGTCGGCGCGCCGGCGGCCGGTCGTGGCAAGCGCGCGCAGCTTGCCGCTTCGCACGTGCGGCAGCGAGCTCACGCCGCCCTCGAACATCATGTCGACCTGTCCGCCGAGCAAATCGGTCATGGCGGGCGAGCTTCCCTTGTAAGGCACGTGGACGATGTCGACCTTGGCGCGCGCGCGCAGCATCTCGCCCGCCAGATGCTGCGAGCTGCCGCTTCCGATGGAGGCGAAAGTCAGCGTGCCTGGCTTGGCGCGCGCAAGCGCGATCAGCTCCTTCACCGAATGCGCCGGCACCGACGGATGCACCACCAGGTAGAGCGGCGTGGTGAACAGCATCGTCACGGGTGCGAGGTCCCGCACCGGATCGTACGGCAGCTGCTTGCGCGCGATGGTATTGATCACCAGCCCCGATTGCGTGCCCATGAAGAGGGTGTGTCCGTCGGGAGGGGCCTTTGCGGTGGCCTCGGCGCCGATCGCCTGGCTCGCGCCTGGGCGGTTGTCGATCACGACCGGCTGACCCATGCGCTTCGCAAGTTCCTCGCCGACCGCGCGCGCGAAGCTGTCGCCCAGCCCTCCGGGCGTATACGGCACGATGAAGCGGATCGGACGAGAGGGATAGACCTGCTGCGCCTGAACCGCGGTCGCGGCGGCCAGCAGCAACAAGGCTTTGAGCACAGCGGCGATTGTATGCGCGCTCGCCTCCGCGCAGCCTAGCGGCTCATTTCGGCGGCCGGAAGTTGATCTGGTGGCGCTTGCCGAGGGCCGGAACCTTGGCCAGGTCGCGCGGCATCTCCTTGATCTCACGCTCCGCCTCGCGGAAAAACGACTCGGCGTGCGCCGGCGCGTCGAAGATCAGCACGCGCGCCGGTTCAGCGGAGGCGCCCTGAAAACCATGCAGCGTGCCACCCGGCGCGTAGACGAAATCGCCAGGGCGGAAGAGCTGCTCGCGGCCGTCGAGCTGGAAGCGCACCTCGCCCGCCACGACGTAGTACGCCTCGTCCCAGGGATGATCGTGCGGCGGCGGGCCGGCGCGCTCGGGCAGCTCGACCTCCATCACCGACCAGGCGCGGTCGGTCTTGTCCGCGCCGCACAGAAAGCGCACCGCCGCGCCCATGACGCGGAGCTGCTCGGCGTCGCCACGCTTCACCACCACCGTTCGCTTGCTCATCGACTTGCTCCTTTCACTTGCAATCCGGACCGTTGATGTCATACAGTCTGACATCACGTCATTTTCCATGTCAATCGCCACGCTCGCCCAGCGGCAGACCGATTTCACCCGCCAGGCGATCCTCGATGCCGCGCTCGCGACGCTCGAGCGCGGCTCGCTCGCCGATCTCACCGCGCGCGCGGTGGCGAAGCGCGCCAACATCGCCGAGCGCACGGTGTTCCGCTACTTCCCCTCGCGCGAGGCGTTCCTCGACGCGGTGGCCGCCGCGATGAGCCAGGCGCTCCAGCTGCCCCCGGCGCCGCGCACGCGCGAGGAGCTGCTTGCCGCGGCGCGCGGCCTCTACGAGCGCTTCGAGGCGCGCGCCAGCCTGACGCGCGCCGCGCTGCATACGGATCTTTTCCACCGCATGCGCGAATCGCAGGCGCGCGTGCGCTGGACCGCGGTGCGCAAGCTGATCGACGAGCTCGCGGCGCGCCGCCCGGAGCGCGATCGCCGGCTGGCCGCGGCCAACATCCGCTACCACCTGGCGGCGAGCACATGGCATTACTACCGCTTCTATTTCGGCTTCAGCCTGGAAGACAGCATTGCGGCCGCCGAGGCTGCCGTCCGCAGCATGCTGGACGCAATCACCGGACCGGCCAGACGGAAACCCTGAACTACCGCGGCGCCGTCCCTGCTACCCTATGCGGCGGATCACGGAGGGTCGATGTTCGTCCGCAATGCCTGGTACGTCGCCGCCTGGGACCACGAGCTCAGCCGCAGCATGCTCCGGCGCATCGTCCTGGAGGAGCCCGTCGTTCTGTTCCGCACCACCGAGGGAAAAGCGGTCGCGCTGGAAGACCGCTGCTGCCATCGCCAAGCGCCGCTCTCCATGGGCAGGCTCGCGGGCGATGTCGTCACCTGTCCCTATCACGGCCTGCAGTTCGACACGACCGGCCGCTGTATCAAGGTTCCTTCGCAAGAAAAAATCCCGCCAGGCGCCAGAGTCAGGAGCTACCCGGTGGTCGAGAAGAACCACTGGATCTGGATCTGGACCGGCGACCCGGCCAAGGCGGACCCGGCGCTGATCGAGGATTTCCACTGGCTGGACGATCCGGCCTGGCGCTTCGGCGGCAGCTATCTCCACGTCGACGGGAACTACCTGCTGGTGGTCGAAAACCTGCTCGACACCACGCACCTGCCCTTTCTCCATCCCAATACGCTCGGCACGGATTCGTTCGCACGCTCCGAGTTCGAAGTGAAACGCGAAGGCGACCGCATCACCATCGCGCGCTACCTGATGGACGACCTGCCGGCGCCGTTCCACAAACAAATGGGCGGCTTCGCCGACGGCATGAAGGTCGACCGCTGGCAGATCACGCATTACGGCCCGCCCTCGTTCGTCAAGCTCGACGTCGGGTCGGCGCCGGTCGGGACGCCGGTGCGACAGGGCGAGCGCGGCGAGGGCGTCAACATGTGGAACCTGAACGCGATCACGCCCGAGACCGGTAAAACCGCCCACTACTTCTTTGCCCAGGCCTACAACTTCAAGCTCGATGAGGGCTGGGTCGCGGACACGTTGCGCACCCAGATCCGCAACATCTTCCTCGAGGACATGGCGATAATCCGGGCGCAGCAGCGGAACATGGACCTCGGCCCGAGCCCGGTACAGAACCTCGCCCAGGACAAGGCCTGGGTGGCGATGCGCCAGATCGTTCAGCGCCTGATCCAGGAGGAGCACCAGCGCGCCGCGGCTGCATAGCGGCATGAGTTTTGCTGCCCCTTTACCGACAAGGAGCGCACGATGGCACTACCCCTCTTCAGGCTGGCCCTGATGGCCGGTGCAGGCTACTTCTTCTACAACCGCTACCGCAACCGCGGCCGCTCGCAGACCAACGCGAGCGAAGCGGTGGACGACATCGAGCTCGGGTCCAACCCGCATCCCGAAGAGGTGCTCGACGCCGGGGTGAAGGAGACCTTCCCGGCGAGCGACCCGGTGTCAGTCAGCGCTCAAGGTGAGACCGCGTACGAGAAGAAGAAGCGGGGCGAGCTGAACTGACACGCGGAATAGATGCGGGGGTCAGATCCCGATCTTTCCTGATTCTCCCATCGGCTTGGACACCGGGATAGACTATCGCGCTCTGAACAACAATCGCCTGCCAGGGGAGCGCACATGCATCGATATCTACGCCTTTTCGCGTTGACGGCCATGGGGCTCGGCGCCGCCGCTTCGAACGCCCAGACGCCGCCGCCTGCTATCGACGGTCCGGTCTACGTCGCGACTTATGTCGAGGTTCTGCCGAACGCGGTCAAGGATGCCACCGCGCTTCTCAAGCAGTACCGCGACGCCACGCGCAAGGACGCGGGCAACCAGCGCGCGGAGGTCGTGCATGAAGCGAACCGCCCCACCCGCTTTGTCGTCCTGACGATCTGGGGCGACCAGAAAGCCTTCGATGCGCATGGCAAGGCAGCACATACCGGCCAGTTCCGCGACAAGCTCAAGGCCGTCCACGCCGCGCCGTACGACGAGCGTGTGGGTAACGGCATGGCGGTGGCCGCAAAGGATTCCTTGAAGAACGGATCCGTGGTGGTAGTCACGCACGTCGACGTTCCGCCGCCGTCCAAGGACACGGTGATCCCCATGCTGCAGCAGCTTGCAGAAGCGAGCCGCAAGGACGCCGGCAACGGTCGCTTCGAGGTGCAACAGCAGGCGAGCCGGCCGAATCACTTCACGGTGGTCGAGGCGTGGGCGGACCAGAAGGCGTATGACGGACACGTGCTCGCCGCGCACACGCGCCAGTTCCGCGACAAGCTCGGCCCAATGAGCGGCGCGCTCTACGACGAGCGGCTCTTCAGGCCGGTCGAATAAGACGAGCGCCTGCGGGCGCTAGCGCAGGCGCTCGCCGAAGCGCTCGAGCCGCGGCGCCCAGTGGCCCTTGATGTCGGCCGAGGCCAGGATCGCCACGGCGCGGCCGATCAGCAGCTCGCGCGGCACGAGGCCGAAGTAGCGCGAATCGGCGCTGTCGTCGCGGTTGTCGCCGAGCATGAGATAGCGTCCGGCCGGAAGCACGACCGGGCCGAAGCTGTCGTCCAGCGAGCCGTCGGGCAGGTGAAACCACTGCACGACGTGTTCGCCGGCCTTCGTGATTTCGTTGAAGCGCAGCGCCTGAATCGTCATGCCCGGCGCGGGCTGCTCGACGGCGGTTCCGATCGGAGCGTAGGTGGCCGCCTGTCCGTTCACCACCAGCACCTTGTTGCGCATTGCGACCGTGTCGCCGGGCACCGCGACCAGGCGCTTGATCAGCCGCACGCCATCCCTGGGCGAGGAGAAGGTGACGATGTCGCCGCGCCGCGGCTCGCCCAGGTGGGCGACGACGATGTCGGTCAGCGGGACCTTCAGGTCGAAGGCGAGTCGATTGACCAGCACCACGTCGCCTTCCAGCAGCGTGGGCCGCATCGATCCCGACGGAATGGGGTTCCAGTCCGCCACCGCGGTCCGAAAGAGGCCAAAGAGCACAAGGAAGACGATGAAGCCTTTATTGTTCCGAATCCACTTGGGCATGCCTGGACCCCGCTTGTTGGTTCGTGAGCTCAAGTCACTGTTGCTACAGACCCGGATCGTGCGGTTTGGTTCTAACGACGCGCGATGCCCGGCGGCGTGCGGCGCACGCTGGCGTCAGTTCGGCGGGTACACGGGCCTCAATTCAGCTGAAGTCTCAGCGGCTGGGCGAGCACCGGGTAACCAGGGCGCAGCGGCCCGCTTTGCCCGACAGGCTTGAAACCTTCCTGAGCATAGAGGCGCATTGCCGGAGTATCACCGCAAGTGGCCTTGAGATGTATGGAATGTGCGCGCCGAGCCCTTGCCCACTCGATGGCCGCGCGCAGCAGCATGCGTCCAAGTCCCTGACGACGGAACTCGGGGGCGACCCACATTTGGTAGATGTTCACAAGCGAGGTGTTCGACGCGTCGACCTTCGCCCAAGCGAGACCGGCCGCCTTGCGATCTATTTCGCCGATCAGGGGAAGATCGAGACCTGAGGAGGTGCCGTTGGAAAGGCGGGCAATCCATTCCTCCGCGCTGCTGCCTTGCTCGGCGGCGAGCGTGCTGCCAAAAGCATCGGGAGACTCTGCGAGCGCGCGGAGCCGCAGGTCCCGATAAGTGGGCCACTCGGAAGATTCGAGCGTGCGAACGATCATCGACGCGATGTGGGCCGGTTTTTCAATGGTTCGTAGTCGCCAACCACTGGCTTCACGGCCCCCAGCTAAACGTGGTCCGTCCCTGATTAAGTCTACGTTCTGCGCTTCTTGCGCGTCACGCCCGACTCCTCGATCACGACCGGGATCTCGGCGAAGTTCATGGGCGCCATGACGTGGGCGCCGGCCACGCCCGGAATGTCGGCGAGCTCCCGCAGGACCTCGATGCAGATCCTGCGGCCTTCGCGCTTGGGGTCCGCGGCCTTCTCCAGGCGCGACAGCATCGCGTCGGGGATCAGCGTGCCGAAGAGCTTCTCGCGCATCCAGCGCGCCGAGCGCGCCGAGGGAATCGGCGCCACGCCGATGAGGATGGGAACCTTGATACCGGCCTCGAGCAGCCGGGCGGCGTACCTGCGCACCACGCCGGTGTCCATGCAGAACTGCGTCTGGACGAAGTCGGCGCCCGCGGCGACCTTCGCCCGCAGGCTCCTGGGCTCCCAATCCGGAGCGGGATCGATGGGCATGTCGGCGGCGCCGAGGACGATGTCGAGCTTCCCGGCGATCTCGGTCCCGGAAGGAAGCTTGTGCGTGCGCCGCATGCGGTCGGCCATCGCGAGCAGGTCCCGGCTGCCGAGGTCGAACACCGGCTTCGCATCGGGCTGGTCGCCTGCCTTGGGATCGTCGCCGGCGAGCATCAGCATGTTGCGGATGCCGAGCGCCTCGGCGCCGAGGATGTCGCCCTGCAGCGCGAGGCGGTTGCGGTCGCGGCAAGTCATCTGGACGATCGGCTCGATGCCGTTCTGAACCAGGAAGTGGGCCGCGGCGAGGCTGGAGAGGTGCACCTTCGCGCCGGCCCCGTCGGTGACGTTCACGGCGGTGGCCACGCCCTTGAGCGGCAGCGCGCGGCTCAGGAACTCGGCCGGATCGGTGGACACCGGCGGCGTAATCTCGGCGGTGACGACGAAATCGCCGGCCTGCAGCTTCGCCTGGAGGTGGGTCGCCATCTATGATCGCAGTTTGCCCGAGCTGCCGGATCTTACTGTTTACCTCGAAAGCCTGACGCCGCGGATTGCGAACCGCCGGCTGTTGCGCGTCGCCCTGCTCAACCCGTTCTTCCTGCGCACCGCCGTGCCGCCGATCGCCAGCGCGGAAGGACGCAAGGTGCTGGGGCTGCACCGCCTCGGCAAGCGCATCGTCATCGAGCTCGAAGGCGAGCTGTACATGGTCCTTCACCTGATGATCGCCGGTCGTTTGCGTTGGGATGAAAAACCGCCCAAGCGGATCGCGCTCGCGCGGCTCGAGTTCGAAAGCGGAGCCCTGGCGGTGACCGAAGCCGGGACCAAGAGGCGCGCATCGCTGCACCTCGTGCACGGCAAGGCCGCGCTCGACGCCATGGACCCCGGGGGCATTGAGGTTCTCGAATCCGATGCGACAACCTTCGCACAGGCATTGCTGCGCGAAAATCATACCTTGAAGCGCGCCCTGACCGATCCGCATCTCTTCGCCGGCATCGGCAACGCGTACTCGGACGAGATCCTGCACCGCGCGAAGCTGTCACCGATCGCCATGACGAAGAGCCTTTCCGAAGCGGAGGTGGAGCGCCTTTACGCCGCGACGCGCGAGGTGCTGCGCGAGTGGGTGGAGCGGCTGCGCTCCCAGACCGGCGCCGGTTTCCCGGAGAAGGTGACCGCCTTCCGCGAAGAGATGGCGGTGCACGGACGCTACGGCAAGCCCTGCCCCGTCTGCGGCGCGCCGGTCCAGCGGATCGTCTACGCCGAGAACGAAACCAACTATTGCGCGCGCTGCCAGACCGGCGGACGCATCCTCGCCGACCGTGCCCTGTCGCGCCTCCTGAAGAAGAGCTGGCCGCGCTCGATCGACGAGCTGGGATGAAGGCGGTCTTCCAGTTCGAATCCCAGTTGTGGATGTTTCTGGAAAGGGCAAGGCGCGGGCGAGCGTTCGAATACGACTGCGCGCGTGCGGCGACGCTCAAGAATGCGATCGAGGCGCTCGGCGTTCCGCATACCGAGGTCGGGGCGGTACGCGTGAACGGCGAACCGGCGACGCTGCAGCGCGTCGTCCGCGACGGCGACTGCATCGAAGTCGAGGCGACGAAATCGGGCTCTGGCCCCGATTTGCGGTTCGTCGCCGACGCGCATCTCGGCGGCCTGGCGCGCTTTCTGCGCATGCTGGGATGCGACACGCTTCACCGAAACGACTACAGCGACGAAGAAATCCGGCGGCTCGCCGAAACGGAGGGGCGCATCGTGCTCACGCGCGACCGCGAGCTCTTGAAATGCCGCGAGATCGCGCGCGGCGCCTATGTGCGCGCGCTGAAGCCCGAGGCCCAGCTAAGGGAAGTCGTCGAACGCTACAGGCTCGCGCCGCATGCGCGCCCGTTCACCCTCTGCCTGGCGTGCAATCTGCCGCTGCAGCCGGTCGACCGCGACGCCTTCGCGGCGCGCGTACCGCCCGCGGTGCTCGAGTTGCACGACTCCTTCGTGCGTTGCCCGGGCTGCAACGGCGTGTTCTGGCCGGGCTCGCACTATCAGCGGATGCTCAGCGCCCTTCGGTCGTCTTTTGACGTGTCGCGCTGAGAGCGCTCGCGCTCTTTTCGTAGAACGCCGACATCGCGGCGCCGACCGTCGAGGCGGCCTGGAGCTGCGCGTCGAGCACGCTCCGGAAAGCAGTAAGTTGCTGCTTTTGCAAGCGTTCGGCGTTCTGTAGCGAAGCCTGCATCCAGTCGAGGGCGCCCTTGGTGGCGGCGCGGTAGAGCTCGAACATCTCGGGTTGCGGCCGCGGCGGGACGTTACTCGTGACGTTACTCCTTGGCAGGCTGGACCTTGCTCCCTTCGGCATAGCACCTCCGCGTTCGAATTTTGCTTGCGTAACCGAATATACGCCCACGTGCGCTCAATTCGATGTCAATGGAAAACATAGTCCGCCTCGACGAGTACCGCAAAGCGCGCCGCCCCGCGCGGATGCCGAAAGCGCCTGACGCGCCGCGCTTTTTCTGCCTGAGCTGCGACACCGACCAGTTCAAGCTCTACGCTTCGGGCAGCGTGCATTGCGCGGCCTGCGGCGCGCTGATCCGGAATATCGGCGTTTCGGATTCGGTCGCGCGCTAACCGTTAGAATCGGGGGTTTTTGGCGCATCGGGCGCCAAACACTCCCAAGGTGCAGGTACAGCTTCCGACCGGCGACGCCATCGTCATCCGTGGCGCGCGTCAGAACAACCTCAAGAACCTGAGCCTCGCGATTCCCACCGGGGAACTGGTGGTGGTCACGGGCGTGTCCGGCTCGGGCAAATCCTCGCTCGTCTTCGACACGCTTTACGCCGAAGGACAGCGGCGCTACGTCGAGACCTTCAGCCCATACGCGCGGCAGTTCCTCGACCGCATGGACAAGCCGCAGGTCGACTCGATCGAGGGCATTCCGCCGGCGATCGCCATCGACCAGACCAACCCCGTGCGCACCTCGCGCTCGACCGTCGGCACGATGACCGAGCTGAACGACCACCTGAAGCTGCTCTTCGCGCGCGCGGCGACGCTCCACTGCCGCGGCTGCGGCAAAACGGTCCGGCGCGACACGCCCTCGTCGATCTACGAGGCCCTGGAAAAACTGGGAGACACAAAGGGAAACACGACGGGAGACACGAGGCTGGTCATCACCTTCCCGGTGCCGATCCCGAAGAACTTCACCGAGAAGGAAGTCGAGGACCTGCTCCAGCGCCAGGGCTACACGCGCCTTCATTCACGCTCGAAAAACCTGCTCGAGGTCACACAGGACCGCATCAAGCTTCCCGCCGAGCGAGCGCGCGTGGTCGAGGCGCTCGAGTCGGCGCTGCGCTTTGGTCAAGGCCGGGTCAACATCTACGCCGAAAAACCGGAAAGCTCCAGGGAAGCCGGTTCCGCCGTCGTTCATCAGTGCTATCGCTATTCCGCCGACCTCCACTGCCCGGACTGCGACATCCACTACTCCGAGCCGACGCCGGCGATGTTCTCCTTCAATTCGCCGCTGGGCGCCTGCGAGGCGTGCCGCGGATTCGGGCGCGTCATCGGCGTGGACTTCGGGCTGGTGGTGCCGGACGAGTCCAAGACGCTGCGCGAAGGCGCGGTGCGTCCGTGGCAGACGGCGAGCTTCAGGGAATGCCAGGACGACCTCGACAAGTACGCCAAGAAGCGTGGAATTCCGCTCGACCAGCCCTGGAAAGACCTGACCGAAAAGGAACGGCAGTGGGTGCTGGAAGGCGAGCCGGAATGGGTGAGCTGGCGCAAGTCGTGGCCGGGCGTTTGGTACGGCGTGCGGCGCTTCTTCAAGTGGCTCGAGAGCAAGGCCTACAAGATGCACATCCGGGTGCTGCTCTCGAAGTACCGTGCGTACACGGAATGCGTGCAATGCCTCGGCACCCGCCTCAAGCCCGACGCGCAGCTCTGGAAGCTCGACGGGACGTCGATCCATGAATTGACGCTTCTCCCGATCAGCCGTACCCGGGATTTTTTCCAAAAGCTCGGCTTGCCCGCGCCGCTCGATGAAGCCACCGATCTGCTGCTAGGCGAGATCCGCACCCGCCTGGGCTACCTCTGCGACGTGGGCCTGGGCTATCTCACGCTCGACCGCCAGTCGCGCACGCTCTCGGGCGGCGAAGTGCAGCGCATCAACCTCACCACCGCGCTCGGCACGTCGCTCGTGAATACGCTCTTCGTGCTGGACGAGCCCTCGATCGGCCTGCACCCGCGCGACATGGGACGCGTCATCACGGTGATGAAGCGGCTGCGCGACGCGGGCAACACGCTGGTGGTGGTCGAGCACGACCCTCAGATCATGTTCGCCGCCGACCGCATCCTCGACATGGGGCCGGGACCGGGCGAGCGCGGCGGCGAGATCGTGTTCTTCGGCGCGCCGGAGAAGCTCAGGTCCGAGAAATCTCTCACCGGCGAATATCTCTCCGGCCGAAAAGTGGCGGCCGATCCTCAATCCCCCAGAAAACCCGGCCAGTTCATTGAACTGCTGGGGGCGAGCGAGCACAACCTGAAGAGCATCGACGCGCGCATCCCGCTCGAGCGGCTGGTGTGCGTGACCGGCGTCTCCGGCTCGGGAAAATCGACCCTGATCCAGGATGTGCTCTATCCAGCGCTGCGCAAGGCGCACGGCAAGCCGACCGAGCTGCCCGGTGCCCACCGCACGCTGCGCGGCGCCGATCGGATCGACGAAGTGGTGATGGTCGACCAGTCGCCGATCGGCAAGACGACGCGCTCCAATCCGGCGAGCTATGTCGGTGCGTTCGACGAGATCCGCAAGCTGTTCGCGAAAACGCCGATGGGGCGAGAGCGCGGCTATACCCCGGGCACCTTCAGCTTCAACTCCGGCAACGGCCGCTGCCCGACCTGCTCGGGCTGCGGCTTCGAGCACGTAGAGATGCAGTTCCTCTCGGACGTGTACCTGCGCTGCCCGGATTGCGACGGGCGGCGCTACCGCGGCGAAGTGCTGGAAGCGAAGATCGAGGGCAAGTCGATCGCCGACGTCCTCGAGATGACGGTGCGCGAGGCAAGCCGCTTCTTCAGGAAGAACGACGAGGTCCAGGCCCGGCTCGCGCCGCTCGTCGACGTGGGCCTCGAGTACCTGCGGCTCGGCCAGCCAGTGCCGACGCTCTCGGGGGGCGAAGCGCAGCGCCTGAAG
>DATLUZ010000100.1:0-2932 GCA_035577785.1 Burkholderiales bacterium | reverse complement strand
GGCGAGGCCCCAGACGGCGAAGCGGCGGCCCGACAGGGTCTTGCCGAAGCGCGCCTGGATCTTGTCGCCGAGCACGTGCTTCTGCGCGTCGTTGACCGCCTCGACCGCGTTGATCACGCGCAGCGGCCTGGCCACCTCGGTAGCGGTCCGCTGCAACGCCTTCACGTCTTTCGGGAAGCACGAGCCGCCGAAGCCGGCGCCGGGGTACAGGAACTGGTAGCCGATGCGCGGATCCGAGCCGATGCCGCGGCGCACTTCCTCGATGTCGGCGCCGATCGCCTCGGCGAGGTTGGCGAGCTCGTTCATGAACGAGATGCGCGTGGCGAGCATGCCGTTGGCGGCGTACTTGGTGAGCTCGGCCGAGCGCACGCCCATCACGATGATGCGGTCGCGGTTGCGCTGGAACGGCGCGTACAGCTGGCGCAGCATCGCGATGGCGCGCTCGTCTTCGGCGCCGACGACCACCCGGTCGGGCCGCATGAAGTCCTCGACCGCCGCACCCTCCTTGAGGAACTCGGGGTTGGAAACAACCGAAAAATCGACGCCGGCGCCTCGCCGTTTCAATTCTTCTTCAATCGCAAGGCGCACTTTGTCGGCGGTGCCGACGGGCACCGTGGACTTGGTCGCGACCACCTTGAAGCCCTGCATGTGACGGCCGATCGAGCGCGCCGCCGCCACCACGTGCTGCAGGTCGGCCGAGCCGTCCTCGCCGGGCGGCGTGCCGACCGCGATGATCTGCAGCTCGCCGTGCGCCACGCTCGCGGGGACATCGGTCGAGAAAATGAGCCGCCCGGCCCGCTCGTTTCTCTGGACGATCGCCTCCAGCCCGGGCTCGAAGATCGGGATCTTGCCGTCGTTCAGCATGCCGATCTTGCGTGCGTCGAGGTCCAGGCAGAACACCGTGTTGCCGGCGTCGGCGAGGCAGGCTCCGGTGACGAGCCCGACGTATCCGGTTCCTACAACGGTCACATTCATGGCGTTAAATCAAACTCTTCGGTTCTGCGAGGGGGATAGGTCTCCCAGCCGCCGCAGGCGGGGCAGCGCCAGTGGAACTGGCGCGCCTTGAAGCCGCAGGTTTCGCAGCGATAGCGCGCGAGACGCCGGGTGTGCCCGTGCACGAGGCTGCGCACCAGCTCCAAATCTCTCCGCTTGTCGGGCGAGCCGGCGGCGATGATCTGCGCCTCGAGCAGGCGGTCCAGGCCGAGGAGCGTCGGGTTGCGCTTGAGCTCGTCGCGCACCAGCGCGTAGGCCTGCTCGGGTCCTTTCGCCGCCAGCGTCTGCTGGAACAGGGTATCGAGAAGATCGAGCGAGGGATAGCGTTCGAGGTAGCCGGTGAGGAGCGTGAGGCCCTCCTCGTCGCGCCCGGCTTCGCGGTAGGCGTCGAGCAGGCGCTGCGCGACGAGGGCGAGGTAGGCCGGGTTCTGCGACTCGACGCGCTTCCAGTGCTCCATCGCCTGGTCCAGGTCGCCCTGGCTCTTGTCCAGGTCGCCGAGCAGCAGGCTCGCGCGCACGCACTTGCGGTTTGCCTCGAGCGCGGCCTCGAGATGCCGGCGCGCCGCGTCCGGCCGCGATTCGGCCGAGTCGGCGGCGGCGAGCTCGCAGTAGTACTGGGCGAGGTCGCGCGGATCGGGCTGCACCAGCTTGGTCATCTCGATGGCGCGGTCCCAGTCCTTCTCCTGCTCGTAGATCTCGAGCAGGTGGCGGCGCGCCGCGGCGGCCTGCGGGCTCTTCTCGAGCTTGCGGAACACGTCTTCGGCGCGATCCAGGATTCCGGCCTTGAGGTAGTCCTGGCCGAGCTCGGCGAGCGCGATCAGCTTCTGGTCGGCGCCCAGGCCCGGGCGCTCGGCCAGGTTCTGGTGCATGCGGATGGCGCGGTCGTACTCGCCGCGGCGGCGGAACAGGCTGCCCAGCGCGAAGTGCAGCTCGATGGTCTCGGGGTCGACCTTCACCACCTCGATGAACGCCTCGATCGCCTTGTCGGGCTGCTCGTTCAGCAGGAAGTTGAGCCCCTTGAAGTACGAGCTCGGCAGCGCGCGCGACTCGGACACGATCTGGCGGATGTCGATGCGCGCCGCGATCCAGCCCAGGCCGAAGAACAGAGGGAAGCCGAGCAGCCACCAGTATTCGAACTCCATGGCTAGAGCATCGGCGGCATCGCGGGCGGCGCCGGCTCGGCGACGCCGGCCTGCTTCCGCCGGAGGAAGGAGATCTCGCGCCGCTGGCGCAGTACCCGCCCGAGGAGCGACAGCACGCCGAAGAACGCGCCTGCGGCGAAGGCGCCAAAGAGCGCGAGTATCAGCGGCGTCTGGTAGGACAGGCCGAAGTAGAAGTGCAGCGTGACCGGGTCGGCGTTCTTCGCCCCGAACGCGACCAGCAGCACGAAAACCAGGAGGCGGATCGTCCAGGTGACGATACGCATGCCGCCCGGTTCGACGCCTTAGCGGACGGGCTGCGAGGCGCGCTGCGGCTCCGCCGCCGCGGCCTCCTCGGTCGCCTGGTCGACGCGCTCGCGCAGCTCCTTGCCGGCCTTGAAATGCGGCACGTACTTCTCCGGCACCTGCACCTTCTCGCCCGACTTCGGGTTGCGGCCGGTGCGCGGCGGCCGGTAGTTGAGGCCGAAGCTGCCGAAGCCGCGGATCTCGATGCGATTGCCCGCGAGCAGCGCCTGGGTCATCGCGTCGAGGATCATCTTGACCGCGTATTCCGCGTCCTTCGCCACCAGCTGCGGGTAGCGTTGCGCCAGCCGCGCGATCAGTTCCGACTTCGTCATGGCGACTCTTCCCCCCTCCATGGCAGTCCCTGGCTCGTGTCCTCGCTATTGCTGCGGGTTGTTGCTGCCCTTGTCGAGCTTGGCGCGCAGCAGGGCCCCGAGGTTGGTCGCGCCGGCGCTCGCCGCCGCGTTCTCGGTGCGCAGCTGCTTCATGGCTTCGGT
>DATLUZ010000099.1:0-8403 GCA_035577785.1 Burkholderiales bacterium | reverse complement strand
GGCCAGTACCTTCTCGCGTTCGAGGGCGACCCGGCCAACGGCTCGCTCAGCGTGATGGAGCGCAAGCGCGCGGCGCCGAAGGCTTCGGCGAACGACTGCTTCGACCGCGGCATCGACCTGGAGGAAACCGATCCCGCCGCCGCGCTCGAGGCCTACGCCGAGGCGCTCAAGCTAGACGCGAAGCTCGTCGACGCGCACGTCAACCGCGGCTGGCTGCTGCACGAAGCGGGACGCTTCGACGACGCCGAGCGGGCCTACCGCGCGGCCATCGCCGCTTGCGGCAACGAGCCGCTCGTCCTTTACAACCTCGGCGTCCTCCTCGCCGACATGGAGCGCAAGAAAGAGGCGATCGAGGTCTATGAAGCCGCGCTTCGCGTCAACCCCGGCTTCGCCGACTGCCACTACAACCTCGCGCTCCTCTGCGAAGAGCTCGACATGCCTCGCGAGGCCATCCGGCACATGGCCCAGTACCGCAAGCTGGCGGGTTCCCGCTCCGAGTGAGAGCCGGAGGAACAACAACCAAAAAGAGGAAAGCAGGGCAATGGCTTTTGGCCCTGCTGTTCCTATTGGCAAACCGCGCTTGGGCGGAACGCTGCATCGCGATCGACGGCGACACGCTGGTCTGCAACCACCAGAAAGTGCGACTCACCAACGTCTACGCAGCCGAGATGAACCAGCCTGGCGGCAGCGCTGCCAAGAAGAAGCTCCAGGCCCTGGTGCAGAGCCGCGACGTGGGGCTCGTCACGCACGGTCACGATCGCTACGGCCGCATCCTTGCCGAGGTCTACGTCGACGGCCGTCGCATCGAGCAGGCCGATATCGGCCCGCGCGCGGGGCGGGGCAGCACGTGGGGCGCCGATCGCCACGTGTACGTGCGCACGGTCCAGGCAAAGAAAGCCAAGTAGTTCACCCCTTTCCGGCCCGGAGGCAAAGTACATAGCGCCTGTCGCCCCCTTGGGCGTAGCGTGTCGGGCGACCGATGCGCAACAAGGGGGATGCGGTGCAGATGCGATTCGGCATGGGCGCGGCGTGGGCCGCGCTGCTCCTCGTGTGCCTGGCCGGATGCGGCAGGGAGGAGCCGCTTTCGGAGGTCGACAAGAGCCTCTTCCTCCGCCCGGCGGACCTGGCCCGCTACGGCTTCCAGTACGACGACCCGGCGAGCTACGAGAAGTTCTCCAAGAGCCGGCAGATCGACGGCGCCTGGCAGCTGAAGTACGAGTTCCAGCCGGACAAGAGCGAACGGCGCCGGGTGTTCATCTACGCCAGCGTGTCGGTGGCGAAGAACGAATCCGACGCCGCGCTGAACGAAGGCGCGGAGGCGGTCGGCATGCTGATCGGGCTCAAGGCGAGCGGCGTCGAGGACCGCGAAGTGCGCATGAAGGCGGGCAACGAGCAGAGCAAGCTGCGCCTTCTCGTCAAGGGCGACAAGCCCCTCGGCAACGTCTTCACCACCCGCGACGGCCGCAAGACCTACTTCATCGTGATGACCGGCCTCTACTTCGACGACGCCGAGGACTGGAAGAAGCTCTTCGCGCCGAAGCTCGAGCAGCTCGCGAGCTACTCGCCGGTCTAGGCCGCCGATCGAGGTTCCGGATGCGGCTCAAGTCCTGGGTTGTCGTGGCGGCGGCGTCTCTGGTGCTCGGATTGATGGTCGGCTTGTTCGCCGCCGCCCGCCTCGCTACCAGGCAGAGCGAACGGTATGCCGAGGACGTCCTCGCTTATGCGCGTTTCGTCCACGCCAAGGAGCGCGCAACGCTGGTCCGGCTCCTCGAGGAGAAGGACGTGAGGAAGGCGCAGGAGCTGCTCTACTTCGTCCTGGACGACAACTTCAAGGACTACGAGAACGGTGCCGACAGCGAGGCGCGGGCAAGGGCTTGCGAGCTCTATAGACGCCTTGGACCCGGGTTCGCTGCCGCGTCGACCCAACCGACTCAATCGCAAACGCGCCAAGCGCTTGTCCAGTCCATTCGCTCGGCAACGGCAAAGTGCGATCTCAACGCGAAGTAGGGCGCTTGGTTCGAAAGCCCTTCTCGAAGTGTCCCCGGCCTTCCAGGTCGCCCTGCTCGAAGATCCAGGTGTAGCCCCCGCTCGGGTTGGAGAGGATCTCCCAGGCGTTATCGTCGCGGTCCCAGAAGAGAAAGCTGTAGGTGCCGTGGCGCTCGGAGGGCTTCTGGATGTCGTGCAGACCCCATTTCTCCGCCTGGTCGGTGCACAGGCGCCAGGCCTCGTCGACTTCGGCGTCGGTGTGGACGTCGAGTCCGTTGTGGTAGCAGCGCGGCATCGGCTCCTTGTTCTTGGTGAGGACGACCGCGTACACGTGATTGCCGCCGAGGCGGATCATGAGCGAGACGTGGCTCGTGCGCACGACTTCGAGGCCGAGGAACTCTTCGTAGAAGCGGCGCGTGATCTCGAGGTCCTTGGAGCCGAGCGTGCCGTGCGAGAGAAACCGTGTCTTGAGCGTCGATGTCTTCATGGGTTTACTCCAGCTTGATTCCGGCATCGCGGATGACCTGGCCCCAAAGGCGATGGTCGGCGCGCAGCCGCTCGGCGGTGGCTTCGGGGGAGCCGCCGCCGGGCTCCGTGCCGAGGTCGAGGAGGCGCTGGCGGACCTTGGGATCGTCGATGGCCGACTGCAGGTGCCGATTGAGGAAGCGGCTGACGTCGGACGGCGTGCCCTTCGGAGCGAACACCGCGAACCATGCGCTCATCTCCCAGCCGGGCAGCCCCGCCTGCGCCGAAGTCGGCACGTCGGGCAAGCCACCGAGCCGCTCCTTCGTGGCTGCGGCGAGTGGCCGGATCTGGCCCGTTTTCAGATAGGGCAGCGCTGAGCCGAGGCTGATCGACATCGCCTGCACGCGGCCCGCAAGCATGTCGGGGAGGGCGGCGCCAACGCCTTTATAGGGGACGTGCGTCAGCTTGACGCCGGCAAGGCGGCTGAAGAGCTCGAGCGAGAGGTGCGGCGGGCTGCCGATGCCGGCCGAACCGTAGTAGACCTTCCCCGGGTTGGCTTTCGCATAAGCGATGAACTGCGCGAGGTCCTTCGCTTCCATGCTGCCCGGCACCACGAGGATGTGCGCGGCGTCGGCGACGTTGATTACCGGCACGATGTCGACCATTGGATCGAAGGGCACCGAGCGCTCGAGGAAAGGCTTCACCGCCAGATTTCCGGCGGCGGCAATCAGCAAGGTATAGCCGTCGGCCGGCGAACGGATGACGAGGTCGGCCGCGACGTTGCCCGAGGCGCCGGGCTTGTTCTCGACCACCACTGATTGCCCCAGCCGTACTGCGAGTGCTTCGGCCGTCAGACGGGCAAGCAGGTCGGTGAGGCCGCCCGGGGAGGTGTCGACGATGAGACGTATTCCACGCGCCGGATAAGGCTGCGCCGCGGCCGACGTGACAAACATCGTCAGGACGAGCGCGAGAGCGAGACGGGCGAGCCGCATGCGTTTCTCCATGATAGTGTAGAGACGCCATGCAGGTTCTACCCAATGCCACGGTCGGCGCGGAAGTCCGCGGGGTGGACCTCGCGCGAGCGGGCGCGAAGGAGATCGCCGACGTGAAGCAGGCCTGGTACCGGCACGACGTGCTCGTGTTCCGCGGCCAGAAGCTCAGCGACGACCACCTTCTCGCCTTCTCGAAGCACTTCGGCACGCTCGATCCGCCGCCGAACCAGGGCGCGGGACGCAAATCCCCGCCGGGCTACCCGGACATCTACGTGGTCTCGAACGTGCTCGACGACTACGGCGAGCCGATCGGCGCGCTCGGCGACGGCGAAGCCGCCTGGCACACCGACATGAGCTACATCGCGTGGCCGCCGGACGCGTCGATGCTCTATTCGCTCGAGATCCCGCCGAGCGGCGGCGACACCTCGTTCTGCAGCATGCGCGTGGCGCTGAAGAAGCTGCCGCGAGCGCTCGTCGAGCGCGTCCGCCACCTCGACATCAAGCACGACGGCACCTACGACTCCGGCGGCAACCTGCGCAAGGGCATCGCCGCGAGCAACGATCCGAGAAGCTCGCCCGGCACGCCGCACCCGATCGTGATAGAGCATCCCGAGTCGGGCGAGCAGGCGCTGTACCTCGGCCGGCGCCGCAATGCCTACATCGTGGGGCTGTCGCTCGAGGAATCCGAGCGGCTGCTCGACGAGATCTGGTCCTACGCCGAGTCGGCCGTGTATCGCCACAAGTGGGCGATCGGCGACCTCGTGCTTTGGGACAACCGCACCACCATGCACCGGCGCGATGCCTTCGATCCGAAGTCGCGGCGCGTCATGCACCGCACGCAGATCAAGGGCTCGCACGCCCCCAAGCGCGCCGCGTTGTAGGCGCACCTAAGCAAGCGAGGATGGCCTGTCGTTGCCGCCGCGTCGGCTACGGCGTGGTGCTCGGTCTCTGGCCTTCGCTCTCGAGCCGGCTTCGCTGGTAAAGATCGTCGTGCAATAATCGCCGCACAAAAAATCCTAGGAGGATGGAATGGCGTGCACGAGCATTGCGCGCCGCAGGCTGCTTTTGGGGGCCGCGGCGGCGAGTCTCTTTGGAAAGGCGAGCGCGCAGTGGTTCCCGTCGCGCAACATGCGCGTGGTGATCCCCACGGGGCAGGGCGGCGGCGCCGAGCGCCTCGCCCGAGCGTTCGACGATTTCTGGGGCAAGCTCCTCAAGACCCATTTCGAGTACAGCTTCTATGCCGGCGCCGCCGGGCAGGTGGGCTACGAGCTGTGGATCCACAAGCGAGAGCACGACGGCTACAACCTGCTCTTCGGCAACATGGGGCCGGAAATGATCATGTACGCGCTGAGGAAGCCCAAGTACCGCTTCCCCGAGGACTATCAATACTTCTGCCGCACCGACGTCGATGACAGCGTGATTTTCGTGCGCAAGCAGTCGAAGATCCAGAAGCTGGAGGACCTCGCCGCCGAAGCGAAGAAGCGCAGCGTCAACGTGGCGGTGAGCCGCCTGCCGCACCCGGCGTCGATCGGCATGCTCGCGCTCGGCGGCGCGATCAAGGGCAAGTTCAACCTGGTGCCCTACGGCGGCGGCAATCCGACGCAGGTCGCGGTGCTGAACGGCGAGGCCGACTGCGGCGCGCTGCCGCTCGCGGGCGTGGTCGCCCTCGGCGATCAGCTGCGGGTCCTCGGCGTGTTCAACGACGAGTTCAAGCTCGGAAGCTACACCAACAACTGCCCGCCGGTGAACAAGGTGTTCGGCACCGACCTCCCCGACCTGTCCTCGTCGCGCTCCTGGGCGATCCACAGCGAGGCGATCGAGAAGTATCCCGAGCGCTTCGCGCTCCTCGAGAAGACCTCGCGGCAGGTGTTTGACGATCCGGCCTACAAGGAGGCCTACAAGAAGACCGGCGCGCCGGTCGAGACCATCCAGTACGGCGACCGCGCGCTATGCACCAAGTACGCGAAATCGATGATCGAGCTCGCCAACGAATACCGCTCGCTGCTGACTGCCAAGGGTGACAAAGGAAAGTAATAAGTCGGTCGGCGCCGACCTGGTCATCCCGGCGTTGGCGCTCGGCTTCGCCGTCTACTTCTTCGTCGACATCGCCGGCCTCGCCTGGGAGGCGAAGGCGAACGGCGTGCTGATCGGCGCGGTCCTCGTCGTGCTGATCGGCATCCAGGTGGCGCGCCTGGGACTGCAGCTCGCGCGCGGCGAGGGCAGCTTCGGCTTCGAGTCGCTGCTCGGGCCGCGCGAGGCGCTGCCCGCGCGTCTCGCGCTCGTCGGCATCACGCTCGCCTTCATCGTGGCGGTGCCCTGGCTCGGGCTCACCCTCACGCTCTGCCTGGCGATGTCGGCTGCGCTGCGGGCGATGGGCCTCAAGAGCTGGAAGAAGAACCTGCTCATCAGCTTCCTCGTCGCGGCGCTCGCCTGGGGCTTGTTCATCGCGCTGCTCGAAACCGACATGCCGCACGGGCCGGTCGAAATCGTGCTCTCGAAGATCCTCCACACCAGCCGATGACCTGGGAGTTCCTGGCGGGGCAGTTCGCGCAGCAGTTCGGCCTGTGGTGGGTCATCTGGCCCGCGATCCTCCTCGGTATCGTGGTCGGCATCCTGCCCGGCTTCAGTCCCCAGAACACGCTCATCATGCTGCTGCCGCTCACGCTCGCGGTGCCGGTGGAACAGGCGCTCGCCTTCATGATCGCGCTCTACTGCGCGAACCATCTCGCCGGCGGCATCCCCGCGATCCTGGTGAGAATCCCCGGCTCCGGCGGCGCCGCGGCCACGACCCTCGACGGCTACCCGATGACGAAGAAGGGCCAGGCGCAGCAGGCGCTGGTGCTGTGCTTCACCGCCTCGGTGTTCGGCGGCCTCATCACCACGCTCGCGACGCTCGCGCTGCTGCCCTGGCTTTCCAAGATGGGCCTCTACCTGCGTTCCGTCGAGATGGTGGTGGTCATGCTCTTCGGGCTGACGCTGATCGCGGTGATCGCTGCGAAGGATTTCCTGAAGGGCATGATCGCCGGCTTCTTCGGGCTGCTCCTCGGCGTGATCGGCACCGACCACATCTACAACACGCCGCGCGCGACCTTCGGCTTCCTGGAGCTCTACGACGGCGTGCCGATCGTGCCGGCGCTGATCGGCCTGTTCGCGATCTCGGAAGCCCTGGTGATGATCGAGGAGAAGATGATCGTCACCGAGGAAGGCCGCGCCAAGGCGGTGAGCGCGCAGTGGGCAGGGATCATCGACGGCCTGCGCCTCACGGTGAAGCACTGGTGGCAGATCGTCTGGACGGCGTTCGTGGGCCTCTTCATCGGCATCGTGCCCGGCGCGGGCGCGAGCATCGCCTCGTTCGTCGCCTACCAGCAGTCGCGCCTGTGGTCCAAGCATCCCGAACTCTACGGCACCGGCATTCCCGAAGGCGTCATCGCGCCAGAGTCGGCGAACAACGGCGTCACCTCGGGCACGCTGGTGCCCACGCTCGCGCTCGGCGTGCCGGGCGGGAGCACCGCGGCGGTGATGATGATCGTGCTTCAGTACCACGGCCTCGTCATGGGCCCGCGGCTCTTCGCCACCAACCCGGAGGTCGCCTACGGCGTGTTCGTCTCGATGGCGGTGGCCTATATCTTCATGATCTTCACCATCCTGCCGCTTGCGCGCTACATGTCGCGCATCGTGCTGATCGAAACGAGCTACCTCGCGCCAGTGATCGTGCTGGTAACGATCGTCGCCGCCTTCGTCGAACGCCAGTACGCCTTCGACATGGCGCTCGCGCTCGTCTTCGGCGTGATCGGCTACGTCGCGCAGAAGACCAACTACCACGTCACGGCGATCCTGATCGGCGTGATCCTTGGGCCGCTCTTCGAGGAGTACCTGGTGCGCGCGCTGCGCCTTTCGGAGGGCGATCCGTCGATCCTCTTTTCCTCGACGCTCGGCAACGTGCTCTGGGCGCTGCTCGCGCTCTCGCTGCTGCTGCCGGCGTGGCGCGGCTGGCGGCGGAGCAAGCAGACGGCGGCGGAGCAGTTCGGAGGAGAGGCGTGAGCCATCATGGTCGCGGTAGCGTTTCTGGTCTCCGTGCCGCTCGCCGCGCGCGAGGTCCGGCGGCTGCACGAAGCCGGCCGCATCGCCCCTGAGCCGCGTTCTCGCCGTGTGCGACGCCGTAGCTCCCGCCCTGATGCTCGGATACGCAGTCGGCAGGATAGGTTGCCAGATCTCAGGCGACGGGGACTGGGGCATTCCGGCAGACATGGCGCTCAAGCCCGGCTGGCTTCCCGCCTGGTTGTGGGCCCAGACCTACGCTAACAACATCTTCGGCGCGGCGATTGCGCCGCCGGGCGTCTATCCGACCCGATCTACGAGACGCTGTTGTCGCTCGCCGCGTTCGGCGTCCTGTGGGCGTGCGCAAGTAGCCGCGTCGAGCCGGCTGGCTGTTCTCGCTTTACCTCTTGCTCAGCGGCGCGGAGCGGTTCTTCATCGAGCTTATTCGCGTGAACCCCAGCGTCGACGTCTTCGGCGTGGCCTTCACGCAAGCACAGATCATTTCGGTCGCACTGGTGGCGTTGGGCATCCTCGGCTTGGCGCTGCTCAGCCGCGGATCCGGGAAACGGGCCGGCGGAACGGGCTAGTCGACCTTGGCGCCAACGGCTTTGACGATCTCGCCGTACTTGGCGTATTCGGAGCGCAGCTGGGCGGCGAACTCCGCTGGTGTCGTGATGTAGGGCTCGAGCCCGCCGACCCCGCGGATCCTGTCTCTTGTCTGCGGCTCCGCGAGCAGCTTCGCCGTTTCGCTTCGCAGCCGCTCGAGAACCGGCGCGCCGGTTGCGGCGGGCGCGAAGAGCGCGAGCCAGGGTGTGACCTCGAGGTCGGGATAGAACTCGGAGAGCCGCGGCAGGTCAGGATAAGCGGCCGAGCGTTTCTTGCCTGCGACGGCGAGCGCGCGCAGCCTGCCCGCCTTGATGTG
>DATLUZ010000098.1:0-24889 GCA_035577785.1 Burkholderiales bacterium | reverse complement strand
CGAATCCGGCTACCCGGGCTACGAGGCGCTCAACTGGTACGGCGTGCTCGGGCCGGCGAACCTGCCGAAGGACCTGGTCGAACGGCTGAACCGCGACCTCGGGCGCGCGCTCGCCAATCCCGACGCTGTCGCGCAGCTCGCGAAAACCGGCGTCGAGCCGCACCCGATGTCGCCGGCCGAATTCGGCAAGTACATCGAGAGCGAGTACAAGACCTGGGGCAAGCTGGTGAAGGAAGCCCACATCAAGGCCGAATAGACATGAGAGCGTATTTTCTGCAAAGCGTGGCTGACAGGATGAACCTCGAGCTGCGCGAGGTGCCGGCGCCGCAGCCGGCGGCGCACCAGCACCTCGTGAAGATCCACGCCTCGAGCCTGAACCGCGGCGAGCTGATCGCCGGCCATGGCCTCATCGCCGCGGGCGCCGCCAAGCCCGCCGGGCAGGAGGCGGCGGGCGAGGTGGTCGGCTCGGGCGAGCGCGTGATGGGGCGCTGCCCCGGCGGCTTCGCCGAGTTCGGGCTCATGGACAAGACCGACGCCATCCCGGTGCCGCCGAACCTCTCCTGGGAGGAGGCGGGCGCGATCCCGCTCACCTTCATGGTGGTGCACGACATGCTCGTCGCGCAGGGCGGCCTGAAGGCCGGCGAGTGGCTGCTCGTCACGGGCGTGTCCGCGGGTGTCGGCGTGGCCGCTTTGCAGGCGGCGAAGGCGATCGGCGCGAAGGTCATCGGGACCTCCGGATCCAGCGAGAAACTCAAGAAACTGAACGCTCTCGGCCTCGATGCCGGCATCGAAACGAGGAAGCCCGATTTCCACGACGCCGTCATGAAGGCGACCGGCGGCAAGGGCGTCGACCTGGTGGTCAACAACGTGGGCGGCTCGGTGTTCGCCGAGTGCATCCGCTGTCTGGCCTTCCAGGGGCGTCTCGCCACCGTCGGCTACCTCGACCGGACGATGAAGGCCGAGCTCGACATCGACGCGCTGCACGCGAAGCGGCTGAAGCTCTTCGGGGTGTCGAACAAGCACCGCAACGCCGAGAGCCGCGCGGTGACGGTGCGCGGCTTCACCGCCGATTTCCTGCCGTATTTCGCCGCCGGCCACATCCGGCCGCTTATCGACCGCGTCTTCCGCTTCGACGAGCTCCCGCAGGCGAAGGCCTTCGTCGAGTCGGATGCGCACCTCGGCAAGGTGGTCATCCGGATGTAGCCTGCGTCGCAGCCCTGGGGAGGAGACATGACGGTTCTTCGGCACATCTTGCTGGCGGCGCTCGCCGCCTTGTCGACGTGCGTTCACGCGCAGGGGTACCCAAGCAAGCCCGTGAAGATCGTGGTCGCCACCGGCGCAGGAACGGTCGACGACTTGCCCGCGCGCATCGTCGCGGAAAAGCTGAGCCAGATCCTCGGCCAGCAATTCTTCGTCGAGAACCGCCCGGGCGCGGGCGGCAGCATCGGCCAGACCTTCGTGGTGAAGTCCCCACCCGACGGCTACACCCTGCTCCTCGCCGGCGGTTCCATGGCGGGCGCGCGCTACGCCAACGCGAATGTCACGTACGACCTGCTGCGCGACTTCACGCCGATTTCGCTTCTCCTGACGTCCGAGTTCGCGCTGGTGGCGAACCCGGCCCTGCCGGTGCGCGACGTCAAGGAACTCGTCGCGTACGCGAAGGCGAATCCCGGCAAGCTGACCTACGGCACGATCGGCGCCGGCCAGATGCCGTACTGGAACGTGATGCTCTTCAACTCCATGACCGGCATCCACGTCGTCGAAGTGCCGTACAAGGCCACGCCGGAGGTCCTCACCGACATCGTTGCCGGGCGCGTGGACTACTACATTACGGGCCTCGCCTCGAGCCTGCCTTTAAAGGACAAGCTGCGCATCCTGGCGGTGACGACCCGCAGCCGCTCGGCGACGCTGCCTGAAGTGCCAACCATGGCCGAAGCGGCGTTGCCGGAGTACGACATGCCATCGTGGGCGAGCATCATGGGTCCGGCGAAGATGCAGCCCGAGCATGTCGCCATCCTGAACAAGGCCATCGGCCAGGCCCTGGCGATGCCGGACGTGCGCGAACGGTTCCAGAAAGCCGCCATCACGCCGGCACCGAGCACGCCGGAGGAGCTGCGCAAGCGCTACGCGGACTGGATGGCGATCTTCGGCAGGATCGCCAGCGACGTCGGGCTGAAGCCGCAATAGCGGCACCGCCAGCCGCGGCATCGAGTTGTAGCGAAAGCGCCACGGGGCGCTCCGCTGCGGCTGACGCCGGATGCGCTTTCCATCTATATTTCGCGGATCTCGCCCAGGAGAGAACCGACCATGAGAACACTACTAAGAACCATCGCACTGGCAGCCATGCTCGCCGCGCCGCAGGCCTACGCCGGCATGATCGGCGTCGAGGACACGGAGCGCGACCGGGTGAAGAGCATGCTCGAGCGGCCGGAGCTCGCCACCCAGCTCGAGAAGATGGGGGTGAGCGCCGCCGACGCGCGTGCCCGGGTCGACGCGATGACGCCCGAGGAGGTGAGCCAGCTCGCCGGGCGCCTCGATCAGCTCGCCGCCGGCGGCGCGCTCTCCAACCAGGACCTGCTGCTGATCGTCATCCTGCTGCTGGTGCTGATCATTATTTTGTAGGACCGAAAAAGGGGTCAGAGGAATTTTCCTGTAACACATTGCGCCGCAGACGCAGCGCCAGAAGTGTTACCGGAAAATTCCTCTGACCCCTTTTTCTAGGCGGTGAGCTCGGCGGGCTCGCCGCGCTCGTTCACCGTGACGAGCTTGACGGGCCGGCGCCAGACGCGGCGCGTGTACTCGAGCACGCGCTTGGCGCGGTTCACGTCGAGGCCCCGGCCGTCGCTCTTGTGCTCGTGCGCGAGCACGAGGCTGCCGTCGTTGGGCATCTCGGTGACGGCGACGCGCGGCGCGCCGTAGTTGAACTTCGGCGCCAGGATCGCCTCGCGGATGGCGTTGACGTCGCGGTTCGCGACCTTGATCTCGTCGCCCGCGCTCGCCTCGTAGACGAAGAGCTCGAGCTTCTCGGCGAGCTCGCGGTCGAGGAAGTTGCGGATGAAGCCGAAATCATCCTCGTCGCGCATCACCTCGCGCGCGCGCGCGAGGCCGTGGGCATCGACGATCTGCTCCCACAGCGTGAAGCCGAGGTGGTAAGGGTTGATCGCGAGCGCGGTCTGCTGGCCCGCGGCGTAGGGCCGGACCACGTCGGAGTGCGCCTTGATCGCCGAGAGGTAGAGATTCTGCGGCAGGAAGTCGGCCTCGCGCAGGAGCCGCGCGTGCCAGTACGACGCCCAGCCCTCGTTCATGATCTGACAGGCGAACACCGGGTAGAAGTACAGCGACTCGGAGCGCACCATGAGGAAGATGTCGCGCTCCCACTGCTCGAGCTCGGGGGCGTAGTGGGCGATGAACCAGAGCAGGTCGAACTCGGGGTGGGGCGGCACCGCCGCGCGCACCGGCCCGGACTCGGCCTTGGCCGCCTCGGCGGCGCCCGGCAGGCCGCGGAAGCGGCGCTGGAACGCGCTCTCGGCCGTGGCCTGCTTCTCCGGCACGAACTCGGGATAACGCGTGCGGTGCAGGTCGCCGTCGACGTCGACGTGCGACTCGAGCGCGAGCGCGGCGTCGAGCACCGCCTCGACCTTCTCCATGCCGACCTTGTCGATCGCCTGCTGGATGCGGTGGGCGTGCGCCGCGGCGTGCTCGACGATGTTGCCGCCCGCCATCTCGTGGAAGCGGGCGAAGAGCTGGTTGTTCTTCGAGAAGTCGGCGTGGCCGAGAACGTGCGCCGTCACCAGCGTGTTCTCGGCGAGGGAGTTGCCGTCCATCAGGAACGCGCGGCACGGGTCGCCCGGGAACATGACCTCGAAGATCTTGGAGTGCCCCATGCTCTGGCGCACGAGCTGGTGGATGTAGCGCACGCCGAAGGACCAGTGCGGCATGCGCACCGGCAGGCCGTAGACCGCGATCTCGGTCATGAGGCTCGCCGGCGCGATCTCGAAGTCGACGTTGTAGTAGTCGAGTCCCAGGCGCTTGGCGAGCTCCTCGATGCTGGCCGCGTATTGCTCGAGCTCGGTCACCTCAGT
This sequence comes from Burkholderiales bacterium, assembly GCA_035577785.1. Lineage (GTDB taxonomy): Bacteria > Pseudomonadota > Gammaproteobacteria > Burkholderiales > SG8-39 > SCGC-AG-212-J23. The sequence goes on along the minus strand of DATLUZ010000098.1, from coordinate 20,807 downwards.
CACTCTTCTCGGCTTCTTTGAAAAACTCGCGGATCGCCCGCCACACGTCCTCCTGCGACGAGAGCTGGCTCATGCCCACGGGGAGGCCGCCGGCCTTCAGCTCGCTGAACACTTCGGCCACCTGCGTCTCGCGCGGCCGGAAGGTGGCGACGCCGCCGGTCTCGACGTAGCCGGAGTAGTTGGTCTGCGCGGCGAGGAGCTTCAGCGCCGCGGCCGCCGGCTCGCGGTCCTCCGCGGCGTTCTCGCCGTCGGAGGCGTAGAAGAAGTAGACGTTGTAGCGGCTCGGGTCGTAGCGGCGCTTCATCACCTCGAGCGCGAGCTGGAAGGCGCACGAGGACACCGTGCCGCCGCTCGAGGACGCCTGGAAGAACTGGCTTTCGTCGAACTCCCAGGCCTGCGCGGCGTGGGCGAGAAACACCGTCTCGACCTTGGCGTACTGGCGGCGGATGCCCTGCAGGGCGAAGAAGAAGAACTGCTTGGCGAGGCGCCGCTGCGCCTCGTCCATCGAGCCCGAGACGTCGAGCGCGAAGATCACCGCCGCGTTCATCGACGGCGTCGCGCGCTTCACCAGCTGCCGGAAGCGCAGGTCCTCGTTGACGATGGGGATCGGGTTTTCTTGTATGGACCTTCTTTTTACCGCTTCTTTTAGGGTACGGCGACGATCCAGGCGCGAGCGCGCGCCGCGGCGGTCCCAGCCCTCGCGAACGTAGTCGGGCTCGTCCATGGTGGCGGTGCGCTTGGGCTTGAGGTCGGGGAGCTTGAGCTCCTCCCAGATCCAGTCGATGATCTCCTCGAGCTTCATCTCGACCACGAAGCGGATCTCGCCGTTCTCGGTGCCACCGGACTGCGACTGGGCGTCGCCCTTGTCGCGCCCGGGCTGCAGCACGTCGCCGGGCTGGCCCTGGCCCTGGCCGGCGCCCTGCTGCGAGCTCGGGTCGGAAAGGCGGAAGCGCGAGTGCTCCAGGAACTTCACCGGCACCATCACCGTGCGGTTCTTGCTGTCGCCGGTCATGAGGTCCTCGCCGGAGAGGATCTCGGGCAGCGTGTTCTTGACCGCCTCGCGGACCTTCTGGTTATGCCGCAGCCAGTCCCGCGCCCCTCTCGAGAAGAGGTCGTACCACGGGGTTTCTGCGGCAATCCGGATCATCGTTACTCTTGGGCGAGCAGCGTGGTCACGTAGTTCAGGGCTTCACGCGCGCTGTGCGTGTCGTAGCCGTACTCGTCGACCAGGCGCTTCTCGACCACCGAGATCTTCTGCCGCGTCTCGTCGTCGGGCCGCGTGCTCGAGGACACCAGGCGCAGCACGTCGCGGCGCTGCTCGAAGAGGTACTGCTCCACCGCGTCGTGCAGCGGGGCGTGGCTGTCGAGCGTGAACTTCTCGCCGCGCTTGTAGGCACCCATCGCCTTGCGCACCACTTCCTGGCGGAAGGACAGCTTGCCCGACTCGGAGATGCGGATCTTCTCCTCGACGTTGCGCAGGAACCGCTCGTCGGGCTTTCGCTCCTCGCTGGTGATCGGGTCCTTGATGGTGCGGTTGTCGAGCGTCGCCTCGACCTCGTCCAGGTACTTGTCCAGGAGCTGCTGGGCTTCCTGCTCGAAGGACACGAACAGCGCCTTGTGCACGTCCTCCTTGACCCAGCGGTTGTAGAAGTCCTTGCGCACGGTGACCAGGTAGTCGATCCACTTCCTTTTCTTCTTGCCGTCCATGCGCACGTCGGACTCGATGCCGTCCTTGAGCGCGATCAGCACGTCCATGGTGGTGAGGCTCTTCGCGCTCGACTGGATGATGGCGTTCGAGAGCGCGTTGATCACGAAGCGCGGCGACACGCCCTGCAGGCCTTCCTCCGGATTCTTGGCGCGGATCTTCTCGACCTCGGATTGCGCCACGCCCTCGACGTCCTCGCCCGCGTACACCCGGACCTTCTTGGTGTGCTCGTTCTCGGCCGCCTCGCCCTCGGCGAGCCGGGTGAGCACCGAGAACACCGCCGCGACGTGCAGCGCGTGCGGATCCAGGTGTACCTCGCGGAACGCCTGCGTGGAGGAGGTGAGCTTCTTGTAGATGCGCGCCTCCTCGCGGTAGGAGAGGGTGTACGGCACCTGGATGATGACCATCCGGTCGAGCAGCGCCTCGTTCTCCGCCTCCTGCAGGAACTTCCTGAACTCCGCGAGGTTGGTGTGCGCGAGGATGGTCTCGTCGAGGTGAATCAGCGGGAAGCGCGATACCTTGACGTTCTTTTCCTGCGTCAGCGTGAGCAGGAGATACAGGAACTCGCGCTTCACCTTGAGGATCTCGATCATCTCGAGCATGCCGCGGCTCGCGGCGAACACCGCGCCGGACCAGGACCAGGCGCGCTGGTCGCCTTCGTCGCCGAACTCGGAGACCTTGGAGAGGTCGACCGAGCCGACCAGGTCGGCGATGTCGGCCGTGGTCGGGTCGTGCGGCGCGTAGGTTCCCACGCCCACGCGGCCCGCCTCGTTGATGAAGATGCGCTGCACCGGCATCTGCATGAAGTCGCCGTGGAACTCCTGCTGCAGCCGCGCCACGCAGAAGGGGCAAAGCTCGCCCTGGATGTCGACGCCGTAGCTCGCCCGGAACTGGCCGCGCAGGGTGTGCGGCACCAGATGCAGGGCCGACTCGTGGACCGGGCAGCCGTGGATGCCGTACAAGGCCCCGGCGTCGGTGTGGCTGTACTCCTCCAGGCCGCGCTTGAGCAGGATCACCATGCTCGACTTGCCGCCCGAGGGCGGGCCCAGCAGCAGGAGCAGGCGTCTGCCGACTTCGGAGCCGGCGCTCGCGGCCTTGAAGTAGTCGACCACCCGCTCGATGGTGTCGTTAATCCCGTAGAGCTCGTCCTCGAAGAGTTGACAGCGGAAGCGACCCTGGCTGTCGTCGAAGCCCTCGGCCCGCATCATGTCCCAGATGTACTGATGGCTGGTCCGGGCGAGGCCGCGTGCGTCGTTCGGGAAGATCTGCTCGAGGAAGCTGGCGAAAGTTCCAGCCCAGTGCGCGGCGCGGTGTTCCTTGGTGAAATCGTTCAGCGACCGGAGGAGGCTCGCCTTGCGCTCGTTGTTTCCGTCGTTGAAGCCAGGTACCGGGTTGTTCATGACGCCACCTTTCAAAAGCGCTCTGTTACCGTTAGATCACGGTTGTGCGCGTTCCATCCATCGTCAAGCAATAATCCGTCCAACGGGCGTACATCCGTCGCGTTGACTCCAAATGCCGATGAGCGTCAGACCTTTCCCGACGAATGGATATGCTGGAGCGGGCAAACAGCGACCGAACGACCGCTGTCGAGGTTCGTTTACAAATTCGTGCTGCACCAGACTCTTTCTTGTTCATCTGCCTTCCCCGCGTGAGCGCGAGTGTTATAGCGAGTCTTGAGACTAGAATCCACTCATTGGCCGCCGGATGTCAACTGGTTTTGGCCGCTGCATTGAAAGAAATCTTGCGCTGTTGCGACCGCCCACTTTGAGTGTCGCAGTCGGTTTACAAAGATGCGTGCGCGGAGAGTGACGCGTTTCGTCGCTGACGTGACGCGTTTCGGCGCTGCTGTGGTGCAACTGCTGCGAGCGCGCACCTGCGCGGCGTGCGCAGCGCGCGCAGCGTTCGTGCGCTTTTTGGCGGATCCGGATCGCAATTGTCGCGGCGCCACCTCTACGCGATTCGGCGGTCGATGCTTCATGCCGCGGCGACGACCGTTCGGGGGGCGACCGCTCGCGGTCCATATCCGGACCGTCCGTCACCTCCAATCGATCGCATCTTCCACCGCGAAGGCTCTGACGCCCATCGGGATTTCAACGCGGCTGCCGAGGGTCCGGGCCGCCGGGTCTCCCTGGGCCGCCCCCTCCCGCGAGCAGCGGGGAATTGCCACGGCCGCTCATGAGGCTAGAATCCGCCCATCTCCGGACAAATGCCAACTAGTTCAATTCCTCCATGCTGAAAGAGATCCTCGGTCTTGCCGACGACCCACCGGCTAAGCGGCGCTGGTTCCACGACGATTTCTTCGATCTCTTCGTGTGGCAGTCCGGCGGCGAAGTGACGCTGTTCCAGCTCTGCTACGGCGCCGACGCAGTCGAGCGCGCGCTGGTGTGGGACAAGGCGCGCGGGTTTTTCCACGATGGGCCGCAGGGCGAGGACGTGGTCTCGCGCTTCGAGGATGCGGCGGCCGCGCTGCCGGACGACATCCGCCAGGAGATCCGCCAGAAAGTTCACGAGTTCGCGGACAGCCGCAAGGCGGTGACCGTGCGGCGCAAGCGCTTTCGCCGCGCGTCCTGGCAGAAAAAGTAGCCTAGCGCGAGCGCCGCGGCAGCTTCTCGGGCGCGCCGACCGCCACCGGCCGGACTTCGGCGCCTGCGGCGCCTTTCTGGCGCGCGGGCAGGATCATCGTGCACGAGGTCCACACCTTGTCGCGCGCCAGCTCGTCGAGCTTCGCGTTCTCGACGTGGTGGATGCCCATCTGCGTCAGCATGTGATGGTGGATGGCGAACGGCAATCCGGGCGGCGTGCCGGGGGCCGGCCCGGCGGCGCCTGCGAGCATGCCCTCGGGGACCGGATCGATGAAAGGGGTATCGAGGCCGATCGCGACGATGCGGCGCTCGCCGAGGTAGCGCGCGGCGTCGTAGCCCAGACCGGGTGCCCGGGAGTAATAGATCTTGTCGGTATCGGGGTCGCGCCATTGGTCACCCCAGCCGGTGTACACGTAGACGACGTCGCCCGGGAGAATGCCGCGCTCGGCGAGGCCCTGCGCCTTGAGCATGCCGCGGATGTGGTCGGCGCTCACCACCTCGCCGGCCTTCATCGCCTGGCCTTTGCCGACGTAGGCCTTCGCATCGAGCAGCACCGCGGAGGTCACGAGCGGCGGCATCTTGTCCAAGCCGAGCCGCAGGAGCGGCGAATCCGGCGTCGGCTTCACGTCCTTCTGCGTGAAGCCGCCGTAGTACGTCGCTTCGTCGACCGGCAGGGGCGACTTGCCGTCCCAGGGCTGCTTGAGCGCAGCGAAGTGGCCCAGCGCGTCGATCTGGGTCCCCTGCTGGCCGGGCTCGGCGCCTTCGTTGAGCGTCTCGCTATTGAATGCGTGCGCGCTGCCGGGGATGCCCGAAGTCGGCTTGGGCTTGAGCGTGTAGGGGCCCGCGAACGGCGAAAGCGGCATCGTGTTCGAGCGCACCTGGGAGAGCTCGTAGGTTCTCGCCCCGGGCTCGGCGACGTGCCAGGCGCAGCGCTGCAGCGTGGCGGGTCCGATCTGGTTCGCCATGCCGCGCTCGTCGCCGGCGGGCCAGGGCGGCGAAGGCACCTTGAGGCGCTGCAGCTTGACCGGCTCGACCGCCTGCAGCGGGGCGAGTGCCGGGCACGTCGCGAAAAGGACGATCCATCTAAGATAGGCGCTCATGGGCATGATGGTTGAAGGTGTCTGGCGGGACGTTCCGCGCGACACGAAGTCTACCGGCGGCGAGTTCATCCGGCCCGACAGCGGCTTTCGCGACCGGGTCGCCGCCGCGGAAGCCGAGCCCGGCCGCTACCAGCTCTACGTTTCGAAGGCCTGCCCCTGGGCCCATCGCACACTCGTCGTGCGCGCGCTGAAGGGGCTGGAGAAGGCCATACCCGTGTTCTACGCCCGGCCCGAGTTGCTCTCGCACGGCTGGGAATACGCCGACGGTGGAATCCGCTACCTGTACGAGCTGTACACGCGCACGAAACCCGACTACACCGGACGAGTCACGGTCCCGGTGCTCTGGGATTCCAGGAGCGGCCGGATCGTGAACAACGAGTCCTCCGAGATCGTGCGCATGCTCGACACGGACTTCGGCCCGCTCGCCACGCGCAAGCTTGCCGCCCTGTACCCGGCCGCCCTGCGAAGGGAAATCGATGCGGTGAACGAGCGGGTGTACCGTACCGTCAACAACGGGGTGTATCGTGCCGGCTTCGCCACCGCGCAGGCGAAGTACGACGACGCGGTGACGGCGCTCTTCGCCACCCTGGACTGGCTGGAAAGGCGCCTCGCGAAGCGCCGTTGGCTGTGCGGGCGGCAGTTCACAGAGGCCGATGTGCGCCTCTTCACCACGCTGGTAAGGTTCGACGCGGTCTATTACTCGCACTTCAAGTGCAACCTGCGGCGGCTCACCGACTATCCGCGACTATGGCGCTATGCGCGACGCATCCATGCTCTGCCCGGGGTAGCGCGCACCGTCGACCTGGACGTCATCAAGGCGCATTACTACCGCAGCATGCCGGAGATCAACCCGAGCGGAATCGTGCCGCGCGGACCGCTCATCGACTTCTCGTCCTAGCGCTCGGCGCGCTCCTCGCCGCCCCGGCGGCCGGCAACAGCGATCCGTTTTCGGACTTCGCCGCGCCCGACAGCGCGGCGCTCGGCGTCATGTGGCGGATCGAGCGCTCGCCCTATCGCGACGCGGGCACGCGCCACGACTTCACGCCGCTGTACATTTACGAGGGCGAGCGTTTCTACCTGCGCTCGCCCAGTATCGGGCTGAAGTTCGGCGCTTCGCCGGAGCGGCGCTTCGAGGTCTTCTTCCGGCACCGCTTCGAGGGCACCCCGACCGACGACATCCCGCAAAGCCTCGCCGGCATGGCGCCGCGCGAGCACGGCATCGACGGCGGCGTGAGCGGCCAGATCGGCGGCGCGTGGGGCCTCGCCTTCGCCGAGCTGCTTCGCGACGTGGCCCAGACTTCGGGCGGCACCGAGCTGCGCGTCGGCTACAAGTATCCGTTCCGCCGCGGGCGCCTGTGGCTGCGCCCGCACGTCATCGTCGCTGCGCGCGACCAGCGGCTCAACAACTACTACTACGGCGTGCGGCCCGAAGAGGCGCGCGCCGATCGCCCCGCCTACGAGGTGCAGAACGGCGTGGTGAGCGAAGTCGGCTTCTACGCCGCGTACCAGATCAGCACGCGCTGGCGCCTGATCGGCGGCGCGACCTTTTCCCGCCTGCCGGATACCATCGCCGGCAGCCCGATCGTTGGCGAGCGCATCCTGAACCAGTACTACGCCGGGGCCGCCTACGACCTTTCGTCCGAGCAGGAGCAGTGGCCGCAGGGGCGGCCCCTGATCGTGCGCGCTCTCTACGGTGCTTCCACCGACTGCAACCTGGTCGACATCGTGGCGTTTCGCTGCACTACGGTGCACACGAAGGACGACACCGGCATCGTAGGCGCGGAGGTGGGCTGGCCGCTCGTCGACCGGCTGAACGGCTGGCCGCTCGACCTTGCCGGCTTCGTCGGCGTGACGCAGCACAAGGAGCAAGGCCTGCAGCCGGATTTCCCCGAGATCAAGGGCTACATCAAGGCGTACTTCTACGGCTTTCCGTGGGATGCGAAGCTGCGCACGCGAATCGGCCTCGGCGTGGGCCTGTCCTGGGCCAAGGACATTCCCTTCAGCGAGGCGCGCGATCTCGAAGCGAAAGGCCGCAACACTTCGCACCTGCTCCAGGTGCTCGACCCGACCATCGACATGAGCCTTGGCGACCTCATCGCGGTGCGCAGCCTGCGCAACACCTTTTTTGGCGCCGGCGTGTCGCACCGCTCGGGCATCTTCGGCAGCTCGCAGCTCCTCGGCAACGTCAACGGCGGCTCGAACTACATCTACGGCTACCTCGAGACCTCCTTCTAGAGTTCTAGCCGAGCGAGGAGTAGCCGCCGTCCACCGGAATCGCCGTCCCGGTGACGAAATCGGAAGCCGCCGAGGCGAGGAACACCGCGATCCCGCCGAGGTCCTCGGGCCTGCCCCAGCGTCCGGCGGGCGTGCGCGCGAGCACGCGCTCGTGCAGGCCCGCGACTTCTTCGCGCGCCCGCCGGGTGAGCGCGGTGTCGATCCAGCCTGGCAGCACGGCGTTCACCTGGATGTTGTCCTTCGCCCACGCCGCCGAAAGCGACCGCGTGAGCTGCACCACCCCGCCCTTGCTCGCCCCGTAGGGCGCGGCGAACGAGGCGCCGAAGAGCGACATCATCGAGCCGATGTTCACGATCTTGCCGCCGCCGGCGCGCTTCAGGTGCGGGTAGGCAGCCTGGCAGGCGACGAACGCGCCGGTGAGATTGGTGTCGAGCACCGCGCGCCATTCGTCGAGGCTGTAGTCCTGCGGCGCCTTGCGGATGTTGGTGCCGGCGTTGTTCACCAGGATATCAAGCCGCCCCAGGCGCGCGGCCGCCTCTTCCACCATGGCGCGGCACGCCGCCGCATCCTTCAAGTCGAAGCAAAGGGAAACGGCCTTCAGCTCGGCCGCAGCGCTGGCGTTTTTCTTCGCGTCGCGTCCCGCGATCGCCACCGAGGCGCCGGCCTGCGCCAGCGCGCGCGCCATGGCGAGGCCGATGCCGCCGTTGCCGCCGGTGACCAGCGCCGCCTTTCCCTTGAGAGCGAAGCGATCCATAAAAGCTTGACAAAAGCAACCATGTTACCGAGCATGCGGCGCATGCGGGTCGATGCCGTACGCAGCTTCAACCGATTCTACACACGCCGCATCGGCGCGCTGCGTGCGGACTTCGTCGGCAGCCCGTATCCGCTGCCCGAGGCGCGCCTCCTCTACGAGCTCGGCCGGCGCCGCCGCTGCACCGCGACGGAGCTCCGCGCCGAGCTCGACCTGGACGCCGGATACCTGAGCCGGATGCTCGGCGCGCTCGGCCGGCGCGGCCTGGTGCGCGCCGGGCGCTCGTCCGAAGACGCGCGCGCCCGCGTGCTTTCGCTCACGGCCCGCGGGCGCGAGGCGTTCGCGCTGCTCGACCGGCGCTCGCGCGACGAGGTCTCCGCCATGCTGCGCGGCATCGCCGCCCCCGACCGCGACCGTCTGATCGGCGCGATGCGCACCGTGCAGTCGCTCCTGAATAACGAAAGACGATCCGAAGTTCTGCTGCGGGCGCACCGCCCCGGCGACATGGGCTGGGTGGTGCAGGCGCACGGCGAGCTCTACGCACGCGAATACGGCTGGGACGAGCGCTTCGAGGCGCTGGTCGCGGAAATCGTGGCGAAATTCGTTACCGGGTTCGATGCGCGGCGCAGCCGCTGCTGGATCGCCGAGCGCGACGGCGAGCGCGCCGGCTCGGTCTTCGTGGTGCCCGAGTCGAAGAGCGTTGCCAAGCTGCGCCTCCTGCTGGTCGATCCGCGCGCCCGCGGCTGCGGGCTGGGCACGCGCCTGGTGCGGGAAGCGATCGACTTCGCGCGCGCGCGGGGCTACCGGCGCCTCGTGCTGTGGACGCAGTCGAACCTCGCCGCCGCGCGCGCGATCTACCGCGCTTGCGGCTTCGAGCTCCGGAAAAGCGAGCCCCACGCCGCCTTCGGCGTGAAGCTCACCGGCGAGTACTGGGAAAAGCGCCTCTAGCTAGTTCTGCTCGAAGCGCACCACGCGGTTGCGGCCGTCCTTTTTCGCGTGGTAGAGCGCCCGGTCGGCGCGTCCGGCGAGCGCGTCGAGGCTGCGCCCGTCCTCGGGAAAGCAGGCGATGCCGATGCTCACCGAGCAGGTGACCATGCGGCCCTCGAGCGGCAGCGGCGCCGACGCGATGGCATCGCGGATGCGCTCGCCCACGTCGCGCGCGCCCTTGGCGGGCGTCTCGGGCAGCAGCACGATGAACTCGTCTCCGCCGTAGCGCGCCGGGACGTCGGTCGAGCGCAGCTCGGCCTGGATCACCGCGGCGACGTGGCGCAGCAGCCGGTTGCCGGAGTCGTGCCCGTAGGCGTCGTTCACGCCCTTCAGGTTGTCCGAGTCGATCATCAGCACGCTCGCCGGCCGGTCGTAGCGCAGCGCCTGGCCGAAGAGCCGGTTGGCGGCGATGGCGAATCCGCGGGTGTTGAAGAGGCCGGTCAGGTCGTCGGTCTCCGACAGCAGCTTCGCGCGCTGCAGCCCGTAGCGGATGTCGGCCGAGAACATGGTGGTGATGTAGGCGACCAGCACGACGGGCCCGAGCTGCGCGGCGAAGCCGGCCAGGAAGCGCGCCGAGGCGAGCTCGGCCGAGCTGCTCTGGCCGAGGAAGAGGTAGCAGCCGGCGATGACCGCGACGTAGACGAGCGTGGTGAACTTGCCGAGGGTCAGCGCCGCGGTGATGACGGCCAGGAGATAGGCGTTGAGCAGCGGGCTCGCGAGGCGGTCGGTGTGCCACAGCACCCACGTGACGAACACGATCATGCCGGCGGTCTCGAGCGCGATCTTCCAGCGCGTCTCGTGCCGGTAGAAGTTGGCATAACGGAAGGCCATGACGAGCGCCGCGTAGAAGAACAGCCCCGCCGAGACCGCCGCGGCCTCCTCGGGATCCTCGCGCACGCTGCCGAACACGAGATACAAGAGCACCAGGACGGCGAGCAGCCAGTGGATCTCGGCCACGGTGCGCGAGATCCCGCGCAGCTCCTCCTGCTCGAGCGAGCGGCTGACGGCGTCGCGCGGCGCCGTGGCGGCGGCCTTGCCGCCCAGGATCTCGCTCGATTGGATGTGGGTTGCCATTTTTCTCCGTATTATCCGGGCGTAAGGAGGAGGGTGCCGTGGAATATTCCGCCAAAGGGCTAAGAGTGGTCGTAACCGCGGGCGCCGCGGGCATCGGCCGGGCCATCGCGCGCACGTTCGCGGACCACGGGGCCCGGGTCCACATCTGCGACGTCGACGAAGCGGCCCTGAAGGAGTCGGCCTCGGTCCTGCCCCAGGCGACCCGGACCCGGGCCGATGTGGCGAATGTCGCAGACGTGGAGCGCCTGTTTCGAGACGCGAGAGAGCGCCTGGGCGGCCTCGACGTGCTGGTCAACAACGCCGGTATCGCCGGACCGACCGCCAAGGTGGAGGATATCCGTCCCGAGGACTGGGATCGCTGCATCGCGGTGGACCTGAACGGCATGTTCTATTGCACGCGCCAGGCGATGCCGCTCATCAAGGCGGCCGGCGGCGGCAGCATCATCAACCTCTCTTCCATTGCGGGGCGCTTCGGCTTCGCCATGCGCACGCCGTACTCCGCGGCCAAGTGGGCGGTGGTCGGCTTCACGCAGAGCCTGGCGGTCGAGGCGGGCCCGGACAAGGTGCGGGTGAACTGCATCCAGCCCGGCATCGTCGAGGGCGAGCGCGTGGAGCGCATCATCGCCGCGAAGGCCGAGAGCCTCGGCGTGTCCTCCGATGAGATCCTGCAGCGCATGGTCGAAGGCGTCAGCCTGAAGACCACCGTCACCGCGCAGGACATCGCCAACACCGCGCTATTCCTCGCTTCCGATGCCGGGCGCCACATCAGCGGCCAGGCGATCTCGGTCTGCGGCGGCGCGCGCTACCTGGTCTAGAAGCGCGCCGCGCCGGACTTGACGAACGCCCGGAGGCGTTCCACGAACAATTCGACGACGGGCGTCAGCGTGCGGTTCTTCACGGTCACGATCGCCACCGGAAACGTATGCGCCGCCAGCTTGATGGGCAGCGTCCTCAATCCGACGCCGTCCACTTTCACCTGCAGCAGCGATCGGGGCATGCAGGCGAGGAACTCGCCTTCGACCAGCAGGCGCGCGCGCAGCTGCACCGAGAAGGTCGTCACCCGCAGCTTCGGGGCGGGCAATCCCCTGTCGCGGAACGCCTGCTCAAGCAGCCTGGTGGTCAGGGTTTCGCGCGGTGTCGCGACCCACGCAGCGTCGACAAGATCGGCGAGCTCGATCCTGCGCTTGCGCGCCCAGCGGCTGTTCGCGCCGGCCGCGATGACCGCGGGATCGTCGAACAGGACCTCGACGTTCAGATCGCTTGCAAACTGCTCCGGGAGGAGGCGAGCGAGGGCGATGTCGAGCTTGCGCGCCTGGAGCTCAGGCAACTCGCTGGTCGGCGCCGGGAGATGGTCGATGCGCAGTGCGATCCCCGGGTGCTCGCGGCAAAACGCGCGCACCATGCCAGACAGCACTTCGGTGAACGACTCGGGCCAGCCAACGCGTACTTCGCCGCCGCTCGGATCGGTCAGAAACGAGATGTCGCGCAGTCCCTGGTTGAGCTCATCGAGCGCGGCGAGGCCGCGCTTGAGCAGCGCCTGCCCGTAGAGCGTCGGCGCGACGCCCTGCGGGCTGCGATCCAGCAAGCGCACCTGGAAAGCGCTTTCGAGCGAGGCGACGATTTCCGAAACCGAGGGCTGCGTGACGTCGAGCTGTGCCGCCGCCTTGGCCATGCTGCCGCACCGGACCACCGCCGAGAACACTTCCAGGTCGCGGAAGCGCAGCCGCCGGCCGACGCGCTGGATCGTCGTTGCCATAAGCGCAGCTTATACCGATAGTGGCAATTTGGGGCTTCCGCCTATACGGCCGCGGGCCTAGGATGAAGCGGTGATGAGAAGCATTGTCTTCGTCCTGTGTGCTGCCTCCGCGGTCGCGGCGGCCCAGGACAAGTTTCCGACGCGGCCGATCACCCTGGTTTGCCCATTCCAGGCCGGCGGCGTGGCCGACGCGATTTCCCGCGCCGTCGCGCCGATCGTGTCCGCAAGCCTGCGCACGCCGGTGATTGTCGATAACCGACCCGGCGCGACGGGCGCGATCGGAGCGTCGTACGTCGCAAGGGCCAAGCCCGACGGCCACACGCTGCTCATCGTGCCGAACTCGGTGCTGGTCATCAATCAATGGGTTTACAAAAGCCTGCCGTACAACCCGGAAACCGACTTCATCCCCGTCATCAACGCCGGCAGGTCGCCGAACCTGCTGGCGGTGCATCCGTCGGTTCCTGCGGACAACCTCGCAGAGCTGATCGCTCTCGCCAGGAAAAAACCACTGAGCTTCGCCTCGGCCGGCAACGGCAGCCCGCAGCACCTTTGCGGCGAGCTGCTGAACGTCAGCGCCGGCATCGACCTGGTGCATGTTCCCTACAAGGGTGCGGCGCCGGCGCTGCAGGATGTGGTAGCCGGACACGTGCCGGTGATCTGCAACGCGCTGTCCCTCGTGTTGCCCCACGTGCGCGCCGGCCGGCTGCGTGCCATCGCGCTCGCCGCGAGCACCCGCCATCCGCAGGCGCCGCAGGTGCCCACTGCTCGCGAGGCGGGATTGCCCGGATTCGAATCCGACGTGTGGTTCGGCTTCGTTGCGCCCGCAGCGACGCCGGCGGCAATCGTCGAGCGGCTGAACGTCGAAATCGGCCGTGCGCTGCGCACGCCCGCGGTCGCCGCACCGCTTCAGGCCAACGGCCTGACCATTGTGGCCGACTCGCCGCGCGAGTTCGGCGCGCAGATCGCCGCGGAGTCGGCCAGATGGCGCCAGATCGTAGAGCGCGCGGGGGTGAAGGCCGACTAGCGCCAACGGTCCTTTCGAAATCAGGGACGGACCACGATTTGTTTGCATAGAATGACCGGGTCGCAATTTCTCCCGGTAGCCACGCTATGGCAGCAGCGCAAGGCAAAGTCATCATCACATGTGCGGTCACCGGCTCGATCCACACGCCGAGCATGTCGCCGTATCTGCCAATAACGCCCGACGAGATCGCCGAGGCGGCGCTCGGCGCGGCGCAGGCGGGCGCGGCGATCGTGCACCTGCACGCGCGCAACCCGAAGGACGGCAGCCCCACCCAGGACCCGGAGCTCTTCCGCCAGTTCGGCGCCAAGATCCGCGCCGCAGCCGACGTGGTGCTGAACTTCACCACCGGCGGCGCGCCGACCATGAGCATCGAGGAGCGGCTGCAGCCGGCGCTGAAGCTCAAGCCCGAGGTGGCCTCGCTCAACATGGGCTCGATGAACTTCGGCCTCTACGAGATGCTCGGGCGCTACAAGGAGTTCAAGCACGGCTGGGAGCAGCCCTATCTCGCCGGCTCCGACGAGCGCATCTTCAAGAACACGTTCAGGGACATCGCTTACATCCTGCAGTCTTGCGCCGACAACGACACCCGGTTCGAGATCGAGTGCTACGACATCGGGCACCTCTACACCGCGGCGCATTTCCTCGAGCGGCGGCTGGTGAAGCCGCCGCTGTTCATCCAGTCGGTGTTCGGCATCCGCGGCGGCATCGGGCCGCATCCCGAGGACGTGCTGCACATGAAGCGCACCGCGGACCGGCTCTTCGGCGACGCCTATTACTGGTCGGTCCTCGGCGCCGGGCGCAACCAGATGTTCGTCGCCGCAATGTCGGCGGTGATGGGCGGCAACGTGCGCGTGGGCCTGGAGGACAGCCTCTGGCTCGGCCGCGGGCAGCTCGCCAAGTCGAACGCGGAGCAGGTTTCCAAGGCACGCCGCATGCTGGAGGAGCTCGGCCTCGCGGTCGCGTCCCCCGACGATGCGAGGCAGATGCTGAAACTCAAAGGAGGAAGGAATGTCGGCTTTTAGGCTTTTATTCGCAGTTCTTTTTCTTCTGACGGGAAACGCGCTCGCGCAGGAGTGGCCCACCAAAGTCGTCAAGTTCGTGTCGCCGTATCCGCCCGGCGGCTCGGTCGACCCCCTGGCGCGCCTCCTCGCCGCCAAGCTGCAGGACTCGCTGAAGCAGGCTTTCATCGTCGAGAACCGCACCGGCGCCTCGGGCATCATCGGCACCGACTACGTGGCGAAGAGCCCGCCCGACGGCTACACCTGGGTGTTCATCTTCGACACGCACGCGGTGCACCAGGCGCTCAACCCGAAGCTGCCGTTCGATCCGATCAAGGACTTCGCGCCGGTGATGATCGTCGGCACCGCGCCGATGGCCATCACCACGGGCGCGGGCAAGCCATACAAGAGCTTCCAGGACGTGCTCGCGGCGGCGAAGGCGAATCCCGACAAGCTCACCATCGGCAACGTCGGCAACGGCTCCCTCGGGCACCTCGCCACCATTCTCCTCAACCAGGCGGCGGGCATCCATCTCGTGCCGGTGCCCTACAAGGGCGGCGGACCGCTCTCGACCGACGTGATGGGCGGTCAGATCGACTTCGCCATGGCCTCGACCGCGGCGCAGGCGCAGCACGTGAGGGGCGGCAAGATGCGCGCGCTCGTGCTCACCGGCGACAAGCGCTCGCACACGATGCCCGAGGTGCCGACGCTGCGCGAGCTCGGCGTCCCCTGGCAGGGCGCCTACGCGTTCTGGGGCATCCTCGCGCCGGCCGGCACGCCCAAGCCGATCGTCGACAAGATGGTTTCTGAATTGCAGAAAACAGTAAAGCTTCCGGATGTGCAGAAGACCCTCACCGAGACGCTCGGCATGGACGTCGTCGCGCTCGGGCCCGCCGACACGCAGAAGTGGCTGGTCGACAACATGGCGCGCTGGGGGAAGGTGGTCAAGGACAACAACATTCACGCTGAATAAGCGTGCTGCGTCTTTCGTATCTCCCGCCGCTGATGGTTTACGCGGCGTACGGGATACAAGGACTGACCGGCATCGTCGGCACGTTCTTCGTCAAGGACTACCTCGACCTGTCGGCGGAGTTTCTCGCCGCGCTCGCCTTCTGGGCCGGCATCCCGTGGGCGGTGAAGATGCCGGTCGGCCACGTGGTCGACCTCATCTGGCGCTGGAAGGCGGCGCTGGTGTGGCTGGGCGCGGCGATGATCGCGGCGAGCCTTCTCATCATGATCGGCCTCATCTCGTACTTCGACGCGATGCGCGCGGTGATGAGCGGCGAGCGCTGGTTCGTGATTTCGTCGCTGCTCGGGCCGAGCGGCTACATGATCCAGGACGCGGTGGCCGACGCGATGACCGTCGAGGCCGTGCCGCGCGTCGACGAGAGCGGCAAGCCCTACGACGAGGCGTCGCGGAAGGGCATGCACACGACGATGCAGACGCTCGGCCGGGTCGCGATCATCGGCGGGCTCGCCCTGGTGGCGCTCGTCAACGTGTTCCTGTTCCACGGCACCGACGCGCTCCCCAGGGAGCGCAAGGCCGAGATGTACGCGCTCGTCTATACCATCGCGCTCGTCATTCCGGTGCTGTCGGTGCTCGGCGTGGTGCTGCATGGTTTCGTCAAGATGAGGCAGGCGGCGCGCTTGCGGCGCCAAGGCAGGAGCCGGGAAGAGATCGAGACGCTGCTCGCCGTGCACGGCGCGGAAAAAACCCGCCCCAACTGGTGGATCCTGGGCGGCAGCCTGGTGTTCGTGGCGGTGACGCTCTCGGTCGGGATCGCCGACGTGCGCTTCGGCCAGGAGCTCATCTTCGTCGCTTCGCTGGGAATCATCCTGTTCCTCCTCTGGCGCCTTGCGCGCGAGCTCGTCCCCGAGGCGCGCGAGACGCTGGTGGCCACCGCGCTCATCATCTTCGTCTACCGCGCCATGCCGAGCACGGGCCCCGGCAGCACCTGGTGGATGATCGACGTCCTCAAGTTCGACGAGTCGTTCCTCGCCAAGCTGGCGCTGCTCGCCTACGCGCTGACGCTGGCGGGCATGTTCGCGCTGCGCGGCTATATGGCGCGCAATTCCATCGCCAGCATCATCGTGATGCTCACCGTCGCGGGCACGCTCATCGCGCTGCCCAACATCGGCATGTACTACGGCCTGCACCAGTGGACCGCCGCGCATACCGCAGGCCTGGTGGACGCGCGCGTGATCGCGATCATCGACACCGCGCTCGAGTCGCCGCTCGGCCAGATCGCGATGATCCCGATGCTCGCCTGGATTGCGAACTCCGCGCCCGCCAACCTCAAGGCCACCTACTTCGCGGTGATGGCGTCGTTCTCCAATCTCGCGCTCGCGGCGTCCCAGCTCGGCACCAGGTACTTCAACGAGATTTACGTGGTGGCGCGCGAAGTGCGCGAGCGCTCGAGCGGCGCGATCAAGGTGCCGGAGGACTACAGCGAGCTCGGCGCGCTGATGATCGCCACGGCGCTGGTCGGCCTGCTGGTGCCGCTGGTCGCGGTGGCGGCGGTTCGCGCGCTGCGTCTGAGAACGGCCTGAAGCGCGACGTCATGGGTCGAGCGGCTCTTCTTCCATGAGCGGGATCTGCTCGCGCAGCTCGAGGATGCGGTCCTGCCAGTAGCGCTGGGTGTTGAACCAGGGGAAGGCCGCGGGGAACGCGGGATCGTCCCAGCGGCGCGCGATCCAGGCCGAATAGTGAATCAGCCGCAGCGTGCGCAGCGCCTCGACCAGGTGCAGCTCGCGCCGGTCGAGCTCGGCGAAGTCCTCGTAGCCGGCGAGCACGTGGTGGAGCTGCCGGCTCATCGCGGCACGCTCGCCCGAAAGCAGCATCCACAGGTCCTGCATCGCCGGCCCCATGCGCGCGTCGTCGAGGTCGACGAAATGCGGTCCATCCCCGGTCCAGAGGATGTTGCCGGGGTGGCAGTCGCCGTGGAGGCGGATGCTTTTTGTTTCTCCAGCATTCTGGAAACAGCGTCGAACGCCGGCGAGCGCCTGCTGGGTGGCGGCTTTCCAGGGCTCGAGCAGATCGGCGGGCAGGAAATTGCGGTCGAGCAGAAAACTGCGCGGCTCGTCGCCGAACGTTTCCACGTTGAGGGAGGGGCGAAGCTGGAAAGGCCGGGCGGCGCCGACGGCGTGGATTCGCCCGATGAAGCGCCCGATCCATTCCAGCGTCCTCGGATCGTCGAGGTTCGGCGTGCGCCCGCCGCGGCGGGGATAGACCGCGAAGAGGAAGCCGGCGTGCTCGCCGGTGTGAACCGGGGCGACCACCGGGATCTCGCGCTCGGCCAGCTCGCGCGCGAACGCGTGCTCCTCCTCGATCTGGCCGGCGCTCCAGCGTCCCGGCCGGTAGAACTTCAGCACGCGCGCCGAGCCGTCCTCGAGCCAGACCTGGTAGACCCGGTTTTCGTAGCTGTTGAGGGGCAGGAGACGCCCGTCGGCGCGCAGGCCCGACGCGTCGCAGGCGTCGAGCACCACTTCCGGGGTCAGCGCGGCGTAAGGATGGGGGGTCACGGCGGTATAGTAGACGCATGGGCCAGAACCACGACGTGGGCAAGAATCACGTGCAGGTCGAGGGCCTGGGCTTTTCCTACGGCGATCTCGAGATCTTCCGCGGCCTGTCGCTCGCCATCCCGCGGGGCAAGGTGGTGGCGATCCTCGGCGGCAGCGGCTCGGGCAAGTCGACGCTGCTCAAGCTGATCGGCGGCCAGCTCGCGCCGTCGCGCGGTCGCGTCACGGTCGCCGGCAAGGACGTCCACAAGCTCTCGCCCGACCAGCTCTACGAGCTGCGCCTCGACATGGGCATGATGTTCCAGACCTCGGGGCTCTTCAGCGACCTCTCGGTGTTCGACAACGTCGCCTTTCCGATCGTCGAGAACTTCGCGCTGCCCGACGAGCTCACCCGCCGCATGGTGCTGATGAAGCTGCACGCCGTCGGGCTGCGCGGCGCGAGCGGCATGCGCACCGCGGATCTCTCCGGCGGCATGACGCGGCGCGTGGCGCTCGCGCGCGCCATCGCCACCGACCCGCGGCTCGTGATGTACGACGAGCCGTTCGCCGGCCTCGACCCGATCTCGCTCAACCAGGTCGGGCAGCTCATCCGCCAGCTGAACGACGCCTTCGGCCTGACGTCGATCCTGGTGACCTACGACATCAAGGAATCGCTCAAGGTCTCCGACTACGTTTACGTGATCGCCGACGGCGCGGTGCTCGGCCAGGGCACGCCCGACGAGGTCAGCCGCTCGGAAGATCCTTATCTCAACCAGTTCCTCAATGCGCTGCCCGACGGCCCGGTGCGCTTCCACTTCCCCGGGCCGGACCTTGCAGAGGACCTCGGGCTCACCCCGGAGGCGAAATGAACGACGAAATCCGCGATGCGGCGACCGAATCGGCGAAGCAGGGCGACGATATACGCGCCCGCGTCCACGACCTTACGCTCGAAGCGCTGAAGGCGCGCCGCTTCGACCGTGAAGCCATCCGCGACGTGGTGCGCTCCGTGACCGAGGGCATCAGCCGCGGCGCCGAGGGCGGGCGCCTCGGCGTGCGCCAGACCCTCGCGGAAGGCTTCCGCGGCATGGACGGGGCGCTCAGCGCGTCGGTGCAGGCGGGCAGCGAGGCGCTGCGCCAGATGGTGGCGGCGGGCCGCGGCATCTCGGAGAACGAGCTCAAGCAGGCCGCGGCCGGGCTGCGCAAGATCGAGGAGGATTTCGTCGCCACGGTGGAGCAGGTGGCGCGCTCCGCGAACGAGCGCGTGCGTCCCGAGCTCTCCGAGCTGGTGCGCCACGCAGCGCACGCGGGCACCGAGACCGGGCGGCGCAGCGCGCGCCTGATGGCCGAGTTCACCCTCGGCGGGCTCGAGCTCGCCGGCGAGTTCGGCGCGCGCTTCGCGCAGCTCGCGGGCGGCGTGCTCGCGGGCATGGCCGACGCGCTCGACAAGCGGGATCGCGCGAAGCCCCGTCCGTAGCCGCGCGCATGCTGCGCGAAACCTTCGGCATCATGCGGGAGCTGCCGCGCCTGCATGAGATCGCCTCGGTGTTCATCCGCCACGGCCTGGGCGACTTCGTGCAGCGCATCGGCATCGCCGGCGTGCTCGAGCGCGCCGGGCGCATCCTCAACTTCGGCGCCGCCGGCGATTCGCCCAGGCTCGACCAGGCGAGCCGCGTGCGCATGGCGCTCGAGGAGCTCGGGCCGACGTTCGTCAAGCTGGGCCAGGTCATGGCGACGCGCGTCGACCTGTTTCCGCCGCGCTGGATCGAGGAGCTCGAGAAGCTGCACGCCCAGGTGCCGCCGGTGCCGTTCGAGGAGCTGCTGCCTGAGCTCGAGCACGCCCTCGGGTGCTCGCCCTTCGAGGTCTTCCGCGACATCGAAACGCGCGCGTACGCGGCCGGCTCCATCGCGCAGGTGCACCGCGCGCGGCTCGCCGAGGGCACGCCGGTGGTGCTCAAGATCCGGCGCCCCGGCGTGCGCGAAAAGATCGACGCCGACCTGCGCCTGCTGCGGCGCGTGTCGGAGCTGATCGAGGCCGAGATCCCAGAGGCGCGCCGCTACCGGCCGGCCGAGATCGCGGCGCAGTTCGCGCGCTCGCTGGAGCGCGAGGCGGATTTCGCCACCGAGACGCGCAACATCCAGCGCTTCGCGCAGAACTTCGCCGGCGACCCGCACATCGTCATCCCGCGCATCTTCCCGGAGTGGACCAGCGAATTGCTGCTGGTGCAGGAGCACGTCGAGGGCGTGCCGGCGACCGATCCAGCCGCGGTGGCCGCGGCCGGACTCGACCGCAAGGTGCTCGCCGCGCGCGGCGTCGACGTGTTCCTCAAGATGATCCTGATGGACGGCCTGTTCCACGCCGACCCGCACCCGGGCAACGTGTTCTACCTGCCCGGCAACCGCATCGTGGTGATCGACTTCGGCATGGTCGGGCGGCTGTCCCCGCAGCGGCGCCGCCAGGTGATCGACCTCCTGGCGGGACTCGCGCGCATGGCCGAGGAGCCGATGCTCGAGGTGCTGCTCGACTGGGCGGGCGAGGGCCCGGTCGACGACGCGAGGCTCGCGGCGGACCTGAACGAGCTGGTGTTCGACTTCGAGGGCGTGCCGCTCAAGGACCTCCGCATCGGCGCCGCGATCCGCCAGTTCGCCGCCATCGTGCGCGAGCACGCGATCGTGCTGCCGTCGGACCTGTCGCTCATGTTCAAGACCCTGATCTCGCTCGAGGGCCTGGGACGGCAATACGATCCGGACCTGCACATCGTCCAACATCTCACGCCGTTCGTGCGGCGTGCGCTCGCCGAGCGCCACCAGCCGGCCGAGCTGTGGCGGCGCGGCCGCAACGCGCTCGACGAATTCTTCACCGTCGCCGCGAGCGTGCCGCGCGACCTCGCGCGCCTGCTGCGCGAGGCGCGCCGCGGCAAGGCTCGCATCGACCTCGACCTGAAGCGCCTCGACAGCTTCGGCCTGCGCCTGGACCGCACGCTCGATCGCGTGACCATGGGGATCATGACCGCCTCGCTCGTCATCGGCTCGGCGATCGTCCTCACCGTCGAGGGCGGGCCGCGGCTCTTCGGCGTGCCCGTGCTGCCGGTGATCGGCC
>DATLUZ010000097.1:0-6147 GCA_035577785.1 Burkholderiales bacterium | reverse complement strand
CAACGGGTACATGCAGCCCTGACCGTGCGTTTCGCCCTTTCGATTCTTACGCTGATGCTTTTCACCTGGACCGCGTCAGCTGCGCCCGCCCCGGTCGAGGCGCGGAAAATCGAGCAGCTCATCGCCGCGGTCGAGCGGCTCGGAAACGCGAAATTCGTCCGCAACGGCACCGCGTACGACGCGGCCAAGGCCGCGGAGCACCTGCGCCTCAAGCTGCGCGAGGCCGGCGACCGGGTGGCGAGCGCCGAAGACTTCATCGTGCTGTGCGGCTCGCGCAGCTCCGTGTCCGGCAAGCCCTACGAGATCGTGTTCGATGACGGCAAGCGGATGACGAGCGAGGCGTTCCTGCGCGCGAAGCTGAAGGAGCTGCAGAGCTCGTACGATCACTGAAGGAGGCCGAATGAAGGCAGTCTTTTTCGCCGCGCTGTTCGCAGTCACGGCCGCCGGCGCGCAGGATTGGCCGAGCAAGCCCATCCGCTGGGTGGTGTCGTTTCCGCCCGGGGGCAGCGTAGACCTGGTCTCGCGCATCCTGCAGAGCCACGTGTCCGAGGGCCTCGGCCAGCCGATTCTGGTCGAGAACCGGGGTGGCGCGGGCGGCAGCGTCGCCACCAGCGCCGTGGCGCGCTCGGCGCCCGACGGCTACACCTTCCTGGTCACGCTTTCCTCGCACACCATCAATCCGCTGCTCTACAAGCTCGACTACGACGTGGAGCGCGATTTAGCGGCGGTATCCCTGATCATGAGTGTCCCGCAGCTGATCGCGGTGAACCCCGCGACGCCCTACAAGTCGATGCAGGACGTGATCGCGGCTGCCAAAGCGCAACCCGGCAAGCTGTCTTTCGCCTCGGCGGGCAACGGCACGCCTTCCCACATCGCCGGCGAGCTGCTCAAGCTCAAGACCGGCGTCGACCTGCTGCATGTGCCCTACAAAGGCGGCGGCCCGGCGATCACCGACACGCTCGGCGGCCAGGTGCCGGTGCTGATCCTTACGGCAGCCATCGTGATGACCCACGTGCGCGCCGGCAGGCTCAGGCCGCTCGCCGTCACGACGCTCAAGCGCTCGCCCGGCGCTCCCGACATTCCCACCGTCGCCGAAGCGCTCGGAATTCCTGATTACGAAGTCGACTCCTGGATCGGGATGTTCGCTCCCGCAAGAACCCCGCCGTCCGCGATCGCGCGGATGCAAAGGGAGATCGCGCGCTCCGTGAAGCTGCCCGAGGTGCGGGCCAAGCTGATCGAGCAGACCGGCGATCCCGTGGCGAGCTCGCCCGAGGAGCTCGACGGCGTGGTGCGCACCGAGCTGAAGAAATGGGCCGAGGTCATCCGCTCGGCGAAGATCAAGGGCGACTAGGCCGGCCTAGGAAAGAAACGCCTCGACCGCCTGCACGAAGAGCTCCGGGCTCTCGATCTGCGGGCAATGGCCGCAGCCCTGCAGCTCGCGGAACCTGGCGTTCGGAATCTTCGTCGCCAGCTCGCGCGCGAGCGCCGGGGGCGTGGTCGCATCCTCGCTCCCTGCCATCACCAGCGCTTCATTCCTGATGTTCTTCAGGACGGGCGACAAGTCGAGGGCGGCGAGCGCGAGGCATGCGGTGCGGAAGCACGCCGGGTCGGCCTTCATCAGCGCCTGTTTGCGCTCCTCCACGACGGAAGGATGGGCGGCGATGAACCGCTCCGGGAACATGCGGCGGATGGCAACGTCGAGGGCGCCCGACATCCCTTCCTTCGCCACCCGCTCGGCGAGGCCGCGCAGCGGCTGCTTCGCCGGTTCCGGGAACGCCGCGAGCGCGGGCGCCGCGATCAAACGCCGGACCCGCGCGCCGTGCCGGGCGGCAAGCGCCACCGCGATGAACCCGCCTAGGCCGTTACCCAGGACATCGGCGTTCTCCAGTTTCAAGGATTGGAGGAGCGCGGCGACGCGGTCGGCATAGTCCTCGACCGAAGTGCCGGCGGGTTTCGAAGCGCCGTAGCCGGGCAGGTTCACGAGCCACATGCGGTGCTTCTTCGCCAGGACGGGCGCGACGCGGTCGAACGCCGAGCGGTCCGCGAGCAGGGAATGCAGGATGACGAGGTCGGGCCCGCTGCCGCGGTGCTCGACCTCCACGCCTTCGATGAGCGCCATGGCATCATATTGCCAGAGGAGGAGTCGCGATGAAGCTCTCGCGGGCGGCGCTCGCCGCGCTGCTCGTCGCCTTGCACGGCGCTGCGCTGGCGCAGGCCCCGGCGTGGCCGGCCAAGCCGGTCCACATCGTCGTTTCTCTGAGCCCCGGCAGCGCGACCGACATCCTTGCGCGCACGGTGGCGGAACGCCTTTCGGGCCTGCTCGGCCAGCCGGTCATCGTCGAAAACCGCCCCGGGGCGAGCACGACGATCGCGGCCGCGTTCGTCGCCAAGGCGGAGCCCGACGGGTACACGGTGCTCGCGACGTCGTCCGCGCACACCGTGGCGCCGTTTCTCTATCCGGCCCTCGCCTACGACACCGCGCGCGATCTCGCGGCCGTGACGCCGCTCGCAAACCTGCCCACGGTGCTGGTCGTGCCGCCCTCGCGAGGCTTCAGGACGCTCGCCGACCTCGTCGCGGCCGCTCGCGCAAAGCCCGGGTCGATCAACTTCGGCTCGGCCGCGGCATCGACGCAGCTCAACGCCGAGCGCTTCCGCCGCAGCGCGAACATCGAGGCCGTGCACATCCCGTTCAAGGGCGCCCCCGAGGCGCTGACCGAGGTGGTCGCCGGGAGACTCGACTTCTATTTCTCGCCAATCGCGCCGGCGCTGCCGCTGCTGCGCGAAGGCAAGGTGCTCGCCCTGGCGATCGGCAGCTCGAAGCGCGCCTCGATCCTGCCGGGCGTGCCGACCACCATCGAGTCGGGATTTCCCGATTCCGATTACAACTTCTGGGTGGGCCTGTTCGCGCCTGCAAGGACGCCCGGCGCCTTGATCGAGCGGCTGCACCGCGGCACGGCTGCGGCCCTCCAATCGCCGGAGGTGCGTGAGCGCCTGCCGAAGCTCGGCGCCGAACCCATGGCGATGACGCCGCGTGAGTTCGGTTCCCTGGTGAGCGAGGAGCTGCGCACCAACGCCGTGCTGGTGAAGGCCGCTGGAATCAAGCCGAACTGAGTTAGAGTCGCGCCATGCCCTCCTTCGACATCGTCTCGCAGGTGAACGAGCAGGAAGTGAAGAACGCCGTCGAGCAGACCAACAAGGAAATCACCAATCGCTACGACTTCAAGGGCTCGGACGCGCGCGTCGAGCTGACGAAGCTCGACCTCACGGTGTTCGCCGACGACGAATTCAAGCTTGGCCAGGTCATGGACGTGCTGCGCCAGCGCCTCGCCAAGAGGAGCGTCGACGTGCGCTGCCTCGAGTCGGGAAGCATCGAGAAGATCTCGGGCGACAAGGTGAAGCAGCCGGTGAAGGTGAAGGTCGGCATCCCGGTGGAAAAGGGCAAGGAAATCCAGAAGCTGATCAAGGACTCCAAGCTCAAGGTGCAGGGCTCGATCCAGGGCGACGCGGTGCGCGTCTCGGGCGCGAAGAGGGACGACCTGCAGAACGCGATTCAGCTCGTCAAGAAAACGGTTACGGACGTTCCGTTGCAGTTCATCAATTTCCGCGACTGAGGTTCTCGCTCCACCGGTCGTAGATTCGATCGGCGACTTCGTGAAGACGTAGCAGCCGCGGCTCGAGGTCGCGCTCCATCTCCTCGGCTTTCTGCACCGCCGGGCTCGCCGCCGCGGCCCTGATCTCGTCGGCGCCGCCGCGCGCCCACACCCGGATCAGCTCTTCGGTCATCTCGACGTGGCACTGCATGCCGAAGTGCTTGCCGATGGCGAACCCCTGGTTGGCGCAGTGCGCGTTCTCGAGCACGCGCGTGGCGCCCGGCGGGATGCTGAAGGTCTCGCCGTGCCACTGGAAGGTCTCGAAGGACTGAAGCTCGCCGAGCCACGCGCGCGCCACGCCGTTGTCGCACACGCGCACCTCGCCCCAGCCGATCTCCTTGTACGGATTGGCGCGCACGGCGCCGCCCAGGGCCTTGGACATGAGCTGGGCGCCGAGGCAGTGGCCGAGCACCGGCACGTCGTTGCGCACCGCTTCGCGGACGAGCTCCAGCACCTGCGGGATCCACGGCAGGTCATCGTTCACACTCATCGCGCCGCCCATGATGGCAATTCCGGAAAAATGTCTCGAATCGCGCGGCACCGGCGCGCCTTCGTCGATCGCGAGCAGGTCGCATGCAATTGAACGGCGCTCGAGGTAGCTGGCAAAATAGGCCGGTCCTTCGCTGCGCGCGGTTCGAACAACAACGACGGGTCTCATGCCCAATATTATTGCGCTGCTTCTCTGCTTCGCCTGCGGCACCGCCGCCGCGGCCGAAGTTTCGCTGGTCGGCGTGATCGGCGGCAAGGCCGCCGTGGTAGTGCTCGACGGCGGCAACCCGAAGACCGTGAAGGTCGGCCAGACGTGGAACGGGATCACCGTGGTGTCCGTCGACAAGGACAGCGCGGTCATGGAAATCGAAGGCGCCCGCCGAACGCTGCAGCAGGGGCAGCACTACCGCCGCGCAGCCGCCACCCCGGACCGCGCACAGGCGACGCTCGCCGCCGGACCCGGCGGCCAGTTCGTCGGCGAGGGAATGGTGAACGGCACGCCGGTCCGGTTTCTCGTCGACACCGGCGCCAGCTCGATCGCCTTGCCGGCAAGTCTCGCGCAGCGCGCGGGGATCGACTTCCGCAAAGGCGAGCCGGGCCTGTCGAACACCGCGAACGGCCTGGTGCCGGTCTACCGCGTCAGCCTCGCCACGGTCAGGCTGGGCGAGATCGAGCTCAGTTCGGTGGACGCGGTGGTATTCGAGGCCGGGCTCGACACCGCGCTCCTCGGCATGAGCTTCCTCAACCGCGTCGACATGAGGCGCGAGGGGGAGACGATGACGCTGACGAAGAGGTTTTGAACCGCTTTATTTCTTTCCCGGAACGAGCGGAACGAACCGCACCGCCAATACCCGCTGCTCGTCGTAGCCGCCGTCGGCGCGCTTGACCAGCACCTTGAGGTACTGGAGGCCGCCGCTTTCCCCGACCGGGACCACCATGCGGGCGCCGGGCTTGAGCTGCGCGACCAGAGCCGCCGGCACCTGCGGCGCCGCCGCGGTGACCACGATGCCGTCGAAGGGCGCCCGTTCCGGCCAGCCGGCGTAGCCGTCGCCGATGCGCACCTCGACGTTGCGGTACCCGAGCTCCGCGAGGCGCTCCGCGGCGGACCTGCCCAGGCTCTCGACCCGCTCGATGCTGTAGACCTGCTTCACGATCTCGGCGAGGACGGCCGCCTGGTATCCCGAGCCGGTACCGACCTCCAGGACCACGTCCCCCGGCTTCGGCGCCAGCAGGTCGGCCGAAAGCGCCACGATGTACGGTTGCGAGATGGTCTGACCCGCGCCGATCGGCAGCGGGTGGTTGCGATAGGCGTAGGAAGCCTGAGCGGGTGGCACCAGCCGGTGGCGCTCCACCTTGCCGATCGCCGCCCGCACCGCGGGCGACATCGCGGCGAGGCCGGTTTCGCCACGAGTTTCGGCGTACATGCCGTCGACTTCGATCACCAGGCTCGCCCGCTGGGCCGGAAAATCCTGGGCTTCGACTCCTTCCGTGAGAGCGATCTCCGAAAGTAGTCCGAAGAGGATGCGCGTCACTTTGCCCGTTTGTTCTTCTCGATGAGGGCGTAGGCGCTGTGGTTGTGGATCGACTCGAAGTTTTCCGACTCGACCACGTAGGCGTCGATGCGCTCGTCGAGGTTCAGCACCGACGCGACGTCGCGCACTAGGTCCTCGACGAACTTCGGATTGTCGTAGGCCCGCTCGGTGACGAACTTCTCGTCCGGCCGCTTGAGCAGCCCGTAGAGCTCGCTCGAGGACTGCCGCTCGACGATGTCGACGATCTCCTCGATCCAGACGAACTCGTTGGTGCGCGCCGTCACCGTCACGTGCGAGCGCTGGTTGTGGGCGCCGCGCTCGGAGATCTTCTTCGAGCAGGGGCACAGGCTCGTCACCGGCACCACCACCTTCATGGTGAAGCTCTGCCGGCCCTTGCGGATCTCGCCCGAGAAGGTGACCTCGTAGTCCATCAGGCTCTTCACCCCGGACACCGGCGCCTTCTTCTCGATGAAGTA
>DATLUZ010000096.1:0-23899 GCA_035577785.1 Burkholderiales bacterium | reverse complement strand
GCGAAGGCCTAGCCGCCGGGACCATCGACATCGCGGTCTCGGCGGTCGACAACGCGGTCGCGATGGTCGAGGTGGCGGGACAGGACGTGATCATCGTCACCGGCGGCGACAGCGGCATGAATGAATTTTTCGTCCAGCCCTACGTCCGCACTTTCGCGGACCTGCGAGGCCGCATCGTCGTGGTCGACGCGCCCGACACGGCGTATGCGCTGCAAGCGAAAAAGATCCTCCTCAAGCACGGCCTCGCCGAGGGCAAGGACTACGTGGTGAAGCCAGTCGGCCGGGGAGAGCTGCGCCTGAAAGCGATGGCGAGCGACAAGGAGAATGCGGCTGCGATCCTCAACCTGCCGTTCACGATCCAGGGCGAGCAGCTCGGGCTGAAGAGCCTGGGCAGCACGGTCGACATGCTCGGACCCTATCAGGCGGGGGGCGCCTTCGTGCAACGCTCGTGGGCGAAAGCCAACGGACCGCTCCTCGAGCGCTTCATCGCCGCGTACGTCGAATCGCTGCGCTGGTCGCTGCAGCCGGCGAACCGCGAAGAATCGGTCCGCCTGCTGATGGACAAGCTCAAGCTCTCGCGCGACATCGGCGAGCGCACCTGGCGCCTGCTCGCCGATCCGGCGCGCGGCTTCACGCCCGACGCGCGCTTCGACCGGCGGGGATTCGACAACATGCTTGCGCTGCGCGCCGAGATGGAGCCCGGCCGCCCGCCCGCGGCGCCGCAGAAGTACTTCGACCTTTCGTACTACGAGCGCGCGCTCGCCCGGCTCTCCAGGTGAGAGCAAAAGCGCAGAATCGACTCGAGCGTATTGCGCCCGTGCTGCCGGTCCGGCAGCACATCCCATAGCTCGGCGTTCGGCATCAGCTCCTTCAGCGCGAGCGACGCCGAGTAGGCGTGCGACGAGTCGTTGCCTGGCAGGATGAACGACGGGGTTTCGATCTTCATCAGCTCCGCGCCGCTCGCTCCGGAGGGCATGGTGTCGTTGAAGAGCGCATCCCGGCTTTGCTCCACGATTTCAAGGTAACGGCGCAAATCTTCTGCCATTAATTTTTTTGCGAATTCGGGGTCGATCGCGGCGGGCGAGCCCCAGGGCCCGATCTCGGGATCGAGCCAGAAGTTCTCGCCCTCGCGCGCTCGGGCCACCACCGCCTTCAGGCCGTTGGCTCGCACGAAGTCGAGGTGGCGCGCAAAGAAGGTATGGCCCTTCATCATCCAGCGGTAGCCGCCGACCGGCCAGTGCAGGAGCAGGCTCTTGCACGCCCTGGGATGGCGTACCGCGAAGGCGAGCGCGAGGCCTGCGCCCATGCAGCTTCCCAGCACGTGAGCTTCCGTTGCGCCGGCGAGGTCGAGGAGTGCGGTCGCCTCCTGGACGTAGAGGTCCCAGGAAAGCGGCTCGATGCGCCCGCCTGAGAGGCCGGACTCGCGCCGGTCGTAGGCGATGCAGGTGAAGTGGCGCGACAGCGCGGCGAGCCCGTCCATCTCCTTCCATTCGCGCTTGCCGCCCTGCGCGGTCCAGCGCGAGATCACCGAGCGGAAGCCGCCCGGAGCGAACATCAGGAGGTGCGGCCCAGATCCCTGGATCTCATGGTGAATCCGGATGCCGTTGATGGTCGCGAACGCCATGGGCTCAGGCTGGATTTTTCCGGGCCTGCATGCCGGCCGCCAGGCACACCGCGCCGAAGAGCGCGTAGCCGAGCGCGACCTGCGGCGAAACCGCCCATCCGAGCTGACCACCGTGGATGAAGCCGAAAAAAGCGAGCACCGCGCCGGCGAGCGCCCAGAGTCCAGCCTCCTTGAGCCGGCGGTCGATGATGAACGCGGCGAGGGCGCCGAGCACGAGCCCCGCGAGCACCGCGCCGCCGCCGAGAAGCTCCATGCCGTGATAGACGAGCCCGGAGCCCGCGAACTTTGCCGCGCCCACTTGAGCGGCCGAGGTGCCGGCCGCATTGAGCGCGCTGTCCACCTGGAGCTGGCCCCACGCCGCGACGTTCGGAATGATGGCGAGCACTACGGCGGGCGCGTGGCTCTGCGGTGAAGCCTGGAAGGCCTGCGCGCCGATCACCAGGCCGATATAGAGCAGGATCGGAAGAATGGCGACCAGCGGCACGACGGCGAGCAGGAGCGCCGTCAGTCCGAGGAAGCACACCAGCCCGATCACCGCGCCCGTCGCGAGCGAGTAGCCGATGCGGCCGCCGACCGCTTTCCAGCCCGGATGGCCGATGTACACGGCCGGCGGGAAGGGGCTGCCGAGCATCGCGCCGGCGATGGCGCCGATGCCGTCGGCGGCCAGGATCTTCCGCAGGTCGTAGGAATCGCCGGCGGCCGAAGCGCTCTCGACGTTGTTCATCGCCTCGGTGAAGTTGTAGATGCCGAGCGGAATGGCGGTGACGAGAAGCGGCGCCACGTCGGCGAGGCCTCGCCAGACCTCTGTGCCGATGAACGGAAGATGCAGGCCGAATTGCGTGAACGAGGCTCTGACCTGCTCGGCCTTCACCACGTCGCTCCAGCCGGCGAAGTATGCGACCCAGCCGACCACGATGCCGACGATCACTGCGGCGAGGCCGCCGGGCAGCCCAAAGGGCAGGCGGGTGTTCGCGGTCCAGCTGATGAGGACGATGGCGAGCGAGATGAACGCGATCCAGGGCACCTCCCACATCTGGAAGGCGGGCCGCAGCGAGATGAACGCGATCGAGATGCCGGCGAGCGTGCCGAGCATCGCGGCGCGCGGCGTGTGCGCCCGGACCCACGGCCCGAAAAAGATGCCCGCGAGCACGATCACGCCGATGATGAACGCCCACGCGAGCCCGGCCTGCCAGGCGAGCACCGGGTCCTTGGTCTTCAGGTACACCGGCAGCATGATCACGAATACGACGATGAACATGTGCGGCACGCTCGGGCCGTACGGCATCGCGGTGACGTCGGCGCGACCCTCCCTCTGCGCGAGCTTGTGGGCGAGGTAGGCGTAGTAAAGGTTCCCGATCGGCAGCGCGATGCCCAGCGCCGGCAGGATGCGGCCGAACACGGTGTCCGCCGGCAGGTTGACCACGCCCAGGCACAGCCCCGTGAGCACGATCACGTTCAGGACCACGTTGGTGAACAACCCGAAAAAGCCGTTCCAGTCGCCGGCGACCCACCACCGGACCTCGCCTGCTGCCGCTCCCCTTGCTGCCGCCGCGTTTGTCATCGTCTCCCCTTTAGAACAAGTCTTGCTACTGATTCAAAGCTGCGAGGAACCGTCCTGAATCACTCACCCAGCCGAAGATGCCGCCCTGGGCCTTGATCATGGCGAGCGCCGCGGCCTGGAACTCGGGGAAATACGACCCGACGCAGTCCTCGAGCACCAGGCAGTCGTAGCCCCGATCGTTCGCCTCGCGCACCGTCGTGTTGACGCACACCTCGGTCGTCACACCGCACACCACCAGGCTGCGAATGCCGCGGTTGCGCAGCATCGAGTCCAGATCGGTGGCGTAGAAGGCGCCCTTGCCGGGCTTGTCGACCACCGGCTCGCCGGGCGCGGGCTTGAGCTCGTCGATGATGTCGTGGCCGTATTCGCCGCGCACCAGGATGCGGCCCATCGGCCCCGGATCGCCGATGCCGTTCTTCAGCCTGCCGCGCAGCTTCTTGCTCGGGGGCAGGTCGGAAAGGTCCGGCCGGTGCCCTTCGCGCGTATGGATGACGAGCATCTCGTGGCGGCGCGCGCCGTCGAGCGCCCTGCGGGTGGGCGCGATCGCCTTGCGCAGCAGCGACACGTCGTTGCCGAGCGCCTCGCCGAACCCGCCCGGATCGACGAAGTCGCGCTGCATGTCGATGATGACGAGCGCCGCGCTTGCCGGCTCGAGCTCGAACTCGTAGGGTTGCGCGTCGACCTTGGCCATTGCCGTATAGTAGGTCAGGAGCGAACAGAGGACACAAGGATGCCCGGACAAGCGAAATACCTGTTTATCGCCAGCATGGACGTCGACCCGGCCAAGGAGGCGCTTTTCAACGAGGTCTACGACACCGAGCACATCCCCGAGCTTCTCAAGGTGCCGGGCGTACTGTCGGTGCGGCGCGGGGTGACCGAGCCGCTCACCATGTTCCTCGGCGGGGAGAAGAAGACCATCGTCGCGGAGGGCGAGCCGCGCTACAGCGCGTACTACGAGCTCGAAAGCGCCGAGGTCCTGA
The DNA here is from genome assembly GCA_035577785.1 of Burkholderiales bacterium. Lineage (GTDB taxonomy): Bacteria > Pseudomonadota > Gammaproteobacteria > Burkholderiales > SG8-39 > SCGC-AG-212-J23. The sequence goes on along the minus strand of DATLUZ010000096.1, from coordinate 19,734 downwards.
CGAGCACGGCCTGGGCGAAGGCGGTCGAGGTCGGCCGCTGGCCCTCCCAGGTCCGGCCGTTTACGCGCAATCGCCGCCACGTACTGCGGAAGCTGCTTAAATAGCGCATGATCGTCAGGCAAGTCTGGACCGGCAACGCCTACCGCAATTTCAACTATCTCATTGCCTGCGCCGAAACCGGCGAGGCGCTTGCGATCGATCCGCTCGATCACCAGAAATGCCTTGCGGCGGCCAAGCACGAGGGCTGGAGCATCACGCAGATCCTGAACACGCACGAGCACCGCGACCATACCGGTGGCAACGCGTCGCTCATGCAGAAGACCGGTGCAAGCGTGCTCGCGCACAAGAACGCCAAGGACAAGATCCCGGAGATGGCGCGCGGCCTGAGCGCGGGCGACGTGATCAAGGTCGGCAGGACGGTGGAGCTCGAGGCGCTCGATACGCCCGGCCACACCATGAGCCATGTGTGCGTCCTCTCTCATACCGATCAACGGGCGCTCTTCTCGGGCGACACCTTGTTCAACGCCGGGGCCGGCAATTGCCACAACGGCGGGCATCCGGAGGAGCTCTACAAGACCTTTTCCCAGCAATTGGCAAAGCTTCCGGAAAACACCCTGATCTATCCGGGACACGACTACATCGAGAACAACCTGCGCTTCACGCTGAGCCGCGAGCCCGACAACCGGAGCGCGCAGGCGATGCTCGAGAAGCTGAAAGGGCAGGATCCGAACCGGGCCTACGTCTCCACGTTGGCCGTGGAACGCGAGATCAACACCTTCTTCCGCCTCACGAGCCCCTCTGTGATCGCCAAGCTGCGCGAAGCCTTTCCGGAACTCCCGGAGAAGCCCGATGCGCGCATGGTGTTTCTCAAGCTGCGCGAGCTGCGAAACAAGTGGTGATCTAGCGGCGCCCCACCAGGGACAGAAATTCCTCGCGCGTCGCGAGATGTTCGCGGAACACACCCAGCACTGAGGACGTGAGCATCGTCGAGTTCTGCTTCTCGACGCCGCGCATCATCATGCAGAGGTGGCGCGCCTCGATCATCACACCGACGCCCTTCGCGTCGACCGATTCCATGATGACCTGCGAGATCTGGTCGGTGAGCCGCTCCTGCAGCTGCAGCCTGCGGGCGTAGACCTCGACGAGGCGCGCGAGCTTGCTCACGCCGAACACCTTGCCGCTCGGAATGTAGCCGATGTGGCAGCGGCCGAAGAACGGCAGCATGTGGTGCTCGCACAGGCTGTAGAGCTCGATGTCCTTCACGATCACCATTCCGCTCGTCGTCTGGGTGAAGAGCGCCTGGTTGATGACTTCCTCGGGCTCCGTGCGGTAGCCGTGCGTCAGGAAGGCGAGCGCTTTGGCGACGCGCAGCGGCGTCTTCACCAGGCCTTCGCGCTCGGGATCTTCGCCCAGCTCCACCAGGAGCTGCCGCACCAGCGATTCGATCTTTTGCGTGTTGGGTTCCATGGCACTATCCGGGTCAGGAGGATAAGAAGTGACTACAACACATATGAGACTGCATAAGCAGGTTTTCGTCCTGCTCTTTGCCGTTCTTGCCTGCGGAGCGCGCGCACAGGACTATCCCAACCGGCCTATCCGCATCCTGGTCCCCAACGCGCCGGGAAGCTCGGTCGACACGATGACCCGGATCCTCACCACCCGCCTCGGCGAAGCGCTGGGCGGGGCGAGCATCGTGGTGGAGGACCGCGACGGCGCCGGCGGCCTGATCGGCATGGACGCCGGCAGGAAAGCCGCCCCCGACGGCTACACGCTGATCACGGTCTCGAACGGCTCCGGCGTGATCGCGCCGCTTCTCAAGAAGGTTCGGCCCTACGACACGGCGCAGGACTTCGAGCTCATCGGCAGCTTCGCCATTACTCCAAATGTGCTGGTCGTAAACCCGCAGCTCCCGGTCAACAGCGTGAAGGAGCTCATCGACTACGCGCGCGCCCACCGCGCCACCATCAACATGGCCTCCGCGGGAATCGGCTCGCAAAGCCACCTCGCCGGCGCGCTGCTCATGACCATGGGGAACTTCGAGTCGCTGCATGTCCCGCATAAGGGCGGAGGGCCTTCGGTGGGTTCCGTCGCGGCCGGCCAGACCCATTGGACGCTTACGCCTGCGCCCGCGGCCATGGCGCAAGTCAAGGCGGGCCGCCTGCGCGCGATCGGGCAGAGCCTGCCGCGGCGCTCCGCGCTCCTCGCGGATTTGCCGGCGATCGCGGAAACCGTGCCCGGCTACGATTTCAACGGCTGGGCCGGGCTCATCGCGCCCAAGGGCACGCCGCGGCCGGTCATCGAGCGGCTGCAGGCTGCGCTGGCGAAGACGCTCTCGGCGCCCGAGGTGCGCGATGGCCTTGCCGGCCAGGGCGCCGATCTCTTCCCCGGCAATACGGAGGAATTCCGCAAGTTCCTCGCGCAGGACGTGGCCAATACCGAGCGCGTCATGAAGGCGGCGCAGCTTCAGCCCGAGTAAGGTCTTTCCCGACTGGCACGGCCATTGCTGCCGCTCCCCTGTCCGCTCATTTTTTCTGGAGGCGATATGGAGAAGCTGCAGCAATGGCGCCGGAAGCAGGAAGGCAAGCTCGGGTACATCCTGTTGTGGGCCCTGGGCGTGCCGATTCCGGTGCTGTTCGCCATCTTCCTGCTGCGCGGCTGCAACTGAGCCGCGGCGGGTCTTTTTTCTTACATCGGAGGATACCGAGATGATTAAGCAACTCGTTGTTCTCGCCTTCGCGCTAGCAGGGCTGACAGCGTGCGGCAGCAATCCGGGCAAAGGCGAAACCATCGGCACGGTGGGCGGCGCCGCCGCCGGCGGTGCGGTCGGATCTGCAGTTACGGGCGGCAGCACCATCGGCACGGTCGGTGGCGCGGTCTTGGGCGGCGTAGTCGGCAACGAAGCCGGCGAGCGCTACGACAAGAACCACCCCCGCTGACGACTCACCCAGCCTGAAAAAAGGGCGCCTCGGCGCCCTTTTAATTTGCCCGTCATTTGGTCGTCTGGCCCGCCTTGTCGAAGCTCTTGAAGGCGACCTTGCCGTTCACGAAGCGCACGGTAATCACGGTGTCGCTTGCCACCCAGCGTGAGGCGGTCCCCGAGACCCCTAATACGTTCACGCTGTTCGACTCGGTCGGCCGGCCGAGAAGCGAGATGACGTCCTGCTCGCTCATCCCCTCCTGGATCTTGAGGAAGTTCTCCTGGTTTACCTTCGAGCAGGCGGCAACAATGAGCGCGAGGAGAAGCGCCGCGACAAGCGCGAGCAGGGTCCGTTTCATCTCCACACTATAATCGACGCATGGGAACGATGGACGAGCTGGAGGTCGCGGCGGCGCGGGTCGACCTTGCGGCGGCCTTCCGCCTCGCGGTGCGCCTCGATCTGCACGAAGGCGTCTGCAATCACTTCAGCTACATGTTTCCGGGTCAGATGCGCGACGGCGTGCGATTTCTTCTGAACCGCTACGGGCTTCGCTGGAGCGAGGTTAGCGCGTCGAACCTGCTCATGCTCGACGCCGACGGCAGGGTGCTGCAGGGCGAGGGCGAGTTCGAGAAGACGGCCTTCTACATCCATTCGCGCATTCATCTCGCCAATCCCGCCGCGGCGTGCGTGCTTCACACCCACATGCCGTACGCGACCGCGCTCACGCTGCTCGAGAACGGCCGCCTCGAGATGGCCGAGCAGAACGCGCTGCGCTTCCACGACGACATCGCCTACGACGACACCTACAACGGCTTGGTCGTCGACAACGCCGAAGGCGATCGCCTTGCCCGTGTGCTTGGGGACAAGCGCGTGATGTTTCTCGCGAGCCACGGTGTCATCGTCGTCGGTCCTTCGATCGCCGAAGCCTTCGACCTCATGTATTACCTCGAGCGTGCCTGCCGGCTCCAGGTGCTCGCGAAGTCGATGGGTGGGAAGCTGCGCGCGGTGCGACCCGAAGTGGTCCGCGAGACCTGCAGGCTCATGCGCGCCGACGCGCCGAAGTACGCGGGCGCGCACTTCAACGCGCTCAAGCGCATCCTCGACCGCGAGGAGCCGGACTATTCTCGCTGAGCTGGCGGAGGTGCGTCCGGCGACGCCGGACGACATCGGCGAGATCCATGCGATCTACGCTCATCATGTCCTCAAGGGGCTCGCCTCGTTCGAGGAAGAGCCGCCGTCCGCGGCCGAGCTGCGCAGGCGCTACGACGACGTGACCGGGCGAGGGCTGCCGTACCTGGTCGCCGATTTCGGCGGCATGGTGGCGGGCTACGCCTACTGCACGCTCTATCGCAGCCGCTCGGCCTACCGCCATTCGCTCGAGGATTCGGTGTACGTGCGCCCCGACGCGCAGGGGCGCGGCATCGGCAGGGCGCTCCTCGACGAGCTCCTGCGCCGCTGCGAAGCGCTCGGCTACCGCCAGATGATCGCGGTGATCGGCGACAGCGCGAACGCCGCCTCGATCGGCCTGCACGCGAGCGCCGGCTTCCTGCGCGTGGGCACGCTGCGTTCGGTCGGATTCAAGTTCGGCCGCTGGGTCGACAGCGTGCTCATGGAGCGCCCCCTGGGCGCCGGGGACGCAACTCCCCCCGACTGATTTATTTCATCGCCCCGCCGGTGATGCCCATGATGAAGCGGTCGAGGAACAGGTTGTAGAGGATCGCGAAGGGGACGCTGGCGATCAGCGCCGCGGCCATCAGGGAGCCCCAGTAGAAGATGTCGCCGCGCACGAGGTCGGTAGCGACGCCGAGGGTCACCGGCACCTGCGACTCGGTGGAGATGAACGTGAGCGCGTAGATGAATTCCTGCATCGTCAGCGTGAACGTGAAGATGACGACCGTGAGGATTCCGGGGAGCGACACCGGCAGGACCACCTTGACGAACGCACCGAGCAGGCTGCAGCCGTCGACGATCGCGGCTTCCTCGATCGCCCGCGGCACCGACTTGAAGAAGCCCATCATGAGCCAGGTGCAGAACGGGATGGTGAAGGTCGGGTAAACCAGCACCAGCGACCAGAGCGAGTCCTGCAGGCCGGCGAGCGAGATCACGCGGGCGAGCGGCAGGAAGAGCAGCGTCGGCGGCACGAGGTAGGTGAGGAAGATGCCGATGCCGAGGCTTTCGGCCTTGCGGCCGCCCATGCGCGCCAGGCTGTACCCCGCCGGCACCGCGGTCACCAGGGTGATCGCCACCACGGCGAGGCCGATGATGAGCGAATTCTCCACCCACCGGACGAACGCGGTCTGGGTGAAGAGCAGGTTGACGTGCTCGAGCGTCGGCGGCTCGTTGAACACGAACGGGTTGAAGTCCAGGTTGTAGAGGTCGCTGTCGCGCTTGAACGCGGTGATCACCATCCAGTAGAACGGAAACGCGGCGAATAGCAGCAGGCCGATGAGCGCGCCGACGAAGCCGCTTTCATGAAACAACTTCCTTAACATCAGATTTCGCGCCGGCGCAGATAGCGCAGCAGGAAGAACGTGGCCACCAGCAGGAACGGGAAGAAGTAGAGCGAGATCGCCGCGCCGCGCCCGACGTCGCCGGACAGGATGCCGACCTGGAAGGCGAGCGAGCCGAGCACCTGGGTGCTGTTGGTCGGGCCGCCCTTGGTGACCAGGTACACCACGCTCATGTCGGTGAAGGTGAACACCAGGCCGAAGAGCATCGCCACCATCATGATCGGCAGGATCACCGGCAGCACGATCTGGAAGGTGCGGCGCCAGTACCCCGCGCCGTCGACGTAGGCTGCGTCGATGATGGTCTTCGGCACCGAGGTGAGACCGGCGAGAAAGATGATCGCGGAGAACGGGAACAGGCGCCAGGCCTGGATCACGATGATGGAGATCATCGCGAGCCCCTCCTCGCCCAGCCAGTTCGGCCAGACGTAGGCGGGGACCAGGTGGGAATGCACCAGGACCCAGTTGATCACGCTGTACATCGAGTCGAGCATCCAGCGCCAGGTAATCGCCGCCAGCGCCACCGGTACGGCCCACGGCAAAATCAGAAGGCACCGCACCACCATGCGGCCGCGGAATTCACGCAGCAGGACGAGCGCCGCGATCTTGCCGAGCACCAGCGCGATGAGGTTGGAGGCGACGGTGAACAGCAGCGTGTTCGCGAGCGAGCGGCGGAAGATCTCGCTTTTCGTCACGGCGATGAAGTTGTCGAGGCCGACGAACGAGAAGCTGAGCGTGCCCATGTTGTACGCGCTCAGGCTGTAGTAGATGGCGAGGAAGAACGGCACCGCCACCAGACAGAGGATGAAGAGGACCGCGGGCGCAACCAGGAGCGAGCCGAGGAAATCGGCGTGGTCGAGCGACCAGCGCACGCGCCTCGCGCTCGGCGGGGCAATGGCGGCGTAGTCGGCGCTCATGCCCGGCCGCCATTGCGAGCCGCGGCCAGACGCTTGCCCGTGGACTTGTCGAAGTACTTCAGGTCCTTGGGGTGGACCGTGAAAGGGTAGGTCCCTCCTTCGCGCAGCACCGGCTCCGAGACGTGCGAGGAGATGCGGGCGGTGTACTCGTGACCGTCAGGCTGTCCCTCGATGAATCCGTACAGCACGCGCTCGTTGCCGAGGTACTCGATGCGCTGCACCTTGAACGAGTAGCGCGCCGGCTCGATTCCCTTTTGCTGCAGGTCCTGGTGCAGGAAGTTCTCCGGCCGGAAGCCCTCGATCAGCTCGCCGCGCTCGAGGAGATTCATCGGCGGCGCGCCGAGGAAGGTGGCGACGAAGGTGTCGGCGGGGTCCTCGTAGATTTGCGACGGCGTGCCCACCTGCCTCAGCTTGCCGTGCTCCAGCACGGCGATGCGGTCGCCGAGGCCCATCGCCTCGACCTGGTCGTGGGTGACGTAGATCGTCGTGGTGCCCACGTCTCGCTGGAACTCCTTGATCTCGTTGCGCGCGCTGGTGCGCAGCTTGGCGTCGAGGTTGGAGAGCGGCTCGTCGAGCAGGAACACGGTCGGCTCGCGCACCAGCGCCCGCGCCAGCGCGACGCGCTGCTGCTCGCCGCCGGAGAGCTGGCGCGGCTTGCGATCGAGCAGCCGGGTGATGCCGAGAATTCCGGCGGCCCAAGCCACCTTCATCTCGATCACGGCGCGCGCCATGCCCTGGGTGCGCAGCGGAAAGGCGATGTTGTCGCGCACCTTGAGGTGCGGGTAGAGGCCGTAGCCCTGGAACACCATCGCGATGCCGCGGCTGCGCGGCGGCAGGCCGTTGACCACGCTGCTGCCGATGACGATGTCGCCGGAAGTCGGCTGCTCGAGGCCGGCGATCATGCGCAGCATCGTGGTCTTGCCGCAGCCGGAGGGACCGAGGAACACCATGAACTCGCCGTCGCGCACCTCGAGATCGATGCCGTCGACCGCGGCAACGTCGCCGAACTCCTTGCGCAAACGCCTTGCTACGACTTGACCCATGGGGCTCGCCTCCGGCCGCTACGCGGCTTCAACCGTGGCCGTGCGCTGCCCACTTCTTGAAGGTCGCCGAGATCTCGTTCTCGGCCCACTTCATGGCTTCCTCGGGAGTCATCTTCCCGGTCGCGGCGTTGGCCATCATGTCGGGAATGATGAAGTTGTTGGCCACCTCGTCGATCGCCGGCGTGTCGGGCCCCGGATAGCCGTAGATGTCGTGCCACTCGATCGCCGTCTGCAGGACCTGCAGCTTGTCGGCGGGGTGTGAGGTCGGGTCGTTCGACAGGATCGGCATCGGCTTCGGCACGAGGTTCTCGAACATGGGATGGTCGTAGCCCTCGCTCGCCTTGAACGCCTCCTGCCAGTGCGCGGCGTAGTGGCGCAGGAACTCCTTCGCCACATCCTGGTTGCGGGAGAACTTCCAGATGACGTACGAATTCGGCTGCCCGGCGGCCAGGCGGCGCACCGGACCCGCGGGCGTCTTCCAGATGTAGACCTTGTCCGCGACCGACGGGTTGGTCTTCTGCGTGGTGCGGTAGGCGGAGATCGGGTTGTGGATGTAACTGGCGCGGCCCGACTGGAGGTAGCGGTTGTTGGACGCGTCGTCCCACGACAGCACCTCGTTCGTCATCGCTTCCTTGTATAGAGCGACGCTGTACTTGATGGCTTCCAGCGTCTCCTTGGAATTGAGCGTGACCTTGGTGCCCGACTTGTCCTGAATCGCGCCGCCGAACGACCAGAGCACGCTGCGCCAGCTCGTGTTCGCGTCCTGATGGTGCGCCATGCCGATACCCACCGGATGGCCCTTCGCCTTCAGCTTGGCGCCGCCCTTGCGCAGATCGTCCCAGGTATCGGGCTTCATGCCGATCTCGTCCCAAAGGTCCTTGCGGTACAGCCCCGGGAAGCTGATGTAGTAGTCGGGGAACGCCGGCCAGCGCTTGGTCTCCGAGTCATAGGCGAGACTGCGGCCGATGGGGGCGACGCTTCCGTATTTCTTCTCGAACTCCGAGATGAGCGCCGACAGGTCGACGACCGAGTCGCGGTACAGATGCGGCCCGAAGCCGTTGATGCCCACCAGATCGTGGCCCGCGTTGGCAGAGAGCTCCGCCGCCATGCGAGCGGCGATCTCGAGGTGCGGAATATGGTCGATGGTCGCGTTCACGCCGTTCGACGCGCCCCAGTCGCGGACGAACTGGTCGATCCACTTGTCGTAGCCGGGAACGAAGTGGCTCCACTGCACGATCTTCAGTTCCTTGTCCGCAGCCTTCGCTTGGCGCACGAAGATGAGCGGCCCTGCACCCACCGACGAGAGGGCGGTGATTCCGGCACCCACTCCGGCTGACTTGAGAAACCTGCGACGCGATGCGCGACGATTGGAAAAAACCTGACTGCTGCCTTTCGAAACTGGCTTGCCCATGACCGCACTCCTCCTCGTTGCAACGCTGATACTGCGTCGCAGCCTGCAACAAGCCGTGTTAAGGGATGCTTAACGAATCGGGGCGGACTATGCAGCCAGCTTGCGACGAAGTGCTAGCTGGAATCGCGCGCGACCACGACCGCCGTTCCATAGCAGAGCACTTCCGTGAGCCCTGCCATCAGCTCGGTGGCGTCGTAGCGCATGGCGATGATCGCATTCGCGCCGTGCTTGTCGGCATGCTCGCACATGAGCCGGTAGGTTTCTTCGCGCGCCTGCTCGCAAAGGTTGGTGTAGATGGTGATGTTGCCGCCGAAGATCGACTGGATGCCGCCGAGGAAATTTCCGACGATCGATCTCGAGCGCACCGTGAGGCCGCGCACCACCCCGAGAGTGCGGACGATCTTGTAGCCCGGAAGCGAGAATGCCGTCGTAACCATCGCGTCTTGCATCGAATCCCCTAGTGAATTCGCAGATCTGGCCGAAAGCGCAGGGCGAGCAACATCAACGCCACCGCCACCGGCAGCCAGTAGAGATCGATCGGCACCGGTCTCGGCCGGGCGAATCGCGGATCGCGCATTGCCTCGCTCAGCGACGCCGGCCGCTCCAGGCGTGCGTAGTCGAAGCCGACTTCCTTCGCGAGCATACGCAGATGGCGCTCGCGCAGCGCGGACAGATGTTCGCGGCTCGCCCCGCCGTCGTCGCTGGCATCGGCCTGCATGACATCCTCGGCGCGCCAGTAGCCGACGACCTTGCCCTCGTCGTTCGTCCGCGGAATCGGCTGCGGCGTGTAGCCGCCGACGCCGATGAGCCATCCGCGCACGTCGCCAGGCTTCACGTCGTCGAACAGCGGGTGCGCGCCGGTGACGAGCGGCGGTGCCTCGTGTCCGTCGCTCAGAAAAATCACGTTCGGCACGCCGCGTGTTTCCTTGGCCGCGCGGATCGCCCAAAGCACGCCCTTCCAAACCTCGCTTGCCTCGCCCCAGCGCATGCGGCCGTCGATCTTGTCGAGCGATGCGAGCAGGTCGCTGTAGTGGGCGCAGACCTCGATCGGCGCGAGCAGGAGCAGGGTGCGGTATTCGGCGAAGGCGCCCCACCCCACTCTGGAACCGCATGGCAGGTCGCGCAGCGCCCGTCGCGTGGCCTCGCGCGCATATGCGAGGCGGCTGGCGGGCGCTTCGCCGAGCTTGTAGTCGGCCACGTTCATGCTCTGCGTGATGTCGAAGACCACGAGGTAGTCGTAGGTCGCGCGTGACTGATTGAAAGCCGGCATCACCCAGGCGAGCAGCAACAACGCGAGCGCCAACGTGATCGAGCGCGAGTGCTTGTCTAATACGGCTGCGACGAGCGCGCTCGCCTTCATGGCAGCTCGATCCTTCCCGGCGCGGTGCTGAACGCGCGTTGCGGCGGTTCCGGTGGCTCGTTCGCCGCCGGCTCTTCGATCTCCGGGGCAAGCCGCAGCGCGCGTTCCAGGTTGTAGCGCGCGTCCCAATCGCCGGGGTCGATACGCAGCAGATCGCGATAGCTCTGTTTCGCGAGCTCGATGAGCGGCAGCGAGCGCGCCGCCTCGTCGCGGCCGCTCTTCATGGCCTCGCGCAGATGCAGGTTGCCCGCGTTGTACAGCGCCGCGCGCTTGAGGTCGGCGCGGCCGCTCTGGATCAACGCCTTGTAGATTTCCAGCGCCGCTCCGGCGTCGCCCGACTCGGCGAGCGCCAACGCGCGCGCGAACCGCGCCTCTCCCACGCTCGCTTCGATGGTCGCGACACCCGCGATGGCGTCGTTCACCCGCTGGGCCCGGTGCAAGCGCAAGCCTTGGTATGCCACAACCACTCCGAGCCCGATAGTCGCGGCAGCGAATGCGACATGGATCGCGCGGCGCTTCACGCCCAGCTCCGGAGCAGCACCGATCGATAGGCGAGCAGCATCAGACAGGCGAGCGCCGCCGCCACCACGAAGTGGCGGCTGTAGTCCTTCCGCGGAATGCGCTCGACGAAATCGAGCGGCAGGTTCTGCTGCTTGCCGACGTCGGCGACGGCCTTCGCCAGGTCCTCTGGGACCTCGGCTTGATAAGCCTGATACGGCGTCGCCAATGTCTGGAAGAAACGGTGCAGCGCGATTTCTGGCACCGCTTCGCTGGCGCGATCTTGTGCATCGAGGGACGGACTGTTGAACGAGCGGATGTAGATCCAATAGAGCGCGATGCGATGGCGCAGCATGCCGGCGCGGATGCGCCGGCGCGTCGGGTCGTCGAGATGGGTGCCGCCGTCGGAGACGAGCAGGATGATCCGGCTGCCAGAGTAGGGGCGCTGCTCGAACTCGCCGATCGCAGCGAGCATCGCCCGACCGACGTCGGTGTCGCCCAGGCCGCGGCCGACTCCGCCCGCCTCGATCGCCGCCTGCACCACTTCGTCGTGCTGGGTGAACGAAACCACATTCAACGGGTTGGTGCTGAAGAACATCACCGCGAATCGATCCATGGGACGCTGATGGACGAACTCCGCCAGCAGGTCGCGCGCCACCTGGGATTTGACCGGTCCGCGGGACCGGACTTGATAGGGCAGGGCGAGCGCATCGATCGTCTGCCAGTCGCTCGGCAGCATCCGCTGGTCCATGCTGCGGCTGCGGTCTATGAGTACGACGATCTCGGCGCCGTACCCGGTGCGCGTCACCTGTGTCTCGGGCCGCCCCGGACCGGCAAGCGCGATCGCCATGCTTGCGATGGCCACCATCGCCAAGGCACGCCAGGAGAATTCGGCGAGCTGCCCCAGGCGATCGCGCGGCAACCATGCGAGATGCGAGAAGGTCAACGTGTCGCGTCTCCGGCGCAGGAGCGGCAGAACGGCCAACGGCAGCAGCAGCAGCGCCCAGGGTTGCAGGAGCTCCAGGCCGAGGGTCATCGCTCGATGCGCCTTTCGATCCGCCGCAGCTGCGCGCACAGGGCGCGCGCCGACATCCGATCGGCCGGCAAGCCGCCGCCGAAAAACAACGCCGTCGACTGAGCGAAGAACTGCTCGATCTCCGGGCGCAGCGATTGCAGCTGCGGCACGCGCTCGAACAGTGCGGCAAGCGTCGCCGTATGCACGACACCGCCCGCGGTCTGATCGAAGGCGTGATGCAACGCCCGCCACGCTTCCGGTGCGGTGCCGTCGAGATGCCGCATTTCGTGCAGCGCGTGCGCAAACGGCTGTGCCGCCGCGGCGCGCCAATTGCGCCAGGCGAGCCAGCCGAGCCAAGCGGCAAGAACGAGCAGAAACGCGCTCGACCAAATGGCGATCTGCCGGCGTATCGGTGCAGTGGCGATCGCCGGCGCAGGGCGGTCGGGCCGCAGCTCGCTCGAGCCGTCGGACGTGAGCGCGTTCACGCTGATCGGCCATGCGGCGATCTTCAGCGTCGCACCGTCGGCCGCGCCTTGCAGATCGAAGGCAGGCAGATTCACCGTCGTCAGCGATTGCGGCGCATTGATGACCTGATAGTCGATCGCGAGCCAGCGACGCCCGTCGGGCAGCGACTCGATCCTGGCCGGGCGGCGTTCCAGCCAGAGGTTCACGCGCTCCGCCTTGGGCACCCCGGCGGGCACGAGTTCGCGCCCGTCGATCTCCAGGAGTACGCGCTGCGTCATCACATCGCCGACGACATAGCCAAAGGGGCGCGGTTGTTCGACCAGCGCTGTCGCTGCCGGATAAGCACTGGTCGCGAGGAAGGTCGCGGCCATGGCACACGCGATGCGCGACGCTGTTATCAAGCGCCCGCCTCAAGGAAATACTGCGACATCGCTTCGGCATCGAATGCGCCGACGACGTAGAACGGCCGCATCGCGCGGGGCGCGAACAGCGCATCGAGCTCCGTTCGCCGGCGCGCGACAGCGTCGCGCCACTGGCTGCGCAGCTTGGGACGCAGCCACAGGGTGCGCCGCGCGCCGGACTCCGCGTCGTGCAGCGGCGCGAGCGCATCCAGCGCTGGCGGCTCGATTTCGGCCGGATCCCAGATGATGATCGGCACGACATAGGCGTGCGCGAGCAGATCGAGGATCGCGTTCAGCCGTGCGAGCGGCCAGTGAAAATCCGAGACGAGGAAGATTAGCCCCCGCCGCCCGGCGATGCGCTGCACGGCGGCTTCGAGCCCCTCGAAGCCGCGTGCAGCGGTTTCGGCTCGCCGCAGCACGGACGCCATGAGTGCGCCGATGCCCCGGCGCACTACCGCGGGCACGAACAGGTCGGCTCGCTCCTCGGCGTCAAAGGCGAGCATCCCGACCGCATCGCCGACGCGCCCGGCGCTTTGGCCGAGCGCTTCGACGAAGTCCGCCGCGACTTGCAGCTTGGTCTTGCGCGCCCCGAACGCCATGGATGCCGAGACGTCGACGACCGCTTGCACCGTCACGCTGGCGTGCTGCCGATGCACCCGCACCAGCCAGTCGCCGCTCAAGTCGCGCAGACTTGCGCGCAAGTCGAGCCGGCGCGGGTCCGGGCGAGCGTACAGGCTAATGTGCGAGACGAATTCCTGTCCCGCGCCGAGGCGCGTTCCGGGGTGGGCGCCGGGCCGCCACCCGCCGACGCGGTAGGGAAGCCGGTAGTGGAACTCCTGCGGCGCGTCCATCACTAGCGCGGTGTCGGGACGCGTTCCAGGATCTGCGCTACCAGTGCGTCGGCGATCTGCGAGCGCCGCAGCTCATAGACCGGCGTGAAGAACACGCGATGCCCCAGGACCGAGGGCACGATGCTCCGCACGTCGTCCGGCACGAGATAGGACCGGCCGGCGAGCCAGGCGACGACGCGCGCGGCCCGCGCGAGCGTCATCATGCCGCGCGGGCTGGCGCCGGCGAGAATCAGCTTGTCCATGTCCACGCCGTCGACGCGCACACCGAAGCGCTGCGGCGATTGACTCGCGTCCCAGAGGTCCAGCACGTAGCGCTCGAGCGCTGCGCTTGCCTTGATGCTGCGTTGAATCGCGGCGCCGATCCGGTTGAGCTCCTGCCACGGCAGCACGCCGGGTGCGACGCGCTCCAGCAGCGCGTCGACGTCGTGGAAATCCGGGTTGAACACCAGCGAGCGCCGGACCTCGACTTCGGCCGGTGTGGGCATGCGCAGCTCGAACATGAAGCGGTCGCGCGCGGCCGAGGGCAATTCGAAGGTTTCCTCCTTCTCGACGCGGTTGCGGTCCGCAAACACCAGCATGTGCGGGAAGCGGTATTCGCGGTTGAAGGCCGAGACCGTGCGTTCGGCCATCGCACGCAAGAGCAGCGACTGCACCTGCGGGCGCGCGCGATTGATCTCGTTGAAGAAGAACGTGACGAGCTGCTCCCCATGTCGCAGCAACGGACCGGGCTCGATGCGCGGCTTGCCTTCCGCGTCGACGTAGGTGTGATAGACGAGGTCGGCCGGCATCAAGTCGACCGTGCCTTCGACTCGCTCGAAGCTGCCGCCGACGGCGCGGGAGAAGGCGCGCAGCACCGTGGTCTTGCCGATGCCGACGTCGCCTTCGAGCAGTACGTGCCCGCGGGCGAACAGCGCCACGCTGATGAGCCGCAGCGTGCCTTGCTGGCCGATGACCGCCTTGGCGACTTCCTCTTCCATGCGCAAGGCGCGGCTGCGCCAGTCTTGCAGCAGCTCTTCGGACGCGATCGGATGCGCTCGATCCTGGGGTGCGGAGGAATGATCGATCGGTGCTCGCATTGTGGCTTCGGCGGTTCAGGACCGGCTGCCGCCTCAGTATATCGACGCTGTCACCCGGGCGGGAGGACAATTCGGCCAACAAGAGAACCCCATGCTCTTCGATCCGACCCGCCACGAGCCCCTGCGCACTGCGCCCTGGAGCGAAGCACGCGCGCGCGCGGCGATCGAACGCATCGTGCGCGACACCGAGGCCAGGTTCTCCGCCGAGAAGTTCTGGCCGCCGCATCCTAAAGACTCCGATTCCAGTGAACCGTCGTACACGCTTTACTTCGGCGCCTGCGGCGTGATCTGGGCATTGCGCTACCTGCACGCCGCCGGCGCCATTGATCGGACGCGCGACTACGCGCCGCACCTCGGCACGATCCTCGAGCGCAACCGTGCATGGCTCGCCTCGTTCGGCACGGAATATGCGTCGTACCTGATGGGCGAAACGAGCATTCTGTTGCTGAAGCAATGGTTCGAGCCCGATGCATCGACGCTCGAAAGTCTCGAGCAACTGATCGCCGGCAATCTGGATCACCCGACGCGTGAGCTGATGTGGGGGTCGCCCGGCACATTGCTCGCGGCGCTGTTCCTGCACGAGTGGACCGGCGAGACGCGCTGGGCGGATCTTTATCGCGAGACCACGCGCAAGCTGCGGTCGCAGCTGCTCTGGTCCGACAAGCACCAGTGCCACTACTGGACGCAGGACATGTACCGCCGCACCAGCACGTACATCGATGCTGTGCACGGATTCGCCGGGACTGCGTCCGCGCTCATCCGCGGCCGGCACTTGATGGCGCCGGACGAATGGGATGAGTGGCTGCCCGTGATCATCAACACCGTCACGCGCACCGTTACGCGGCAAGGGTCAACGGCTAACTGGTGGCCGTCGCTGTACGCCATCGAAACCCGGGCGGGGCCGATGCTCATGCAGTACTGCCACGGCGCGCCCGGTTTCGCGGTCTGCCTGGCGGACTTGCCCGGCACCGAGATGCGCGAACTCCTGATCGCCGGCGGCGAGGCGACGTGGGCGGCCGGGCCGCTGACCAAGGGCTCCAACCTGTGCCACGGCACCGGCGGCAACGGCTACGCGTTCCTGAAGCTTTATCAGCTCACGCAGGACGAGATGTGGCTGGAGCGGGCGCGCGCCTTTGCCACGCACGGCATCGAACAGACCCTGGCCGACGCAGCTCAGTACGGCCACATGCGTTACTCGCTTTGGACCGGTGATCCGGGATTCGCAATCTACCTCTGGGATTGCATACGCGGGCGCGGCGCGTTCCCGACGCTCGACGTTTTTTTTAGCCGCTCGTCAGCACGAGCTTGCCCTTGACCTGCCGTGCGGCCATGAGCTTGAGGGCGTCGGCTGCTTTGTGTAGCGGAAAGGTCTGCGACACGTGGGGACGGAGCTTTCCCTCGCGGAACCAGGCGCCGAGCTGGCGCACGCTCGCGGCGAACTCGCGCGGCTCGCGCCGGGCAAAGTCGCCCCAGAACACGCCGACGACCGCGGCGCCCTTGAGGAGCGCGAGATTGAGCGGCAGCTTCGGAATTTCGCCGGCGGCGAAGCCCACGACCAGCAGCCGGCCGCGCCAGGCGAGCGAGCGGAACGCCGGCTCGGTGTAGGGGCCGCCGACCGCGTCGTACACCACGTCGACCCCGCGGCCTTCGGTGAGCGCCTTGATGCGCTCGCGCAGATCCTCCTTCGCGTAGTCGATGCCGGCGTCGGCCCCGTGGCTCCTGCACACGGCGAGCTTCTCCTCGCTCGACGCGCAGGCGATGACGCGCGCGCCGAGCGCCTTGCCGATTTCGATCGCGGCAAGCCCGACGCCGCCGGCCGCACCCAGGACGAGCAGCGTTTCGCCGGGCTTGAGCCCGCCGCGGTCGCGCAGCGCGTGGTCCGAGGTGCCGTAGGTGAGGAGGAAGGCGGCGCCGCTCGCGAAATCCATCCCTTCGGGCAGCGGCAGTAGCCGCCCGGCTTCGGTCTTGACCTCCTCGGCAAAGGCGCCGTAGGTCGTGAAAGCGATGACCTTGTCGCCCGGCTTGAACGCGGTCACGCCGGAGCCCACCTCCTTGACCACGCCCGCGAGCTCGCTCCCCGGCGAGAACGGCAGCGGAGGCTTGAACTGGTACTTGTTCTGGATGATGAGCACGTCGGGGAAATTGACGCTGGCGGCCTTCACGGCCACGACCACCTCGCCGGCTCCCGCCCGGGGAGAGGGCAACTCTTCGAACGTGAGCGAATCCGGCGGTCCGTACTGCTTGCAGAGAACGGCTTTCATCGCCATAGAATGCCACATGCCCAAGCTCGCCACGGACGACGGCGTCCAGCTTTACTACGAGGAGGCCGGCGCCGGCGCGCCGGTCGTGTTCGTTCACGAGTTCGGCGGCGACCTCCGCAGCTGGGAGCCGCAGGTGCGCTACTTCTCGCGCCGTTACCGCTGCATCGCCTACAACGCGCGCGGCTACCCGCCCTCGGACGTGCCGGAGGATTTCGAGCGCTATTCGCAGGCGCGGGCGCGGGACGATATCCGCGCCGTGCTCGATGCGCTCAAGATCGACAAGGCGCATGTCGTCGGCCTTTCGATGGGCGCGTTCGCTACGTTGCACTTCGGTATGGCATACGCAAACCGCGCGCTCTCCATCACGGTCGCAGGCGGCGGTTACGGCTCCCACCCCGCGCAGTACCGCCAGTTCCAGGCGGACTCGAAGAAGAACGCCGAGGTGCTCCTCAGCCAGGGCATGAAGCACTTCGTGGCCACTTATGGCCATGGCCCGCAACGCGTGCAGCTCGAGGCCAAGGACCCGCGCGGCTTCGCCGAATACGTGCGCCAGTTCGAGGGGCACTCGCCGCTCGGCGCCGCCAACACCCTGCGCGGGGTGCAGAACCGGCGGCCGTCGTTCTACGACCTGACCGCCGAAATGGCGCGCATGAGCGTGCCGACGCTCGTCATGTCGGGCGACGAGGAGGAGCCCTGCCTCGAGGTGAACCTGCTCATGAAGCGCGCCATCCCGACCGCCGCGCTCGCCATCCTTCCGCGCAGCGGCCATGCCATCAACCTCGAGGAGCCTGCGCTCTTCAACCAGCTCGTGGAGAGCTTCTTCCACCAGGTCGAAGCCGGCCGCTGGGGTCCGCGCGATCCGCGCTCGACCGTGCCCTCGATCTACGGGCCCTCCGGAAAGCCATGAGCCTGGTCGTCGAGAAGCGCGGCGCGGTCGGCTGGATCGTGTTCAACCAGCCGGCGAAGCACAACGCCATCAACGGCGCCATGTGGCGCGGCATCCCGCAGGCGATGGCGCAGTACGACGCCGACCCCGAGGTGCGCTGCGTCGCGTTTCGCGGCGCCGGAACCAAGGCGTTCGCCTCCGGCGCCGACATCTCCGAGTTCGAGGAGATCCGCGCGCAGAAGTCGTCGGTCGCCGACTACGACGGGCTGCTCGACCAGGTGCTGCATTCGATCCAGGACTCGCGCAAGCCGTCGCTGGCGATGATCTACGGCTTCTGCATGGGCGGCGGCCTCGAGGTCGCGCTCGCCTGCGACCTGCGCTATTGCGCCCGCTCGGCGCAGTTCGGCATCCCTGCGGCGAAGCTCGGCCTCGCCTACAACGTCGAAGGGCATAAGCGCCTCGTCGAGACGGTCGGGCACGCCCGCGCGCGCGAGATCATGTTTCTCGGCCGGCGCTACAGCGCAGAAGAAGGATTCGCCATGGGCCTCGTCAACCAGGTGTTCCACGACGGCGAGCTGGAGAGCGAAGTCGGCAGGATCATCGCGCAATTGTGCGAAAACGCGCCGCTCTCGATCGCCAATTCCAAGACCATCATCGAGGAGTATGTGAAGGCCGCTGGCGCCCCGGACGAGGCGAACATGACGGCGGCGATCGAGCGCTGCGCGAAGAGCGGCGATTACCAGGAAGGGCGACGCGCGTTCATGGAGAAGCGCAAGCCCGCCTTCAAAGGCAAATAGGGCAAATGGCGAACCTCAGGATCCGCAGCATCCGCGTGCGGGCAGTGGCCGCGCCGATCAGGCGGCCCCTCGTCACAAGCATCGCGACGGTGAGCGCGGCGCCGCTTCTGCTCATCGACCTGGAGACCGACGGCGGCATCGTCGGACGCTCGTATCTGTTCGCGGTCGGCAGGCACAATCTCGCGCCGCTCGCGAAGCTGGTGGAGGCGATGGCCGAGATGGTGAAAGGCGATCCTGTCGTGCCCTACGAGGTCGAGCGCAAGCTGCGCACGAAATACGCGCTGCTTGGCGTGCACAACATCGTGCTCTTCGCCATCTCGGGCATCGACATGGCGGCCTGGGACGCACTCGGCCAGTCGCTTGGCCAGCCGCTGGTGCAACTTCTCGGCGGCGCGCCGCGCCCGATGCCCGCCTACAACTCGAATGGCTTGGGCCTGGCACCGGTTGCCGCGTTGGCGAAGGAAGCGGAGGAGCTAGTCGGCGAGGGTTTTCGCGCGGTCAAGCTCCGGATGGGACGGCCGCGTGCCGCGGAAGACCTCGAAGCGCTGCGCGTGGTAAAGAAGGCGATCGGTCCCGGCGTCACGCTGATGGTCGATTTCAACCAGGGACTCACCGTCGCGGAGGCGCTCGAGCGCGGCCGCATGATCGACGATGAAGGCGGCGTGCTCTGGATCGAGGAGCCCATCCGCGCTGACGATTTTTCGGGGTGTAGGAGAATAAAAGATGAAATTCGCACGCCGATCCAGATCGGCGAGAACTTCATGGGCCCGGAGCAGATGGCGCAGGCGCTCGCGGCCGGCGCGAGCGACTACGTCATGCCCGACGCGGAGCGCATCGGCGGCGTGACCGGGTGGATGCGCGCGGCGGCGCTGGCGCAAGCCGCCGGGCTGGAGATGTCGAGTCACCTTTTCCCCGAAGTGAGCGCGCATCTGCTCGCGGTTTCGCCAACCGCGCACTGGCTTGAGTACATGGACTGGGCGAACGTGATCCTTGAAACGCCGTTCTCGCTCCACCAGGGCAGCGTCGTCATTCCCGCAACGCCGGGCGTCGGCATCAAGTGGAACGAGGAAGCCGTCCGCCGCTACCAGGTGTGATGTTCGATCGGCATTTCGCGCATTGGCCGCCCGGTCAGCCGAGGACGCTCGAGCTGCCCCGCGAAACGGTGTACGCGAACCTGGCCGCCAGCGCGGCAAGGCAGCCGGAGCGGGCGGCGATCGACTACTACGGGCGGCGGATCGCCTACCGCGACCTGAAGCGCGAAGTCGACGCGCTCGCCGGCTTCCTGCAGCAGCGCTGCGGCGTTGCGCGCGGGGACCGGGTGCTGCTCT
>DATLUZ010000095.1:0-34329 GCA_035577785.1 Burkholderiales bacterium | reverse complement strand
CGCGGCGGCGCGCGCAGCGCCTGCAGCGCGAACGCCGGCAGCAGCAGGAGCATTCCGGCCACCGACAGCACGAAGAGGAAATGCACGCCGCCGAGCCCGGACGGGCGGCGCTTGAGCAGCACCGAATAGACGCCCCAGATCGCGATCGCGAGCAGGATCCAGGCGTCGCCCGCATGCAGCTCGAGCGCGGCGAGCGCCGCCGCCTCGCCGCGCGAAAGGATGACCAGGATTCCGGCGACCGAGATCGCGATGCCGGCGAGCTGGTGCGGCTTCGGGCGCTCGCCCTCGAGCGCCCAGGCGCACAGCAGGATGAAGAGCGGCGCCGAGCAGTTGATGAGCACCGCGTTCACCGCGGTGGTGGATTCCAGGCCGAGATAGACCAGGCTCTGGAACACCGAGACGCCGAGCAGCGCCAGCAGGGCGAGCAGGCCCGCGTGCCGGCGGATCAGCTCGCGCTTCGCCGCGAGGCCGGGCAGGGCGAACGGCGCGAGCGCGACCAGCGCGACCAGCCAGCGGTAGAAGTTGAGCGAGATCGGGTCGAACGCGTCGCGCAGCGCCCTGCCGAGGACCCAGTTGCCGGCCCAGAACAGGTTGGCGGCCGCGAGCAGGGCGAAGGCGCTGGCGCGGCTCTCGGTCACTTCATGAAGCTCGGCAAGAACGTCGAGATGATCGGAAAGGCGACCAGGATCGCGAGGCGCAGGCAGTCCACGGCGACGAACGGCATCACGCCGCGGAAGATGGTCCGGGTCTGCACCTGCGGCAGCAGCGTGTTGAGGACGAACAGGTTCATGCCCACGGGCGGGCTGATGAGGCCGATCTCCACTACCACCACGATGAGGATGCCGAACCACACCGGGTCGAGGCCCAGGTGCACGATCAGCGGGAAGAACAGGGGCACCGTGAGCAGGATCATGGAGAGCTCCTCCATCGCGGTGCCGAGGATCACGTAGATCACCATGATCATCGCCACCACCATGATCGGGTTGACCTCGAAGCGCGAGACGAAGCTCTTCAGGTCGTTCGGCATGGTGGTGATGTTGACGAACTCCGCGAACATCAGTGCGCCGATGAGGATCATGAACAGCATCGACGTGGTGCGTGCGCTTTCGAGCAGCGCCTCGTACAGCTCGCGCCAGCCCAGCGCGCGGCGCGCGAGCGCGAAGATCAATCCGCCGAAGGCGCCCACGCCCGCGCCTTCGACCGCCGTGAACACGCCGCCGTAGATGCCGCCCATGACCAGCGTGAAGAGCGCGATGACGCTACTCACCCCCTTGTAGTGCAGGGACATGAGGAAAACCACGAAAGCGCCGACGACGGCGGCGTCGTCGCTCTCGAGCCAGCCGAAATGGACCACGATCGCGAGGATGACGCCGACCGCCGCGAACCACTGCAATCCCGCCAGCGCCGCCCAGCGCTCGCGCCAGCCGACGCGCTCGCCGGGCGGGCCGGCTTTCGGATCGCGCCAGGTGACGTACTGAACGGCGAGGCACAGGAGCAGCGTCGCCAGGATTCCGGGCAGCACACCGGCGGCGAACAGCTTGCCGATGTTGGTCTCGGTCATGATGCCGTAGATCACCATGATGGTGGAGGGCGGGATCAGGATGCCGAGGGTGCCGCCGGCGGCGATCGAGCCGGTCGAGAGCGCGTCCGAATAGCCGAAGCGCTTCATCGAAGGGTAGGCGACCTTGGCGAAGGTCGCCGCCGTCGCGATCGAGGAGCCGCAGATCGCGCCGAAGCCCGCGCAGCCGACGATGGTTGCCATCGCGAGTCCGCCGCGCAGGTGGCCGATGAAGGCGTAGGCCGTGCGGAAGAGCTCCTGCGACATGCCGGCGCGGGTCACGAAGTTGCCCATCAGGATGAAGAGCGGCACCACCGAGAGCGTGTAGTTGCGCCCGGTCTCGTAGATCTTGGTCTGCGCGGTGGCGAGGGCCGCGCCCCAGCTCCAGTCGCGCATGTAGGCGTAGCCGACGATGCCGACGATGCCCATGGCAAGCGCGATCGGGATGCGCACGAACGCGAGCAGCATCATGGCGAGAAGCCCGATCAGCGCTTCGGCCACGCAAAGAAGACTTTATAGAGGTGGACCAGGCCCGACAGGCCGATCATCGCCGCCATGAAATAGACGAACGGCCCGATCGCGATGCGCAGCACGTCGGTGGTGTCGCCGTAGGCCGAGATGCGGCCGGCCTTGATGATCACCTGCCACATGAGAAAGAAGAACACCGCGGCCACCACCGCGTGGACCGCGCGGATCAGGACCGGCACCGCGGCCGCGGGCAGCATGCGGTCGATGAAGTCCATCGTGACGTGCTCGTCGGCGTGCGACACCAGCGGCAGCCCGGCGAAGATCAGCACCAGCAGCAGGAGCTCGGTGACCTCGAACGCGCCGCGGATGGGGCGGTTGAAGAGGTAGCGGGCGACGACGTCGACGAACGTCACCAGCATCAGGCACGAGAGAAGCGCGGAGGCGGCGATGCCGAGGACCGCGTCGGCTCGCCGCTCCCATGCCTTTGCCGGCTCGCTCACGGTGGAACAGGCCGAGGCAGGCGACCTATTTTTCCGCCGCGACCTTCTTGATCTCGGCGCGGAACTCTTGCAGCGCGGCCCGGGCGTCGACGCCCTTGGCGGAAGCTTTCTTGATCCAGTCTTCGACGATCGGCCCCGAGCGCTTCTGCACCTCGGCGACGAACGCCGGGTCGGCGCGCACGATCTTCACGCTTGCCTTCTTCAGCGCGTCGAGGCCCTTCTGGTCGGCCGCGTCCCAGGACTTGCCGTTGCTGCGCGCCGCGTATTCATACGAGTACTTCTCGATGATCGCCTGGTCCTGCTTGGAGAGCTTGTTCCACTTCTCCTCGTTCATGAAGAAGCCGAACGCCGAGCTGTACATCCCGCCCGGGAACACGGTGGCCTGGCCGATCACCGTGTCGAGCTTGAAGGACACGATCGACTCGAACGGGAAGAACACGCCGTCGGCCACGCCGGAGTTGAGCAGCTCGTAGGATTCGGGCGCCGGCTTCACGAAGGCCGAGGCGCCGATGGCGTTCGCCACCGCCTCGGCGATGCCACCGCCGGTGCGGATCTTGAGCGAGCGCACGTCGTTGATGCCCGCGACCGGCTTCTTGGTGAACATCTGGCCGGGCCCGTGCGTCCAGACCGCGAGCAGCTTCACGCCCTTGTATTCGCCGACCTTCTGGAAGTGCTGCCAGTGGATGCGCGAGTACGCGACCGAGTTGACCTCGGCGGTGTCGGCCATGCCGGGCAGCTCGGCCATCAGCGGCAGGATGTGGCGCGCCGGCGTGTAGCTCGCCGTGACGTAGGAAAGATCGACCAGGCCGTCGCGCACCGCGTCGAAGGTTCCCGGCGCGGCAGCGGGATGCTTCGGCAGCGACTGGAACTTCACGCGGCCGCCGGTGGCTTTCTCCACTTCGGCGGCCCAGTTCGCCTGCCAGATCGTGAGGTGATGGGTCGGCGGCACCCACGACGAATACGTGAGCGTGGTCTGCGCGAGCGCAGGCGATGTCAGCGTGACCGCCGCAGCGGCGACGCACGCGAGCTGTCGCATCCTCATCGAGTCCTCCTCTCCTTTGAACCTCAATCATAAATGGTTGCAAGGCTCCGCGGCGACGCGTTGTGTTTCGATTTCGGTTTGGATACGATTCACGCTCGCTCGCTTGCCGCAAAGCGGGCGCAGTGGATCGTGCAATAGGCAATCGAGGGAGAGCGCATGCCACATGTGGTCACCAAACAGGACCTGGTCCAGGTTGCGGCAAAAGCAAGCAATGTCAGCAAGGCGGCGGCAGGGGAAGCGGTGAACGCGGTGTTCGACGCGATCGTGGAGAACGTTGCCAAGGGCAAGCGCGTCACCGTGGTCGGCTTCGGCACCTTCCTGCCTCGCAAGCGCAAGGCGCGCGCGGGCCGCAGTCCAGCGACCGGCAAGGAGATCCGGATCACCGCGAAGACGGTGCCGGCTTTCGCCGCGGGTCAGGGTTTCAAGCAGGCCGTAGATAAATAGTACGCAAATCCAGCCGTTCGGCACCTAGAAGGGCTGCGCGCTGATCCGTGCAGCCCTTTGTTTTTTAAGATATGCATGGCAGAATCTGACGCGGAAGCACGAACTCTGCCAATGGACAAGCCGCTCATTCTCTCGCTCGACAGCCACGGTGTCCCGCACCGCTGGATCAGCTGGCAGCAGGCGTGCTTCTACTATGCGAAGAACCTGGTCGCCTGGACGCTGGGCGACGAGACCTTCACCTACTACGGCGGCATCTCGCGCATCACCGGGGAGCGCTCGAGCATCACGGCGCACTCGATCGTCGCCATCAAGGGCAAGGCGCTCGCCGCCAAGGGCTTCAACCAGGTGCCGCCGCTGAACAACCGGGAGCTCTTCCGCCGCGACCGCCACATGTGCGCCTACTGCGGCGGCGAGTTCAGCTACTTCCGCCTGACCCGCGACCACATCACTCCGCTCTCGCGGGGCGGTCGCGATACCTGGATGAACGTGGTTTGCGCCTGCCGGCACTGCAACGGCCACAAGAGAAACCGCCTGCCGCAGGAGTGCGGGCTCGAGCTTCTTTATGCGCCGTACGTGCCGAACAAGGCCGAGTACCTCATTCTCACCAACCGCCGCATCCTGGCGGACCAGATGGAGTTCCTCAAGCAGCACGTCGCGTCCCACTCGCGGCTGGTTCTCGCCCCTGCGTAACCGGTACAGGGAAACCCAAGTTTCCCCGTACCCCTTCCTAAAGTCAGTAGAAATCCATGCCGGATTTCTGGCGTAACAGCGGTTTCCATCTGCTCGAGCGCGACGCCGCCGGCCGCCTGCGCGTTACCGACGACTTCCTGCGCGCCTACTATTTGCGGCCGGAGATCCACCCGGTGGAGGAATCCGGACCGCTGGAGCGCGAGCTCCACGCGGCCCTCATGGCCGAGCCTCGCCTTCGCGTCACCGACAAGGAGCTGAAAGCGCTGCAGGACCCGGACGCCCGGGACAACTACCGCCTCCTGCTGCGTTTTCGCGACCGCCTGCTCGATGCCGGCACCGTCGAAGGCGCCTACATGGCGCTCTTCAAGGGCGCGATCGACGTGCCGCCGATGTTCATCGACCAGCTCGCGCACGTCATCCTGAGGAACGTGCTCGATGGCAGCGACGATCCGCTGCGGCTGCGCGCAGCCGAGCTCTTCTTCCGCGAGCAGAAGGCGACGCTCAAGGATGGCCACGTGCTGCTCGCGGATCTCGAGACCGTGGAGATGCACGCTTCCGGCCACCGCTACGGCAGCATCGGGCGCCTCATCGTCGAGGCGCAGGGCGAGCTCGGAACCGCCAACCTCGACGTGCTCGATCGTGCCAACGCCGCGCTCTACTGGGAGCGCGAGTCGAAGCACGACACCGTGGTGAGCTTCACCTACGGGCGAGCGGCGCTGGACGCCTTCGCCCGCGTGATCGAGCTCTGGGTGTCGCATTTTCTCGGGCTCGAAGTGAAAGTAAAGCCGATTCGGAATATCGAGGAGCCGCGCTGGGCGTGGCACGTGGGCCTCGACGCCGAGTCCACCGCGATCCTGAACGAGCTCTGGGCCGGCAACGAGGTCGACGCCGGCCGCATGCGCAACCTCCTCGCCCTCTTCGCGCTGCGGTTCGAGGATCCGGCCGCCATGCGCGGCGACATCGCGGGCCGCGACGTCTATCTCGCGCTGTCCGCCGAGGATGGAGTCGTGAGGCTGAAGCCGCAGAATCTGCTCCTCAACCTGCCGTTGAATGAAGCCTGAGTATTGGGACGGCGCGAAGCGCGCCCTCGCGCGCCGCGATCCGGTCATGGCCGCCATCATGCGCGCGCACCCGAAGATCTTCCTCGTGCGCCGCGGCGAGCCGTTCATGACGCTCGCGCGCGCCATCGTCGGGCAGCAGATCTCGGTCAAGGCGGCGCAGAGCGTGTGGAACCGCTTTGCGGACTGCGTCGGCGAGGTGACCCCGGAAAACGTGCTTTTGAAGCAAAGGCCGCTACTGCGGGCCTGCGGCCTGTCCGACCGCAAGACCGAGTACATCGCCGACCTCGCGCAGCACTTCGCCGACGGCTCGATCCACGTTCACCGCTGGCCGGCGATGGCGGACGAGGAGATCATCGCCGAGCTGGTCGAGGTGCGCGGCATCGGGCGCTGGACCGCGGAAATGTTCCTCATCTTCAACCTGCTGCGCCCGGACGTGTTTCCGCTCGACGACCTCGGCCTGCAGAAGGGCATCCGTGTGGCTTATTTCGCGAACCGCAAGGTCGCGCTCTCGACCCTGCGCAGGATCGGCGAGCGCTGGCGCCCGTGGCGCTCGGTCGCGACCTGGTATCTGTGGCGCTCGCTCGATCCGGTGCCGGTAGAATACTGAGCATAAGAACGAATAAGGGCGGCCCGCGAGCCCAATGAGCCCGATGAGCCCGAT
Organism: Burkholderiales bacterium; assembly: GCA_035577785.1. Taxonomy (GTDB): domain Bacteria; phylum Pseudomonadota; class Gammaproteobacteria; order Burkholderiales; family SG8-39; genus SCGC-AG-212-J23. The sequence goes on along the minus strand of DATLUZ010000095.1, from coordinate 27,905 downwards.
GACCCCTATCCTGTCCGAACCGATCAGCGGCGCCGCCGTGCGCGAGGAAAGCGCGCACGCAAAGGAAGCCGCGCGCATCGGCGGCGTGTTGATGACTACCGGCACCGCGCTGCTCGTATGCCTCGCGCTCTTCGTGTGCGCGTTTCTCGAGCTGCTGCCCTGGCACGTCGCGGTCGAGGGCACCGCCGGGATCGCGACGCTGCTGGCGCTCTTTTATCTCATCGTGCGCACCGGCCTGAACCGGCGCTTCGGCGATCCGAGCCTAGCCACCGAACACACAGCGGCGGCGATCCTGTTCCTCGCCTACATCATGTATCACGCTCCGTCGGCACGCGAGGCGCTCACGCTGTTCTACCTGGTGGTGATGCTCTACGGCGCGCTGCGCCTGAGCGCGGCACGCCTGGCGGCGCTCTCGGTCCTCGCGCTGGCGGCGCACGGGTCGGTGCTGCACTTCTCGTACCTTCGCGACCAGGACTACATGGACACCGATGCGGCGCTCACGGAGTTCGCCGTGCTGATGGTCGCTCTGCCATGGTTCGCGGCGATGGGCGGCTATGTAAACCGCCTGCGCAGCGGGCTGGCCGAAGCAAACCACCGCCTGGAAGAGGCGCTGGAGCGCATCAGCGACATCGCGATTCGCGACGAGCTCACCGGGACGTACAACCGGCGCTTCCTCATGGAAAGCCTGGCCCGGGAGCAGGCGCGCGCGGGGCGCTCCCGCGGCGGCTACGCCGTGTGCCTGATGGACCTCGATCATTTCAAGGCGGTGAACGACGAGCTGGGGCACGCCGCGGGCGACGAGGCGCTGAGGCAGGTCGCCGCCGCGGCCGGCCGCGGCCTGCGCGGCATCGACGTCTTCGGCCGCTTCGGCGGCGAGGAATTCCTGCTCGTCCTGCCGGACACCGACCTCTCGGGGGCGAGCACCGTCGCCGAGCGCATCCGCGCCGCCGTGGCGGGCGAGACCGGCGTGACGCTGACCATCGGCGTGGCTCAGCACGCAAAGGGCGAGGCCGCGGCCGCCGTTCTGGCCCGCGCCGACCAGGCCCTGTACCGGGGCAAGGCGCTCGGGCGCAACAAGGTGGTGGTACAGGGTTAAAATCGCGCGCCAGTGAAGACCACCTTCCTCGAGTTCGAGCAGCCGATCGCCGAGCTGGAAACCAAAATCGAGGAGCTGCGCTACGTCCAGGACGACGCGGCGGCCGACATCTCAGAGGAGATCCAGCGCCTCACCAAGCGCAGCCAGAGCCTCACCAAGGACATCTACGGCAAGCTCACGCCCTGGCAGGTGGCGCAGGTGGCGCGCCATCCGCAGCGGCCGTACACGCTCGATTACATCCAGGCGCTGTTCACCCATTTCGAGGAGCTGCATGGCGATCGCAGCTACGCCGACGATCCCTCGATCGTCGGCGGCCTCGCGCGCTTCGCCAACGAGCCGTGCATGGTCATCGGCCACCAGAAGGGCCGCGACACGAAGGAAAAGATCCTGCGCAACTTCGGGATGCCCAAGCCCGAGGGCTACCGCAAGGCGCTGCGGCTCATGCATCTCGCCGAGAAGTTCCAGCTTCCGGTGTTCACCTTCATCGACACCCCCGGCGCGTATCCGGGAATCGACGCCGAGGAGCGCGGGCAATCCGAGGCCATCGGCCGCAATCTCTTCGAGATGGCGCGGCTGCGCACCCCGATCGTCGTCACGGTGATCGGCGAGGGCGGCTCCGGCGGCGCGCTCGCCATCGCCGTCGGCGACCTGATCCTCATGCTGCAGTACGCGACCTACTCGGTGATCTCGCCCGAAGGCTGCGCCTCGATCCTGTGGCGCAGCGCCGAGATGGCGCCCGACGCCGCCGAAGCGCTCGGCATCACCGCGAGCCGCCTGAAGACCCTCGGGCTCGTCGACAAGATCGTCCCCGAGCCGCTGGGGGGCGCGCACCGCGATCCGCAGGCCACCGGCCAGTCGCTGCGCAAGGCGCTCGCCGAGGCGCTGAAGACACTGCGCGAAAAGAAGCCGAAGGAGCTCGTCGAGGAGCGCCTCGAGCGGCTGATGGGCTATGGCAAGTTCAAGGAATCCGGCGAGCGCTAGCGCGCGGGCGTTCCTGCAGGCGCAGGGTCAGAAGCGCATCGCCGTCGGCCTTTCCGGCGGCATCGACTCGGTGGTCCTGCTCCATCTCCTGAAGCACCATCCGGGCATCAGCGCGATCCACGTGCATCACGGCCTCAGCCCGAACGCCGACGCCTGGGCGGCCTTCTGCCGCCGGCTGTGCAGGCAATGGGGTGTTCGCCTGAAAGTCTCGAAGGTCAAAGTCCGCCCTTCGGGGAAGGGCCTGGAAGCCGCGGCGCGCGAAGCGCGCTACGCCGCGTTTGGGAAGCTCAACGTCGACCTGATCGCGCTGGCGCACCACCTCGACGATCAGGCCGAGACCGTGCTCATGAACCTGTTGCGCGGCGCGGGGCTGCGGGGGGCGAGCGGCATGCGGGGGGTCTCGCGGCTCGAGGGCAAGCTCCTGGCGCGGCCGCTGCTCGAGGTCTCGAGGGCCCGGATCGAGGAGTATGGGCGAGCGCATGACCTGGAGTGGATCGAGGACGAGAGCAACGCCGACGAGGCGCTCACGCGCAATTTTCTGCGCCGGCGCGTCGGGCCGCTCCTCGAGACGCGCTTCCCGGACTGGAAGCGCGCGCTCGCGCGCGCAGCGCGTCTCGCCGCCGAAAAGGACGATCGCGCGGGCCGCCTGCTGCGCGAGTTTCTTTCGTCGCAGGGCCTGAAGGCGCCGAGCGAAGCGAAGCTCGTCGAGATGCTGAAGCAGCTCACCTCGGGCGCGGCGCGCACGCGGCTCGAGCACGACGGCGCCACCGTGCGCGTCTACCGAGGCCGCGTGTCGCTCGACGCGACGCCGGCCGGCCGGTTCGCTCCGCTTCCATGGAAGGGCGAGCGCCGGCTGAAGATTCCCGCCCTGGGCGGGGAGCTGCGCTTCACGGCCGGCGAAGGCGTTGCCTCGGAGCATCTGAAGAAGGGTCCCTTCCAGGTCCGGCTGCGCTCCGGTGGCGAGCGCCTGCAGGTTCATCCGCGCCGGCCGCGACGCACGCTCAAGAACCTGTTCCAGGAAGCGGGCGTGCCGTCGTGGGCGCGCGAGCGCATGCCGCTGCTTTTTTGCGGCGAGGACCTGGTCTGGGCGCCGGGCCTCGGCGTCGACGTGCGTTATCAGGGCCGCGGTCTCGTCCCGGAATGGATCCTGGAAAAAACCGCATTTCGCCCCTGAGATCTCACTTCTTCTTTGACAAAGCAGCCTCGCGCGCGGCGCGCGACTCGGGGCTCGCGGCGGCGAGCTCGAGCTGATCGGGCCCCATGAAGCTCACCGCGTGCGCGCCCATCATGGCGTACGCGTTCACCGCTTCCTTCGTCATGAGGACCGAGTGCTTCGGCTTTTGCAGCACCATGGCCGCGAGCTCGTGCGCCCGCTGAACCGATTTGCCGTGGCCGCAAACCTCGTCGACGAGGCCCATGGCGAGGGCGTCGGCGGCGCCGACCCGCTCGCCGAGGATCGCGAGCCGCTTCGCCCTGGCCGGCCCGACGAGGTTGACGAGGCGCGGCAGCGTGCCCCACGTGAGCGGAATGCCGAGCGAGATCTCGGGCAGCGTCACGAACGCGTCGTGCGCCATGACCCGCCAATCGAGCGCGACGGCGAGCGCGAGGCCGCCGCCGACGGCGTAGCCCTCGATCGCCGCGATCGTGATCTGCGGCAGCTCCTCCCACGCGCGCGCCATGCGCTGGCCCAGCCCCGCGATCTCGCGCTGCTCGAGGAGCGGCGCGCCGCCCGCCCAGCGGCTCGAATCCTTCAGGTCGGCCCCGGCGGAGAAGGCGCCCTTCGCGCCCGTCACCACGACGGCGTCGAGATCTTTGCGCGCCGAGAGCTCGAGCGCGCAGGCGGTCAGTTCGCGCATCAAGTCGGCCGAAAGCGCGTTGCGCCGGTCGGGGCGCTCGAGCGTAACCGTGGCGATGCGGCCGGAAAATTCGCTGCGGAGGTGTCGGTACATGCTAACCCTTTGCTACAATGGCGAAATTTTTTCGAACGACGGCGTTTAAACGAAGGATCTCCGTTCCATGGCGCTCGAGCGCACCCTTTCCATCATCAAGCCCGATGCGGTCAAAAGAAACGCCATCGGCCAGATTCTCGCGCGCTTCGAGGCCGCCGGGCTGCGCATCGTCGCCGCGCGCATGATGTTCCTCTCGCGCACCGAGGCCGAGGGCTTCTACGCGGTGCACCGCGGCCGGCCGTTCTTCAACGACCTGGTCCAGTTCATGACCTCGGGGCCGGTGCTGGTGCAGGTGCTCGAGGGCGACAACGCGATCGCCAAGAACCGCGAGCTCATGGGCGCCACCGACCCGAAGAAGGCGGCGAAGGGCACGATCCGCGCCGATTTCGCGGAGTCGATCGACGCCAACGCGGTGCACGGCTCCGACGGCCCGGAAACCGCGAAGACCGAGATCGCTTATTTTTTCCCGGCGAGCGAGGTGTTTTCGAGGTGAGTGAGGCGTTGAAACAGAACCTCCTCGGCCTGGACGCGGCCGGTCTCGCGAGCTTCTTCGCGGCACAGGGCGAGAAGCCCTTCCGCGCCCGCCAGGTGCAGCGCTGGATCCATCAGCTCGGCGTGTCCGACTTCGGCGCCATGAGCGATCTCTCCAAGGCGTTGCGCGAGAAGCTCGCCCGCACCGCTCGCGTCGCCGCGCCGGACATCGTCGGCGACGAAACCACGGCCGACGGCACGCGCAAGTGGCTGGTCAAGGTCGACGGCGCCAACGCCGTGGAGTCGGTGTTCATCCCCGAGACCGGGCGCGCGACGCTGTGCGTGTCGAGCCAGGCCGGCTGCGTGCTCGACTGCTCGTTCTGCGCCACCGGCAAGCAGGGCTTCAACCGCAATCTGGGCGCCGCCGAGATCGTGGGCCAGCTGTGGCTCGCGAACCGCCTCCTCGGAGTGGAGCGCAGGACCGAGCGGGTCATTTCGAACGTCGTCTTCATGGGCATGGGCGAGCCGCTGCTCAACCTCGACAACGTGATTCCGGCGGTGCGCCTGATGATCGACGACAACGCCTACGGCTTGTCGCGCCGGCGCGTGACGGTGTCCACCTCCGGGGTGGTCCCGGGCATGGACCGCCTGCGCGAAGAATGTCCGGTCGCGCTTGCCGTGTCGCTGCACGCGCCGAACGATCGCCTTAGGGACGAGCTGGTGCCGCTCAACCGCAGGTACCCGCTGCGAGAGCTGATTGCCGCGTGCAACCGCTACCTCGAGAAGGCGCCGCGCGACTTCATCACCTTCGAGTACGTGATGCTCGAAGGCGTGAACGACAGCGACGCCCTGGCGCGCGAGGCCGCGGCGCTCGCCGGCGAGGTGCGCTGCAAGTACAACCTGATTCCGTTCAACCCGTTCGCCGGCGTGGACTACAAGCGCTCGGAGCCGGACCGGATTCGGCGCTTCGCGGAGATCCTGCAACGCGCCGGCATCACCGTTACCACGCGCAAGACACGCGGGGACGACATCGCGGCGGCCTGCGGCCAGCTCGCGGGCGACGTGGCCGATCGCACTCGCCGGCGGCGGCGCCTGCCACTCAAGGAGGTGAAGGAGGTGCGTGCATGAGAACAATACTAATAACAAGCCTGCTCGTGCTCGCCGCCGCGTGCGCCGGCACCAAGAAGCTGGATCCGGAAGCTGCGGATGCCGGCGCGATCATCGGCGACGTGGGCGACCCGCGCGCCCGCGCGAAAAGCCACACCGAGCTCGCGGCGGCGTACTACCAGCGCAGCAACCTGGGGGTGGCGCTCGAGGAGCTGCGCATCGCTACCGCCGCCGATCCGGGCTATGCGCCCGCGCATAGCCTGCTCGGGCTGGTCTACATGGACCTGAAGGAGCAGAGCCTCGCGGCGCAGAGCTTCGAGCGCGCGCTCAACCTCGCGCCGAACGATGGGGACATCAACCACAACTACGGCGTGTTCCTGTGCCAGACCAAGCGCGAGCCCGACTCGATCAAGTACTTCATGCAGGCGGTCAAGAATCCGCTCTATGCCACGCCGTCGCGCTCGTGGAGCGCCGCCGGGGTGTGCACGCTGCGCACCGACCGGCCGAAGGAGGCCGAGCAGTATTTCGAGCGCGCCCTGCGCCTGCAGCCCGACGAGCCCGCGGCACTGCTCAACCTCGGCCAGATCCGCTACAAGCAGGGCAAGATGGACCAGGCGCGCCTGCTCGTCGCGCGCTACAACAAGCTCGACCAGGGGAGCGCCGAGTCGCTTTGGCTGGCGCTGCGCATCGAGCGCAAGGCGGGCCAGAAAGTCGCCGAGCAGAGCTTCGCCAACCAGCTGCGGCGGCGCTTTCCGGGCTCCCCCGAGTACCAGGCGCTGCAGCGGGGAAACTTTGACTGAATTGACCGGCATCGGCGCCGCGCTGAAGCAGGCGCGCGAGGCGCAGGGCCTCGCCATCGACGACGTGGCGCTGCAGCTCAAGTTCGCGCCGCGCCAGATCGAGTCGCTCGAGCAGGAGCGCTTCGACCGGCTGCCCGGTCCCACGATCGCGCGCGGCATGGTGCGCAACTACGCGCGCCTGCTCAAGCTCGACCCGGAGCCGCTCATCGAGCGGCTGTCGCCGCGCGTGGAGCCCCGGCCCGACGCCAACCAGATCGCGCAGCGCTTCAAGCAGGCGCAGCCGTTCTCCGACAGCGCGAAGCGCTCGACGCTGATCTACGCCGGATTCTCGGTCGTGGTGCTGGTGCTGGTGGCGGGGCTCGCCTACGAGTGGAACCAGCAGAAGACGGCGCCGCCGTCGGCGCCGGCGCCGGAGCGCGCGCAGCCCGCCGAGCCGCCCGCGCAAACGGCTGCCGTGCCGCAGCCGCCCGCGCCGGTTCCCGAGCCCTCGCCGGCGCCGGTGGTGGCGGAAAAGCCGGCCGTCGCCGAGAAGAAGCCGGCCGCTGCGCCGGTCGCGGCGAAAAAGCCCGAGGCCGAGAAAATCGCAGCCGCGGAAGAATCCGACAAGCTCGCCCCGGGAACGCACCGCATCGTGCTGCGCACCGAGGGCGAAGCCTGGCTCGAGATCAAGGACGGCGCGGGGCGCATGCTGATCTCGTCGCTCAACCCCGCCGGCACCGAGCGCGTGGTGCGCGGTCGCCCGCCGTTCGACGTCGTGATCGGCAACGCGAGCTCAGTGAAGCTCACCTACGACGGCAAGCCCGTGGACCTTCGCCCGCACACCAGGGTCGAAGTCGCCCGATTCACCCTGAAATGAGCCTGCCATGAAGCGCCGGGTCTCGCGCCAGGTCGCCGTCGGCGAAGTGCTCATCGGCGGCGACGCGCCCATCGTGGTGCAGTCGATGACCAACACCGACACCGCCGACGCCGCGGCCACGGCCGGGCAGGTCGAGGCGCTGGCGCGCGCCGGCTCGGAGCTCGTGCGCATCACCGTCAACACGCCCGAGGCGGCGGCGCAGGTGGCGCGCATCCGCGAGCGCCTCGACGCGCGCGGCTGCGCCGTGCCGCTGGTCGGCGACTTCCATTACAACGGCCACAAGCTGCTCACGCAGTATCCCGATTGCGCGCGCGCACTCGCCAAATACCGCATCAACCCGGGCAACGTCGGCAGGGGCGCGAAGCGCGACGAGCAGTTCGCGACCATGATCGAGTGCGCGATCCGCTACGGCAAACCGGTGCGCATCGGCGTGAACTGGGGCAGCCTGGATCAGGAGCTCCTCGCGCGGATGATGGACCAGAACGCCGCACGGCCGGCGCCGCTCGATGCCGCCGAGGTGATGCGCGAAGCCGTCATCCGCTCGGCGCTCGAATCGGCGCAGGCGGCGCAGGACCTCGGCCTCGCGGCCGAGCGCATCGTGATCTCGTGCAAGATGAGCCAGGTGCAGGACCTGATCGCGGTGTACCGCAGCCTCGCGCAGCGCTGCGACTATGCGCTGCACCTCGGCCTGACCGAGGCCGGCATGGGCTCGAAGGGCATCGTGGCGTCGAGCGCGGCGATGGCGGTGCTGCTGCAGGAGGGAATCGGCGACACCATCCGCGTCTCGCTCACCCCGGAGCCGGGCGGAGACCGCACGCGCGAGGTCCAGGTGGCGCAGGAGATCCTGCAGACGATGGGCTTGCGCGCGTTCACTCCGATGGTGAGCGCGTGCCCGGGCTGCGGGCGCACGACGAGCACCGTGTTCCAGGACCTGGCGGAAAAGATACAGACGTATCTGCGCGCGCAGATGCCGGCGTGGAAGTCCGCCTATCCGGGCGTCGAGCAGATGCGCGTCGCGGTGATGGGATGCGTGGTCAACGGGCCCGGCGAATCCAAGCACGCGGACATCGGCATCAGCCTGCCCGGCACCGGCGAAGTGCCGGTGGCGCCGGTTTACGTCGACGGCAAGAAGACGGTGACGCTGAAGGGCGAGCGCATCGCGGAAGAGTTCCAGGCGATCGTCGAGGCGTACGTCAGGGACAAGTACGGCCGCAAGCGAATCCCGATCAAGGCCGTGTTACGTGCAAAAAGTGAAACCCGCGCTGCTGCGCGGCTTCGACCAGGAGTACCTGCCCGGCGAGCAGCTGCAGTTCAACCGGCTGGTCGAGGTCATCCGGCGCAACTTCGAGCTGTACGGCTTCCTGCCGATCGAGACGCCGTCGGCCGAGCGCCGCGAGGTGCTCACCTCCAAGGGCGGCGTGGAGAAGGAGATCTACGCGCTCACGCGCCTCGCCGAGGCGGACGACGACGAGGCCGCGACCAAGGGCGCGCTGCGCTTCGACCTCACGGTGCCGCTCGCGCGCTACGTGGCGATGCGCGAGCGCGAGCTCGCGTTCCCGTTCCGCCGCTACCAGATCCAGCGCGTCTGGCGCGGCGAAACCCCGCAGGCGCGCAAGGGTCGCTTTCGCGAGTTCTATCAGTGCGACATCGACATCATCAACCGGGAGAAGCTCTCGTACCTCGCCGAGGCCGAGATCCCGAGCGTCATCCACAGCGTGTTCCGCGAGATGGCGATCGGCGAGTTCCGCATCCGCATCAACAACCGCAAGGTGCTGCGCGGCCTCCTGCGGCAGTTCGACGTGCCCGAGGAGAAATCGGCCGAGGTGCTGCGCGCTCTCGACAAGGTGGAAAAAGAGGAGGCCGCGAAGATCCAGGAAGAGTTGGAGCGCGCCGGCCTTGCCAATGCGGCCGCCGCCCAGCTGTACCGGCTGATCGCTGGCGAGCGCGACACGAGCGAGACCCTTGCGGTGCTGAAGGACTTTCCCGAGTGCGCGCAGGGCCTCGAAGAACTGCGCAACATCGTCGCGGCGATCCGCCAGTTCGGCGTGCCGGACTCCGCGTTCGCGGTCGACCTCGGGGTCGTGCGCGGCCTCGACTACTACACCGGCACCATCTACGAGACGACGCTCGCCAACGCGCCCGAGCTCGGCAGCATCTGCTCGGGCGGACGCTACGACGACCTGGCGAGCTATTTCACCGATACGAAGCTGCCCGGGGTCGGCATCTCCATCGGCCTGACGCGGCTGTTCTCGAAGCTGAGGGATGCCGGGCTGCTGCAGCCCCTGCCGCGCACGCCGGCGGAAGTGCTGGTCACGACCATGGACCCGAAATACCTCGAGAAATACCTGTCGATGGCGCAGCGCCTGCGGCAGGCCGGCGTCAACACCGAGGTGTATCTCGAGCAGGCGAAGCTGCGCAACCAGCTCGCCTACGCCGACCGCAAGGGATTCCGGGTGGCGCTGATCGCCGGCGAGAGCGAGTTTGCGCAGGACAGCGTGCAGGTCAAGAACCTCACGACCCAGGAAGCCACCGTGCACGCGATGGACGAGCTCGTCCAGGCAGTGAAGGCGGCATTGAACGACGCATCACCGGAGGCGATGACCCATGGCGCTCGATCTTGAAGAGCAGGAGCAGGTAGAAGAGCTGAAGGCGTGGTGGAAGCAGCACGGCGGCATGATCGCGGCGCTGGTGGTCGCCGTGGCGGTCGGCTTCATCGGCTGGCAGGGCTGGCGCTGGTACCAGTCGAACCAGGCGGCGCACGCGAGCGCGCTGTACGAGACGGTGACCAAGGCCGTGCAGGCGAACGACGCCAAGGCGCTGCGCGACGCCGCCGGCACGCTGGTGGAAAGCTATCCACGCACGCTCTACGCCTCGATGGGCGCCATGGTGGCGGCGCGCTACTACTTCGACCGCGGCGACCTGAAATCCGCCAAGGCGCAGCTCGCCTGGGTGATCGAGCGCGCGCCCTCGCAGGACTTCAAGGACCTCGCCCGCCTGCGCCTCGCCGCGGTGCTGCTCGACGAGAAGGCCTACGACGAGGCGCTGAAGACGCTGGACGCGAAGACCGCTGCCGCCTACGAGGCGCAGTATGCGGCGCTGCGCGGCGACGTGCTGGTCGCGAAGAACCAGGCCGCGGACGCGAAAGCGGCCTACAAGCTCGCGATCGAAAAGGCCGACGGCGCGGACAGCGCGTTCACCGAAAGCGTACGCATGCGGCTAGACGCGCTCGGCGGCTGATGCGCGCTCCCGTGCTCGTCGCCGCGGCGCTTGCGCTCGCGGCCTGCAGCTCGCCAAGCGGCCCCAAGCCGGCCGAGCTGCAGCGCCTCGAGAAGCCGCAGGAAGTGCGCGTGCTGTGGTCCGCGCGGATCGGCGACGCCGACCGGTTCGTTTTCTTCCCCGCGCCGGTGGGCGATGCGGTGTTCGCCGCCGCGCGCGACGGCACCGTGGTCCGGCTGGACGCCGCCAAACGGGGCGCGGAGCGCTGGCGCGTGACGCTCGAGAAGCGGCTGTCCGCCGGCGTGGCGGCGAACGAGGGCACCGTCGTGGTCGCGACCGAGGACGGCGACGTCTTCGCGCTGTCCGCTGCCGACGGCAAGCAGCGCTGGCGCTCGCGCGTTTCCAGCGAGGTGCTGGCGCCGGCGGCGCTGGCGAGCGGCCTGGTGATCGTGCGCAGCGTCGACAACCGCATCTTCGCCTTCGACGAGCAGGACGGAAAACGCCGCTGGGTCTACCAGCGGGCGCCGGCGTCGCTCATCGTGAGGAGCCCGGCGGGCGTCACCGTGGTCGGCGAAACCGCCTTTGCCGGCTTTTCCGGCGGCAAGCTCGCCGCGATCGCGCTTTCCAACGGCGGCGTGCGTTGGGAGTCGACCGTCGCCGTTCCCAAGGGCGCGACCGAGCTCGAGCGCGTCACCGACGTGGTCGGCGAGCCCGTGGTGCAGGGGCGCGAGGTCTGCGCGGCGGCCTACCAGGGCCGGGTGGCGTGCTTCGACATGGCGAGCGGCCGGCAGGTGTGGACGCGCGAGCTGTCCTCGCTCACCGGCGTCGCCGTCGATGCCCGCTATGCCTTCGTGAGCGACGACCGCGGCAGCGTGCACGAGCTCGACCGCAGCAACGGCCGCTCGGTCTGGAAGCAGGACAAGCTCGCCTACCGCCAGCTTTCGATCCCGGCGCCGGTCGGCAACGTGGTGGCGGTGGGCGACCTGGAGGGCTACGTGCATTTCCTGTCGCGCGAGTCGGGCGCCTTCGTCGCGCGCTATTCGAGCGGCGGCGGGCCGGTGCGCGCCGCGCCGCTCGCCCTCGCCTCGAGCGTGCTCATCCAGACGCAGGACGGAACGCTGGTCGCGCTCGCGCTGTGAAGCCGGTGATCGCGCTCGTCGGCAGGCCCAACGTGGGCAAGTCGACCCTGTTCAACCGGCTCACCCGCAGCCGCGACGCGATCGTGCACGACATTCCCGGCGTCACCCGCGACCGGCACTACGGCGAAGGCCGCCAGGGCGACCGCGCGTTCATCGCCATCGACACCGGCGGCCTGGAGCCGGGCGCCGAAGAGGGCATCTACGTCGAGATGGCGCGCCAGGCCGAGCAGGCCATCGCCGAGGCCGACGCCGTCATCTTCATGGTTGACGGCCGCGCCGGCCTCACTTCGGGCGACCGCGAGATCGCCGGCAAGCTGCGGCGCCTCTCCTCGCCGGTTTACGTCGCCGTCAACAAGGCCGAAGGCATGCAGTCCGACACCGCAGTCGCCGAGTTCCACGAGCTCGGTCTCGGCAATCCGGCGGCGATCTCCGGCGCGCACGGCGAAGGCGTTCGCGAGCTGATGGATTTGGTTTTTACAAAACTACCCACCGACGAGTCGCCCTCCGATGACGATGCGCCCGAGAAAGGCCACCCCCGCGTCGCCATCGTCGGCCGTCCCAACGTCGGCAAATCGACCCTCATCAACGCGCTGGTGGGCGAGGAGCGCGTGATCGCGTTCGACAAGCCGGGCACCACGCGCGACCCGATCGAAGTCCCCTTCGAGCGCGCCGGCCGGCACTACACGCTGGTCGACACCGCGGGCGTGCGCCGGCGCGGCAAGACCGGCACCCCGGTCGAGTTCTTCTCGATCGTCAAGGCGCTGCAGGCGATCGAAGCCGCCAACGTCGCGATCCTGACCCTCGATGCGCTCGACGGCATCACCGAGCAGGACGCGCACGTCGCCGGCTACATCCTCGAGCGCGGGCGCGCGCTGGTGCTGGCGCTGAACAAGTGGGACGCTGCGAGCAAGGAGCAGCGCGACCGCATGAAATCCGAGCTCCAGTGGAAGCTCGGCTTCCTCAACTACGCCGAGGTGCACTCCATCTCCGCCAAGGAGGGCAAAGGCATGGGCGCCCTGATGCGCTCAGTCGACTCCGCCTACGCCGCCGCCATGGCCCGCCTCTCCACCCCGAAACTCACCCGCGCCTTGATCTCCGCTCTCGAGAAGCAATCCCCGCCCAAGGTCGGCGTCATCCGCCCCAAGCTCCGCTACGCCCATCAAGGCGGCGTCAACCCGCCTCGCATCATCATTCACGGCAACGCCCTCGACCGCGTCCCCGACTCCTACAAGCGCTACCTCGAGGGCTTCTTCCGCAATAAGTTCGAGCTCGTCGGCACGCCTATGGCGATCGAATTCCGCACCGGCCGCAATCCCTACGCCGGCAGGGGTCAGAAGAAGCGCCGCTGATGAAATAGCCGGGACAACGGCTCAGGGGCGGCAGGTCTTCGGCCGGTATTTCGGCTCGAGCGTGCCGCCTGCGCAATTCCAGGACAGTTGCCCGTCCGGATTCACGCCCGGCTGGAAGACGATCGTCTTGCCGACGAAGCGCTCGCCCAGGCGCTCGTTGAGCGTGAGCGTGAAGACGCCGCCCTTTCCGAGCGCGATCGCGCCGCTTTGCGGCTGCGCCGGCGCGCCGCCGGGAAGCTCGGAGGCGCTCGCCGGCGCGCGCTTGGTCTCTATGTAGTACTCGGTGACTGCCATGCGCCACGGATTGGCGGCGAGGATGGCCTCCGAGACCTTCGCGCGCGCCGTGTAGTCCTGGTACGCCGGGATGGCGATGGCCGCGAGGATGCCGATCACGGCGACGCCGACGAAGGCGACCACGACGACGACCACGACCACCGTTCCGGCGCCACTCGCCGCCGAGTACTTCTCGTTCAGGCGTTCTTCACTGGTGAACGCGTAGATGATGAACTCGACCAGCGCGGCGACCCCCGGGATGTAGGTCCAGAAGAAGAGCAGGTAGAGCGCGCCCTGCCAGTATTTGCCGAGATAGAACTTGTGCGCGCCGATGCCGCCGAGGAGGAAGGTGAGGAGCAGCAGCGCAGTCTTGCTCACCGGGCGGTGCTGCCGCACGCCGCACTTCGGGCAGATCTCGGCGCGGGCGTGGATCTGCCCGCCGCACGCGTCGCAGACTTTCTGGTTCGAGGTCAACTGCGCGCCGGGCGGCGCGTACAGATTCGCTGCGTGAGTCATTTTCTCTCCCCTTGGTTCTTGTTCTTGTCACCGGCCCAGCCGCGCAATCTCTGGGTGTTTTTCGCGTGAGTCTCTCAGCGCCCGATCATCCGCGGCAGGGGAATCGTTCACGGCACGGGAAGAAAACCGGGCTAACCTTGTCTATTTGTGCCGGTCCGTGCGGTTTGTCGAGCCATCAAACTGGGTGAAAGAGCGGGTGACGGACTGGGGAGGCCACGGCGAGAAAAAAACGCCAGCGCCTAAGCTGTGCTATGTTGCCGGCGCCCACATTGTCCGGACCGAGATGTAGACGATGCCAACATACCACCACGGCGAGTTGCGGCAGGCGGTGTTGCAAGCGGCAGGGGAGATCCTTGAGAAGGAGGGGCTCGAGGCGCTCAGTGTGAGGGAGCTGGCGCGCCGGGCGGGGGTCTCGCACAACGCGCCGTATCGCCACTTTCCGGACCGGGCGAGCCTGCGCGCGGCGCTCGCGGCGGAGGGGTTCGAGATGCTGGCGGGCGCGCTCCGGAGCCGGCCACAGCGCGAGATGGGTGAGGCCTATATAGGGTTTGCCCTCGCTCACCCGGAGCGCTTCCGCCTGATGTTCAACGGACTAGCTGGGCTCGAGCCGCGCCATCGGGCGACCTACGAGGCGCTGCTCGATTCGTTCGCCGTTCTCGGGGACGACGCGCAGTACGCCGCCGCAGGAGCCTGGGCCCTGATGCACGGGCTTTCGCATCTCCTGCTCGACGGCCATTTTGCGACCGAGGAACGCAAGAGCTTCGTTCGCTCGGTGCTCGGCTCGGTGCGCTTCAGCGCTCCGCGCAAATCCTGAATTCGTCCGCGAAGGTCGCGGTAATTTAGAAGCGATGCCGCTGCCGTTCAGGCTGGGCGCGTTCTACTGCGCCTATTTCGTCCACGTCGGCCTTTTCACGGCCTATTTCCCGCTCTACCTCGCCGGGCGCGGGTTGAGCGCGGTCGAGATCGGCTGGGTGCTCGCGCTGCCGTCGATCATGCGCACGTTCGCGCCAGCCGGCTGGGGCGCCGTGGCGGACCGGACCGGCGCGCTGCGCGCGATCGTGGTCTCGTCGTGCGCTGCACTGGCAAGCGCGTTCCTGGTGCTGCCGTTCGTCCAGAGCTTCGCCGCCGTTGCGCTGGTCATCGGCGTTTCGAGCCTGCTCTCCGCCGGCGCGCTCCCGATCGTCGAAGCGATCACGCTCGGCGCGCTCGCCGGCCAGCCCGGGCGCTACGGCCCGATTCGCATGTGGGGCTCGGTCGGATTCGTCGCCGCGGTCCTCGCGGGCGGCGCATGGCTCGACGCCGCGCCCGTGACGGCGCTCCCTTGGGCGATCCTGGGCTTCGCGCTTGCTTCGCTCGCGATCGCCTTATCGTTGCCGGGTCGCACTCCGCGCGCGCATTCCGGAACCGAAGCGTGGCGCGTGGACCGCGCGGCGCTGTGGCTGCTCGCGTGCGGGTTTTGCATGGCGGCGGCGCACGGCACGCTGTACGCCTTCTTCACATTGCATCTCGAGCGCTCCGGCTACCGCGTGACCACGATCGGAGTGCTGTGGACGCTCGGCGTGGTTGCCGAGATCGCCGTGTTCGTTTTCCTGCCGCAGCTCTTCAGGCGCTTTGCGCTCTCCACGATCCTTGCGGCGAGCTTCGCGTGCGCCGTGGTTCGCTTTCTCCTGCTGGCGTGGCTCGCCGAGGTGCTGTGGCTCGTCGTGATCGCGCAGCTCCTGCACGCCGCGACCTTCGGGGCCTTTCACGCCGCCGCCGTGGCCGCAGTCCAGCGCGTGTTCCCGCAGGCCGCGCAAGCTCGCGGCCAGACGCTGTTTTCGAGCGTGGCCTACGGCGCGGGCGGCGCGTTCGGCGCCCTTGCCGCGGGCTGGCTGTGGACGCTCGGCGGGCCTGGGCTCGCCTTTTCGCTGTCGGCGCTTTGCGGCTTGGCAGGTCTGCATTTTGCTCGTAGCCTGAGGCATGCAGGCGTGTAAGCTTTTCACACCGACGTCGCGATTACGCGCGCTTACGTTAAGAGGACCATGATGATGCGCATATCTCTGATTGCCCTCGCGATCTCCGCCGCGCTGGCATCGGGCTGCCAGACCGTCGAAACCACCCAGCAGGGCGCCGTCGGCGTCGACCGAAAGCAGCACATGCTGGTCTCCGAGCAGGAAGTGGAGGCGAGCGCCCAGAAGGAATACGCCCAGATGATGGCCGACGCCCAGAAGAAGGGAGTGCTGGACAAGGACGCGGCCCAGGTGCAGCGCGTGAAAGCCATCACCAGCCGGCTCATTCCGCAGACCGCCGTGTTCCGTCCCGACGCGCAGAAGTGGCCCTGGGAAGTCCATGTGCTTTCGACCAGCGAGGTGAACGCGTGGTGTATGCCGGGCGGCAAGATGGCCATGTACACCGGCCTGATCGAGAAGCTGCAGGCGACCGACGACGAGCTCGCCGCGGTCATGGGCCACGAGATCTCGCACGCGCTGCGCGAGCACTCGCGCGAAGCGATCTCGCGCCAGATGGCGACGCAGACCGCGGTCGGCGTCGCGGGCGCGCTCTTCGGCGTCGGCCAGCTCGGCCAGAGCCTCGGCAACATGGTCGCCGACGTCACGCTCAATCTGCCCAACTCGCGCACCAATGAGACGGAGGCCGACCGCATCGGCGTCGAGCTCGCGGCGCGCGCTGGCTACAACCCGCAGGCGGCGGTCAGCCTGTGGCAGAAGATGGCCAAGCTGAACAGCTCCGGCGCGCCGCCGAAGTGGCTCTCGACGCACCCTTCGGACGAGGACCGCATCAAGGACGTCCAGCAGTACGCCCAGAAGGTGATGCCGCTCTACACCGCCGCGAAGGCGAGCCCCAGCGCCGGCAAGTAAGCTTATAATCCCATGTTTCCCCAGCGGAAACTGCCGCATCGGCCACCTACGGGAACATGGGACATACCCTTTACGACAAGCTCTGGCAGAGCCACCTCGTGCACGTCGAGCCCGACGGCACGGCGCTCCTTTACATCGACCGCCACCTCGTCCATGAGGTGACGAGCGCGCAGGCCTACGAGGGGCTGACGACCGCGGGTCGCAAGCCCTGGCGCGTCGACTCCGTCGTCGCGACCGCCGACCACAACACGCCCACGACGAACTGGAACGAAGGCATGGCGGGCGTGCGCGACCCGTTCGCCAGGCTGCAGATCGAGACCTTGGACAAGAACATGAAGGAGTTCGGCGCCAAGGTGTACTTTCCTTTTTTGGATAAAAGGCAGGGCATAGTCCACGTCATCGGGCCGGAGCAGGGCGCGACGCTGCCCGGCATGACGGTGGTGTGCGGCGATTCGCACACCAGCACCCACGGCGCATTCGCCTGCCTCGCGCACGGCATCGGCACCTCGGAGGTCGAGCACGTGCTCGCCACGCAGTGCCTGGTGACGAAGAAGATGAAGAACATGCGCGTCAACGTCGAGGGTCCGCTGCCCGCCGGCGTGAGCGCCAAGGACGTCGTGCTCGCGATCATCGGCAAGATCGGCATCGGCGGCGGCATCGGCTACGCCATCGAGTTCGCCGGAAGCACCATCCGCGCGATGTCGATGGAAGGCCGCATGACGGTGTGCAACATGGCCATCGAGGCCGGCGCGCGGGCCGGCATGGTGGCGGTCGACGACACGACGATCGGCTATGTAAAGGGCAGGCCGTTCGCGCCGAAGGCGCCGCTCTGGGACAGCGCGGTCGCCTACTGGCGGACGCTGAAAAGCGATCCCGACGCCAAGTTCGATCGCGAGGTGACGCTCGACGCGCGAGAGATCAAGCCGCACGTCACCTGGGGTACCGCTCCGGACATGGTGGTCGCCGTGGACGACACGGTTCCCGATCCGGATCGCGAGAAGGACTCGACGCGGCGCGAGGGCATGGAGCGCGCGCTGACCTACATGGGTCTGCAGCCGCGCACCCGGATGACCGACATCAAGCTCGACAAGATCTTCATCGGCTCGTGCACCAACTCGCGCATCGAGGACCTGCGCGCGGCTGCGGCGGTCGTGAAGGGGCGCAGGATCGCCTCCAACATCCGCCTTGCCATGGTGGTGCCGGGCTCCGGGCTGGTGAAGGCGCAGGCGGAGAAGGAGGGCCTGGACAAGGTGTTCCGCGACGCGGGCTTCGAATGGCGCGAGCCGGGCTGCTCGATGTGCCTCGGCATGAACCCCGACAAGCTCGACGCCGGCGAGCGTTGCGCCTCGACCTCGAACCGGAACTTCGAAGGCCGCCAGGGCGCCGGCGGGCGCACTCATCTGGTGAGCCCCACCATGGCCGCGGCCGCGGCGATCGCCGGGCACTTCGTCGACGTGAGGACGTGGCGCTGATGGACAAGTTCACGGTCCTGGAGTCCCTCGTCGTTCCGCTCGACCGCGCGAATGTCGACACCGACCAGATCATTCCGCAGCGGTACCTGCAGTCGATCAAGCGCACCGGCTTCGGCGACGCCTGCTTCGCCGCATGGCGCAAGGACCCCGGGTTCGTGCTCAACCAGCCGCGTTACAAGGGCGCGCAGATCCTGCTCGCGCGCAAGAACTTCGGCATCGGCTCCTCGCGCGAGCACGCTCCCTGGGCGCTGCGCGACTACGGCTTCCGCGCCGTGATTGCCCCCTCGTTCGGGGAGATCTTTCAGAACAATTCGCTGAAGAACGGCTTCCTGCCCGTCGCCCTGGCGGAGTCCGAGGTCGACCAGCTTTTCTACGATGCCGCGTCGTTTCCCGGCTTCAAATTGATAGTGGATCTGGCAAAGCAGTCGGTCTCGACCGCCGACGGCTCGAAAAGCTTCCGCTTCGACATCGACCCGTTCCGCAAGCACTGCCTCCTCAACGGCCTCGACGAGATCGGCCTCTCGCTGCGCCACGCGGACGAGATCCGCGCCTTCGAGGAGAAGCGCAAGGCCCAGTACCCCTGGTATTTCTGAGGAGCTCGACCCAATGAAAGTGGCCGTTCTCCCCGGCGACGGGATCGGGCCGGAGATCATTGGCCAGGCAACGAAGGTGTTGCGGCAGCTCGTGCCTGGCATCGAGATGAAAGAGGCCCCGGTCGGCGGCGCCGGCTTCGAGGCGGCGGGCGAGCCGCTGCCCGCCGCGACCCTCGCGCTCGCGCGGGAAGCCGATGCGGTGCTCTTCGGCGCGGTGGGCGACTCGCGCTACGATCGCCTCGAGCGTGCCAGGCGCCCGGAGCAGGCGATTCTGGGCCTGCGCAAGGAACTCGGCCTGTTTGCGAATCTGCGCCCGGCGCAAGTGCACGCCGAGCTCGCGGACGCCTCGGCGCTCAAACCCGAGGTCGTCGCCGGGCTCGACATCCTCATCGTGCGCGAGCTCACCGGAGACATCTACTTCGGCCAGCCGCGCGGCATCCGCGACGTGGGCGGCGCGCGAGAGGGCTTCGACACCATGCGCTACAGCGAGCCCGAGATCCGGCGCATCGCGCGCGTGGGCTTCGAGGCCGCACGCAAGCGCTCGAGACGGCTGTGTTCGGTCGACAAGGCGAATGTGCTGGAGACCTCGCAGCTGTGGAGAGAAGTTCTAACAACTGAGGCCCGCGCCTTTCCCGACGTTGAACTAACCCACATGTACGTCGACAACTGCGCGATGCAGCTGGTGCGCAATCCGAAGCAGTTCGACGTCATCGTGACCGGCAACATGTTCGGCGACATCCTGTCCGACGAAGCCTCGATGCTGACCGGCTCGATCGGCATGCTGCCTTCGGCGTCGCTCGACGAGCGCGGCAAGGGCCTGTACGAGCCGATCCACGGCAGCGCGCCCGACATCGCCGGCAAGGGCGTCGCGAATCCCCTCGCGACCATCCTGTCCGCGGCGATGATGCTGCGCTATTCGCTCGAGCGGCCCGAAGCGGCGGCGCGGATCGAGCAGGCCGTGCGGAAAGTCCTGAAGGAGGGGCTGCGCACGGCCGACATCTACACCGCCGGGACGCGCCGCGTCGGCACCGCGGAAATGGGCGCGGCGGTGCTCGAGGCGCTTTAAACTATGGCCATGCTCAGGACGGGAATCATCGGCTGGCGCGGGATGGTGGGCTCGGTGCTCGTGCAGCGCATGCGCGAGGAGCGGGATTTCGACCATATCGAGCCGGTGTTCTTCTCGACCTCGCAGGCGGGCGGCAAGGGCCCGGACATCGGAACACCGGTCGAGCCGGTCAGGAACGCGATGGACGTGGCGGAGCTGAAGAAGCTGCCCGTGCTTGTTTCCTGCCAGGGCGGTGAGTACACCAACGAGATCTACCCGAAGCTGCGGCGCGAAGGCTGGAAGGGGTACTGGATCGACGCCGCGAGCGCGCTGCGCATGAACGACGACGCGGTGATCATCCTCGACCCGGTGAACATGCCGCTGATCGAGGATGCTCTTGCAAAAAAAACCAAAAACTTTATCGGTGGCAATTGCACCGTCAGCCTGATGCTGATGGCGACCGCGGGCCTGTTCGAGCACGACGCGATCGAGTGGCTGACCAGCATGACCTATCAGGCGGCCTCCGGCGCCGGAGCGGCCACCATGCGCGAGCTGGTCGGGCAGATGGCGAGCATCGGCGAAGGCGCGAAGCCCCTGCTTGCGGACCCTGCTTCGGCGATCCTCGACATCGACCGCACGGTGAGCGGCTCTATCCGCTCCAGCGCGCTGCCGAAGAAGGAGATCGGCTATCCGCTCGCCGGAAGCCTGCTGCCGTGGATCGACAAGGATCTCGGCACCGGGCAGAGCCGCGAGGAATGGAAGGCGCAAGCGGAGGGCAACAAGATCCTCGGCCGCCACGGCAACGGGCGGGCCCCGGTCCCAATGGACGGCATTTGCGTGCGCGTGGGGTCGATGCGCTGCCACAGCCAGGCGCTGACCATCAAGCTGCGCCGGCCGCTGCCGCTCGACGAGATCGAAGGCATGTTGGCCAGTGGCAACGAGTGGGTGAAGGTGGTGCCCAACCGGAAGGAAGAAAGTCTCGCCGAGCTGACCCCGGCGGCGGTGACCGGAAAGCTTTCCGTTCCCGTCGGGCGCCTCCGTAAGCTGCCGATGGGACAGGACTTTCTTTCGGCTTTCACCGTAGGCGACCAGCTTCTGTGGGGTGCCGCCGAGCCGCTGCGGCGGATGTTAAGAATCCTGCTGGACTCAGGCCCGAGGCATTAAGCCTCAAGAGTTCTTCTTTAAGTTGCGGCCGTAAGGCCATGATGTTAAGGTAGTTGGTCCACCTTAGAAGACCTATTAAAGCGGGGGCAAAGTGAGGACCATCAGCGTTGCGATCCTGGCCGGTATCTTGTGCCTCGCGGAGCCTTTTGCCGCGCAGGCCGCGGGCCTCGGCCGCCTTACCGTCCTCTCTCCGCTCGGCTCGCCGCTCAACGCCGAGATCGAGATCGTTTCGTTGCAGCCGGGGGAAGAAGACAACCTCTCCGCGCGCCTCGCTTCCGCCGACGCTTACCGCCAGGCAGGCATCGAGCCTTCGTCCGCGCTGCGCACGGTTCGCTTTGCGATCGTCAAGCGCGACGGCAGGCCGGTATTGCGCGTCACATCGACCGCGCCGGTGAACGAGCCCTTCGTGGATCTCCTGGTGGATCTCGAGTGGACCGGCGGGCGCCTCACGCGCGAATACACCGTGCTTCTCGATCCGCCCGAGATCAAGGCGCCGCAGGCGATTGCGGCCGCTCCTCTAAAGCCGGCCGCGCCGAGCGCGCAGCCGCTTCCTCCGCTCGAGGCGAAGCCGAAGCCGGAGGCCGCCGCGCCGCAGGATTCCGGAGCGCCGGTGCAGGATGCCGGAGCACCCGTGCAGGACTCCGGGGCGCCCGTCCAGGATGTTGCAGCACCCGTCCAAGGTCAAGGCGCACCCGTGCAGGATGTGCCGGCGAAGCAGGACAAGGTGGCCGGCGCGAATGCTTACGACGTGAAGCGCGGCGATACGCTGGGCGCGATCGCGCGCGCCAATCTGCCTCCAGGCGTGAGCCTGAACCAGATGATGATCGCGATCTACCGCGCGAACCCGGACGCGTTCCTGCGCGAGAACATCAACCTGGTGCGCGCCGGCCGCACGCTCACGCTCCCGTCCGCGGAAGAGCTGAACGGCGTCGATGCGGCGGAGGCGAACCGGCTGGTGCAGTCGCACCGCGCCGAGTGGGAGGACTATCGCAGCCGTCTCGCCGCCGCGCCGACGCGCGCCGAGACCGCGTCGGGCCGCGCCGTCAGCGGCAAGATCGAGGGCAAGCCGGAAGCGGGCGCGCCGGGAGCCGCCGAGGACCAGGTGCGCTTGTCGAAGGCCGATCCTGCGAAAGCCGGTGCCGCCGCCGACCGCGCCGCGCGGGCCGACGATGCCGCCGCGCGCGAGCGCGCGTTGCAGGAAGCGCAATCGCGGGTGACGGATCTCGAGAAGAACGTCGCCGATCTCCAGAAGCTGCTCGAGCTGAAGAACCAGCAGCTCGCCGAGCTCGAGAAGAAATCCGGGGCCAAGCCCGCGGCGAAAGCCGAACCGGCCAAGCCCGAAGCGAAGGCGGAACCGGCCAAACCGGCGGCGCCGGTCGTCGCGCAGGCGCCTGCTGCCGCGCCCGCGCCGAGCGCTTCTGCTCCGGCTGGCGCGGCGCCGCAGCCTGAGGCGAAGAAGGTCGAACCCTCGGCCGAGGCCAAGAAGGTCGAGCCGGCGAAATCCAAACCGAAGGCCGTCACGCCGCCGCCGCCGCCCCCGCCCCCGCCGAGCCTGCTCGATGAGTTCCTCGACAACACCGTAGCGCTCGCGGGTCTCGGCGCCGTCGTGGTGCTGCTGCTCGGCTACGGCCTGTGGTCGTGGCGGCGCAAGAAGGCCACCCAGGCCAATTTCTCGGACAGCGTGCTCGGACCCGGCGGCAGCGGACCTTCGTTGAGCGACTCGCGCTCGCCTGTTTCGGCGTCGCAGGCCTCGGTGAGCCAGACCTCAGGGATGGAAGCCGAGGAGGTCGACCCGATCGCCGAGGCCGACGTGTACATGGCCTATGGCCGCGATGCCCAGGCCGAAGAGATCCTCAAGGAAGCGCTGCAGAAGGATTCCAACCGGACCCCGGTGCACGCGAAGCTCCTCGAGATCTATGCAAAGCGCAACGACACGCGTGCCTTCGAGCAGTCGGCGATCAAGCTGAAGACGCTGACGAACGGCAGCGGCGCCGACTGGGACAAGGCCGCCGCGCTCGGACGCTCGATCGATCCGGGCAACGGCCTCTATGGTGGCGGTGGGGGCGGTTCCTCCTCTGCGGGCGCGATGGCGGCGGCGCCGGCCGCGGCAGCGTTCGCGGGCGCCGCGGCGGCCGCGCCCTCGATCGACTTCGATATCGGCGGCGCTACCACGACCGGACTGGCTGCCACCGACATCCCGCTCGACGATCAGCCCAGGGCGTCCGCGCCTACGACCATCGACTTCGACCTCGGCGCGGGCAGCACGCCGAACAGCGTGAAGCTGCCCGATCCCGACGCGACCCTCGCCGCCATCGATTTCAACCTCGATGCGGAGCCCACCAAGAAGCCGGCCCCGGCGGCGGCAGCCGCGCCGGCGCCGGCGGCAGTGGAATCGGCTTCGACCGCGAGCGGCCTCGACTTCGACCTCAACCTCGACCTCGGCGACCAGTCTGCATCGGCGACCAAGTCGGTGCCGTCGATGGATCTCTCCTCGATCAGCCTCGACCTCGGATCGGCCGGCGAGCCCGGCGGCTCGACCTCGAGCAACGACCCGAAGTGGCAGGAGGTCGCGACCAAGCTCGATCTCGCCAAGGCCTACGAGGAAATGGGCGACAAGGACGGCGCGCGCGAGCTCCTCGGCGAAGTCATGAAGGACGGCGACGCCACGCAGAAGGGGCAGGCGCAGCAGCTCCTCAGCAAACTGGGATAGGGGGCTTAAAAGAGGAAAATCGGGGTCAGACCCCGATTTCTCCATGCCCCGAATCGCCCTCGGCATCGAATACGACGGCAGCCGCTTTCTCGGCTGGCAGAC
This sequence comes from Burkholderiales bacterium, assembly GCA_035577785.1. Classification (GTDB taxonomy): domain Bacteria; phylum Pseudomonadota; class Gammaproteobacteria; order Burkholderiales; family SG8-39; genus SCGC-AG-212-J23. The sequence goes on along the minus strand of DATLUZ010000095.1, from coordinate 4,211 downwards.
CCAGCCCGGCGGCGGCGCGGTGCAGGACGCGCTCGAGCCCGCCCTGTCGGCGATCGCCGGCGCGAGCGTGGGCGTGACTGCGGCCGGACGCACCGACCGCGGGGTGCACGCGCGGCTGCAGGTGGTTCACTTCGATACCGACGCCGAGCGCCCGCCGAGCGCCTGGGTGCGCGGGATCAATGGGTTGCTTCCGGAGGCGGTGGCGATCCTCTGGTCGCGCGAGGTCGATCGCGAGTTCCACGCGCGCTACAGCGCCGTGTCGCGGACCTACCGCTATGAGCTCCTCAACCGCGACGTGCGGCCGGGACTCGGCGCCACCCGCCTCGGCTGGTTTCACCTGCCGCTCGACGTGGCGAAGATGCGCGAGGCCGCGGCGCATCTCGTCGGCGAGCATGACTTCTCCGCGTTTCGCTCCTCGGAGTGCCAGGCGAAGACGCCGGTGCGCACGCTGCACGCGCTGGAGATCGAGGCGCGCGGCGCGCGAATCGACTTCGTCCTGCGCGCGAACGCATTCCTGCACCACATGGTGCGCAACATCGTCGGTACGCTCATCTACGTCGGCAAGGGCAAGCATCCGCCGTCGTGGGCGAAGGACGTGCTCGTCTCCCGGAACAGGAGCGAGGCGGCCCCGACCTTTGGCCCGGAGGGGCTTTACCTCGAGAAGATCCAGTACGATGCCCGCTGGGGACTGCCCCAGTGAGAACACGAATCAAGATTTGTGGAATCACGCGCGTCGAGGACGCGCGCGCGGCCGCCGAGTGCGGCGCCGACGCCATCGGGCTGGTGTTCTATCCGCCGAGCCCGCGGTACCTGTCGACCGAGCGCGCGGTGGAGCTGCGCGATGCGCTGCCGCCGTTCGTCCAGACGGTGGCGCTGTTCGTCAACCCGGATGCGGCGCAGGTGGCTCAGGTGCTCCAGCGTGTGCGCCCCGGTCTGCTGCAGTTCCACGGCGAGGAAGCCCCCGAGTTCTGCGCGCAATTCGGCGTGCCGTTCGTCAAGGCTTGCAGGATGCGAGCCGGGACGAGGGCAGGGGCCGATGCGCTAGAATACCTGCGCCCCTTCTCACGCGCGGCGGCGTGGCTCTTCGACAGCCATGTCCCCGAGTACGGGGGTGTTGGAGAAGGTTTCGATTTGAGCCTCATGCCGGTCGTGAAGGAGAAGCCGGTCATTCTTTCCGGAGGGCTGTCCCCGGCGAACGTGGCAGAGGCCGTCCGGCGGTTGCGGCCCTGGGGCGTGGACGTTTCGAGCGGCGTCGAATCGGCGAAGGGCGTCAAGCACGCCGCGAAAATCGCCGCTTTCATAGCGGAGGTCAGGGATGCGGATGTATGACTTGCCTGACGCACGCGGGCATTTCGGGCCCTACGGGGGGGTGTTCGTCGCCGAAACGCTCACCGCCGCCCTCGACGAGCTGCGTGCCGCCTACGAGCGCGCGCGAAACGATCCCGCGTTTCAGGCCGAGTTCAAGTACGAGCTCAAGCACTACGTGGGGCGCCCCAGCCCGGTCTACTTCGCGAGACGGCTGACGGAAAAGTGCGGCGGCGCCCGCATCTACATCAAGCGCGAGGATCTCAACCACACCGGCGCGCACAAGATCAACAACACCATCGGCCAGGCGCTGCTCGCCCGCAACATGAACAAGCCGCGCGTCATCGCCGAGACCGGCGCCGGCATGCACGGCGTCGCCGCCGCGACCGTCGCAGCGCGCTACGGCATGGAGTGCGTCGTCTACATGGGCGTGGACGACGTGAAGCGCCAGGCGGCGAACGTGCACCGCATGGGCGTGCTCGGCGCGAAAGTGGTGGGGGTCGAGTCCGGCTCGCGCACGCTGAAGGACGCGCTCAACGAGGCGATGCGCGACTGGGTCACGAACGTGGACACCACGTTCTACATCATCGGCACGGTGGCGGGTCCGCACCCGTACCCGATGATGGTGCGCGACTTCCAATCGGTGATTGGCGAGGAGAGCATCGAGCAGATGCAGGAGCTCGCCGGCCGCCAGCCCGACGCCGTGATTGCCTGCGTCGGCGGCGGGTCCAACGCGATGGGGATTTTCTACCCCTACATCAAACACCTGAGAACGCGCCTGGTCGGCGTCGAAGCCGCGGGGGAGGGTCTCGAGACCGGCAAACATGCAGCGTCGCTCTGCGCCGGCAGGCCCGGCGTGCTGCACGGAAACCGCACGTACCTCCTGCAGGACGCCAATGGGCAGATCACAGAGACGCACTCGGTGTCCGCAGGCCTCGACTACCCGGGCGTGGGGCCCGAGCATGCCTGGCTGAAGGACAGCAAGCGCGCCGAATACGTGGCGGTGACCGACGACGAAGCCCTCGCCGCCTTCCACGAGCTGTGCCGCAGCGAGGGCATCATCCCGGCGCTGGAATCCGCGCACGCCGTGGCGCAGGCGATGAAAATAGCGCCCTCGATGGCGAAAGACTCGATCCTGCTCGTCAACCTCTCCGGCCGCGGCGACAAGGACATGCACACCGTCGCCGAGCGCTCGGGGAAGAAGCTTTGATGTCGCGCATCCAGGGCCGCTTCGAAGCCCTCGCAAGCGCGGGGCGCAAGGCCCTGATCCCGTACATCACCGCCGGCGATCCGCATCCGTCGCTCACCGTGCCGCTGATGCGGGCGCTGGTGGAGGCGGGCGCGGACATCCTCGAGCTCGGCGTGCCGTTCTCCGATCCGATGGCCGACGGGCCGGTGATCCAGCGCTCGGGCGAGCGCGCGCTGAAGCATGGCGTCGGCCTGGCGGACGTGCTTCGCCTTGTCGCTGAGTTCAGAAAACTGGATAAAGCGACCCCGATCGTGCTGATGGGCTATGCCAACCCGATCGAAGCGATGGGCGTGGAAAAGTTCGCCGCCGCGGCGAAGAGCGCCGGCATCGACGGCGTGATCGTGGTGGACTACCCGCCCGAGGAGTGCGTCGATTTCTCGGCGCTGATGAAGAAAAACGACATCGACCCGATCTTCCTGCTGGCGCCGACCTCGACCGACAAGCGCATCCACGAAGTCGCGCGCAGCGGCGGCGGCTACCTCTACTACGTATCGCTGCGAGGGGTCACCGGCGCTTCGAACATCGATTTTTCCGAGATCAGCAAGAAGCTGCCGGCCATCCGCGCGGCGACGCGGATGCCGATCGGCGTCGGTTTCGGCATCCGCGATCCCGAATCGGCGCGCCGCGTCGCGGCGAGCGCCGATGCCGTGGTGATCGGCAGCCGCATCATCCAGGAGATCGAGGCCGGCGCCGCCGGCGAGGCCGTGGCGCGGGTGAAGGCATTCCTGAAACCGATCCGCGAGGCGCTGGACGCCTCGTTTCACCGATGAGCTGGCTGCAAAAGCTCCTGCCGCCGAAGATCCAGCGCACCGGCGGCGCCAAGAAGACGGTTCCCGAGGGCCTGTGGACGAAGTGCGCGGCGTGCGACGCGGTGCTCTACAGCACCGACCTCGAGAAGAACCTGAACGTGTGCCCGAAGTGCGGCCATCACGAGCGGCTCGGCGCGCGCCCGCGCATCGATGCGCTGCTCGATCCGGACGGGCGCTTCGAGATCGGCTCGGAGGTGCTGCCGGTCGACACGCTCAAGTTCAAGGATTCGCGTCGCTACACCGAGCGGCTGTCCGACGCGCAGGAGCAGACCGCCGAGAGCGACGCGCTGGTCGTGATGCAGGGCTCGATCAAGGCGCTCGGCGTGGTGTGCGCGGCGTTCGAGTTCGACTTCATGGGCGGCTCGATGGGCTCGGTCGTGGGCGAGCGCTTCGTGCGCGGCGTGCGCGTGGCGATCGAGCAGAAGCTGCCCTTCGTCTGCGTGACGGCTTCGGGCGGGGCGCGCATGCAGGAGGGCCTGCTTTCGCTCGTACAGATGGCGAAGACCACTGCGGCGCTCACCGATCTCGCCGAGCGCAAGCTGCCGTTCGTCTCGGTGCTGACCGACCCGACCATGGGCGGGGTTTCCGCGAGCTTCGCCATGATCGGCGACGTGGTCATCGCGGAGCCGAAGGCGCTCATCGGCTTCGCGGGACCGCGCGTAATCGAGCAGACCGTGCGCCAGAAGCTGCCCGATGGCTTCCAGCGCGCCGAGTTCCTCCTGGAGAAGGGCGCGATCGACATGATCGTCGACCGCCGCCAGCTGCGCGACCGGCTGCACTCCGTGCTCTCGCTCCTCCAAGGCCTGCCCGCCGACGTCGTAACGTAAATGCGCGCGGCGTGACTTTGC
>DATLUZ010000094.1:0-3182 GCA_035577785.1 Burkholderiales bacterium | reverse complement strand
GGAGGGGGTTGGATTCGAACCAACGTAGGCGCAAGGCCAACAGATTTACAGTCTGCCCCCTTTAGCCGCTCGGGCACCCCTCCGGCGGAACCCGAAATTATGCGAATTATCCGACGCTTGGTCAAGAAATGCGGCGGAATTTCCTATGTCCCGCGGTTGCTACGTCCCATATCGAACCGGAGAGCCGAGCGCCTGCAGCGCGGCGAGCGCGCTATAGCAGGCGAGCCAGGAGGTCTTGGGGTTTTCTGGCGCGGGAACGTTTTCGAGGCGCAGGGTGAAGCGCCCGGAGCGTCCCGATACCCGGATCGTGTGGGTATTCAGGGTAAGCGCGGGGTCTGCGACAACCTTGAGCCGCGTGCGGTCCGGGCCAATGCCGCCCAGCGCTAGGATCGCCGCGATGTTCACGTTCTGCGGAAAGTGCGGCACGCCCTCGCGCGCCGTGCCTTCGAACAGCGTGAGCGGGCTTCTGAGATCGTCCAGCGCGAAACCGCCGCTTTCGACGTAGGCGATCCCCTTCCACGCCGCTGGAGGCTTGGCCACCTCGATCGAGGCTTGGTCGACGCCGGCGAGACAGGCGGTCTTGAGCGCATCGAGCCCGCCGATGCCGCCCGAGGGGACGAAAAGAAGCGCGCCGCTGCGCCGCGCCGCGCCTTCCGCCGCCTCGCGCAGCGAATCGTCGATCAGCGCACCGGCCGAGAGCACAACCACGGCGATGCCGGCGTCGAGCAAAGCCACGAGGTGCTCCTTCACAGCGGCGTGCGACGCCGCCTCGATTACGGCCTGCGGCTTTTCCGACGCCAGGGCGCCGACATCCTCGACATATTTCACGGAAAACTCGCGCGCCAGCTCGCGTGCGCGCGCGGCGCCCCCGGGGCGGCCCAATAACGCCACGATTTCAAAGCGTCCCAGCTCGGCGCGGCGCACATGCTCGAGCACCAAGCGCGCGATAGTCCCCCCTCCGATCAGGGCAATGCGCATGATTTCCTTATCGGTTTTCCGTATAGCAGTATCATTGCCGGCTGGGAGAGAACAATGCGCATCGCGATTTTAGAAGACGATCCCGACCAGCTGGCGCTCCTGCGTCGCTGGATCACCGACGACGGCCACGACGTCCACGCCTACGTGAGCGGCCGCGAAGCCATGAAGATGGCCGGCCGCGAGAGCTTCGATCTGTTCATGCTCGACTGGCAGGTCCCGGACGTAACGGGTGCCGAGGTGCTTATGTGGGTGCGCGCCAACGTGTCCAAGAGCGTGCCGGTCCTTTTCGTCACCGTTCGCGACTCGGAGCAGGATATCGTCTTTGCCCTGGAGCATGGGGCCGACGATTACATGGTGAAGCCGGTGCGGCGCCAGGAGCTCCTCGCGCGCGTGCACGCCTTGCTGCGCCGCGCGTACCCGAGCGAAGAGAAGAAGCTGCTGTCTTTCCCGCCCTTCGAGATCGATACCCAGCGCAACGAAGTCCGCAAGGACGGCGGCAAGATCGATCTCACGCCCAAGGAGTTCGAGCTGACGGTGACGCTGTTCCGCAACATGGGACGCCTGATGTCGCGTGGCCATCTCCAGGAAACGGTCTGGGGCAGAAGCGGCGATCTTGCGACGCGCACCGTGGACACGCACGTCAGCCAGGTCCGCAAGAAGCTCGACCTGCGCCCGGAGTCGGGGTACCGCGTGGTACCTATCTACAACTACGGCTACCGCCTCGAAAAGATCACCCCACCGTAGGAAAAAATAAGGGCGACCCCGACGGGGCCGCCCTTAGAGCTCCGGTGCCAGAGGAGGAGGAGGAGGCGACCGGTGCTGCGATGCAACAGTACCAGCCTTTAACCTGAATAGCAAGACCGGGAATTCTCCTCAAAACACTTTTGCATAGAATGCAAAAGTGGCCGATTCGTTCAGTGAAATGGCGGTGTTCGCGCGGGTCGTAGCGACGGGAAGCCTATCCGCCGCGGCGCGAGAACTGAGCCTGTCTCCGGCCATGGTGAGCCGCAGGCTCGCAGCCCTGGAAGCGCGCCTGGGCGTGCGGCTCGTGAACCGAACCACGCGCAGCCTCCATCTCACCGACGAAGGCGCGAGCTACTACGAGAGCTGCTCGCGCGTCCTCACTGAGATCGAGCAGGCCAACGCCTCGGTCTCCGCGGGACGCCAGGCTCCCCAAGGCACGCTTCGCGTTGCGCTCCCCGCCGCGTTCGGCAATCAGTACGTCGCCCCGCTCGTGCCCCAGTTCGCCGCGCTCTATCCGGCGGTGCAGCTCGCCCTCAGCCTCTCCGATCGCAGCGTCAATCTCGTCGAGGATGGCTTCGACCTCGCCATCCGGATCGCGGCGCTGGCCGACTCCTCGCTCGCCGCGCGCAAGCTTGCCCCCAACCGGCGCGTGGTGTGCGCGAGCCCGGAGTACCTGCGCCACCACGGAACGCCGGGTTCTCCCGCGGAGCTCGCGCAGCACAACTGCCTGCTCGCCTCCGACTTCGCTGGCACCTGGGAATACAAGGATCCGGCCGGGAAGCCCGGGTCGGTCCGGGTGAGCGGCCGTTATGTCTGCGACAACTGGGAAGTCCTGCGCGAGTGGGCCCTCGCGGGCCTCGGCATCGCGCTCAAGTCCACGTGGGACGTGCGCCGCCATCTGTCGAGCGGCTCCCTCGTGTCGCTACTTCCGGGCTATAGCTTCGACAGCGACGTGGCAATTTACGCGGTCTATCCTCACCGGCGTCACCTACCGGCCAAGACGCGCGCCTTCATCGATTTTCTAGCGAGCTCCTTCGGTCACGAACCATTCTGGGACCGAGTTGTCGTCAAGCCGCGCATCAAGGCTCGCTCCGGTTCAGCGCCATAATGGATGCCGACGTGGACCCTGCCGCATGAATGCTCCCACCAATCTCGCGCAGTTCAGTCTCGACGACAAGTACACCGTCGAGCGGGGCCGCGTATTTCTCACCGGAACCCAGGCGCTCATCCGGCTGCTGATGCTGCAGCGCACGCGCGACCAGAGGGCGGGCCTCAACACCGCGGGCTTCGTCTCCGGGTATCGCGGCTCGCCGCTCGGCGGCCTGGACCAGGCGCTTTGGCGCGCGCAGAAGCACCTGGATAGCCACCACGTCAAGTTCCAGCCCGGCGTCAACGAAGACCTCGCGGCGGCGGCGATCTGGGGCACGCAGCAGGTAACGATGTTTCCGAAGGCGAAATAC
>DATLUZ010000093.1:0-3153 GCA_035577785.1 Burkholderiales bacterium | reverse complement strand
CAGGGCCGCATGAACTTCCCGCGCACGCATTACCTGAATGCGCCGCCGACGACCGTGGCCAATGCCGACGTGATTCTGGGCCTGGAGCTGTCGGACTTCTGGGGCACGGTGAACTCCTACACCGACAACGGCGAGCACGGCGTGGGCAGGAACTCCTCGCGCATCAAGCAGGGCACGAAGCTGATCAGCATCAACGCCTCCGACCTCATCACCAAGTCGAACTACCAGGATTTCCAGCGCTTCCAGGTGATCGACGTCCAGATGGCCGCCGATGCCGAAGCGACGCTGCCCGCGCTGATTGAGGCGGTGAAATCGGCGATTCCCGCGGCGAAGCGCAGCGCGATCACGCAGCGCGGCGAGGCGGCGAAGAAGGCCCACGCCGATGACCATGCACGCACCCGGCAGGCCGCGGCGCTTGCCTGGGACGCGAGTCCGATCAGCACCGCGCGGCTCTGCATGGAGACTTACAACGCGGTCAAGGGCCTCGACTGGTCGATCGTTTCCCAGTCGGGCAACGTCAGCAACTGGCTGACTCGCCTCTGGCCGATCGAGCAGCATCACCACTGGCTCGGCCGCTCCGGCGGCTACGGCGTCGGCTACGGCGCGCCCGCCTCGGTCGGCGCCGCGCTCGCCAATCGCGACCTTGGCCGCTTCTCGGTCAACATCCAGGCCGACGGCGACCTGATGTACGCGCCCGGCGTGCTGTGGACCGCGGCGAAGCACAAGATCCCGCAGCTCGCGGTGATGCACAACAACCGCGGCTATCACCAGGAGGTGATGCACGTGCAGCGGCTCGCGAATTTCCGCAGCCGCGCCTCGAACTACGGGGGCGACCTGGGACCCGTCGGCACGCGCATCGAGAACCCCGACATCGAATATCACAAGCTCGCGGAGTCGATGGGCTGGTGGGCGAGGGGGCCGATCAAGGAGGCTTCGCAGCTCGCGTCGGCGCTGCGCGAGGCGGTCAAGGTGGTGCAGTCGGGCACGCCCGCGCTTGTCAACGTCTGGACCCAACCGCGCTGAGGACGAAAGCCATGCGCTTGCGGCTGATCGCGTTTACCCTCATCGGGTTGGTTGCGGCTCCGGCGCTCGCCGCCGACGCGGCGAAGGGGAAGAGCGCCTTCATGAAAAACGGCTGCTGGCAATGCCACGGCGAGCTCGGCCAGGGCGGCGCCGCCGGAAAGACGCTCGCGCCCAAGCCGATGCCGTTCGAGGCGTTCAACGTCTTCGTGCGCAACTCCAACGGCCAGATGCCGCCGTATCCGAAGGAAATTCTCTCGGACGCGGACCTCGCCGACATCCACGCCTATCTGCAGTCGATCCCGGCCGCGAAGGACTACAAGAGTATTCCGCTGCTCAGCCAGTAGATCCGGCATCTAGTGCCTCGGGCTGGCGATCGCGTCCAGCGCTTCCTGGACCGCGGCCCGAACTTCGTCATCGTCGTCCTTGAGCGCTGAGCGAAGGGCGGCAGCCGCGCTCGTCGCGGCGGGCCCGATCGCCTTGAGGCCGAGGGCGGCCTCGCGCCGAAGATCCGATCGGTCGCCTTTCAGAAGCTTGGTCAGGGCCGGCACTACGCTCGAGTCTCCCGCGACCTTCGCAAGCGCGATCGCCGACCATATAGCGAGGTCGGACTTCTTCGACCGCAGATTCCTGCGCAATGCGCCGGCAGCCGGCGCCCCGACGTGGCGCATCTGGCCAAGGGCATCCGCGGCCCAGGGCGCGCGCTTGTCGTCGGGGTCCTCGACGATCTTCTGCAAGATCGCGAGCGCCGGCGCTCCGGTGCGCGCGATCGCCCGCGCCGCCGAGGAACGCACGATGGGGCTTGGATGGCCGAGCGCGCCGGCGAGGACCTCGAGCACCGCCGGATCGGCCGATGCGACGTGGCCAAGCGCGTCAGCTGCGGCCCATTCCAGATCCCAATAGTCCTGCGACTTCAGCGCCTGGAGTAGCCTGGGCACGAGCGGCGCGGCGGCGGGACCGATCGTGCAGATGGCGTCGCACACCGCCTCGGGATTGCCGTCGAACGCCTTTTCGAGCGCAGGCAACGATTCGCTGACGCGCCGGTCGATCTTCCAGAGCGCCTTGGCTACTTCGATAACCGGACCTTCTTCTTCCTGCAGCAGCTGCACGAGGTCCGGAACGGCGGGCGCGGCCTTCGGGCCGAGAGACGCAAGGACCTCGCACATCTCGCTCGCCTCCGTCCGTCCGCCACGCAGCGTCTTGCGCATCGAGGCGAGATGTGGGACCAGCTCGGTCATCGTGGCGAGCTCTTTCAGCTGCCTGACCATCAGCTCGCGCACCCGATCGGAACCGTCGGCGTCGAGCCGCCGCATGATCAGCTCGACGTGCCGCGAGGGCTCGAGGTCGAGCGACTCGAGCACGAACCCGGCCGACCAGCGCACGTCCGCATCGTCATCCTCGAGCGCCGCCAGCACTTTGCCTTGATGAGCCCGCAGCAAGTCCGGGTCGACGAGCGCCTGCCCGATGTTGCCCAACGCGTGAAGCGCGGAGCTGCGTTCGTCGGCGATCGGCGAGCCGGCGAAGTCGAACAGGCGAGCGATGGTTTTCTCGCTGGTATCGTGGATCAGCCCGAGCGCCCACATCGCGCGCGTGCGAACCGCCTGCGTCGGGTCGTCCAGCAGCCCGCGCAGAGCGTCGCCGGCCGTAATGGCCTCGTCGCCGATGTTCCCCAGCGAGTGGCTGGCGCGTTCTCGGACCTTCGCGTCGCGGTGCGCAAGGCATTCGATTAGCGGCTCGATGCTGTCCGGGGCACAGTACTTCAGTCCCCAGAGCGCGCTGTCGCCGACCTTCTCATCCGAGTCGCACAGGAAATCCATCAGGGCCGGCAGCGCGCTCTTGGCGAGATCGGGCGCCTTGTAGCAGAGGTCGTATATTTCCTGCGCCGACGCGCGCCGCCGTTCGACATCCGGACTATGGACGTCGCGGGCAAGAACGGAGATTCGCTTGGCGATCGCCTTTGCGTCGGGCGCGTCTTCCTCCATCGATCAGTCCTCTTTTGCGGAACTTAGCGACAGCAGGCCGGCGACGAAAAGGAAGGCGCCGGTCGCGAGGAACACCGGCACCGAGCCCATCGCGGCGCCGAGGCCGCCGAACGCGAGCGGCACCGCAATTTGCGTCACCTTGTTCGCCATG
>DATLUZ010000092.1:0-21188 GCA_035577785.1 Burkholderiales bacterium | reverse complement strand
AGCGCGCGCCCGCGCACCCCGTCGTGCTCCCACTCGGCCGCGACCTGCAGCTCGGGAAAATCGACCGACGCCGCGGTGAAGGCGGGAAACGGGATGCCCTTGCGCGGCGTGAAGCGGTACTCGAGCACGCCCGCGGCGTGGTGCTCGCTGTACTCCTCGGCGTCCTCGTCGCGCACCATCAGCCAGCGCAGGCGCTCGCGGAAATCCGCGAGCCGCCCGGCGCCGGTGACGCGCACGACCGCGGTGAACATCAGGCCTCGTACTTGAAGGACAGCGACACGCGCGCGCGGAACTGCACCACCTTGCCCCCCTCTTCGAGCCGGATGTCGAGCTTGGTGATCTCGGCGATGCGCAGGTCGCGGATCGTGCTCGAAGCGGTCGCGACCGCATTCTTGGCTGCGTCCTCCCACGAGCTGCTGCTGGTGCCGATGACTTCGGTGACGCGATAAACGCCGGTGTCGCCCTTCTTGGCCATGGCTCTCCTCTCTCTTCGGTGGTGGTGCGTTTCGGTACGCGAAAGGTAAATGCGCGGTGCCAGCGCATTCTATACGGGCGGGACCCCGCGCCAATAGCGCGGCCGGCGGGCACGCTCGGCTTCGACGCGCACCTCGCCGCTCCCGAGGCGCACATGGATCGCGCCGTCCCGGTCGGTCCGGAAAACGCTCGTGCCGATGCTCTCGTAGCGTTTCAGCACTTCCGAATTCGGATGCCCGAAGCGGTTGCGGTACCCCGCGGCGACGATCGCCCAGCGCGGCGCGACCGCTTCGACGAACTCGGCGCTGGAAGAAGTGCGGCTGCCGTGGTGCGGCACGAGCATCACATCGGCCTTGATCTTTTGCTCGAAAAGCAGGGTTTGCTCCGCAGCGCGCTCGATATCGCCGGTGAGGAGCATCGAGCGGCCGCCCGCCTCGATCCTCATCACGCAGCTTTGGTTATTGCGGCGCACAGCCGCGTCCTCCGGCCGGGGGTGCAGGAAGGCGAAGCGCACTGCGTCCCAGTCCCAGCTCTCGCCCGCCAGGCAGCGCCGCGGCGCCGGAACGAGCGCGTTCAGCGCGTGCGCCTGCGGAAGCGACGAAGCGAGGCCTTGCACCTCGAGGCTCTCGAGCACGCTGAGCGCGCCGCCGATATGGTCCATGTCCTCGTGGGTCAGCACCATCAGGTCGACGCCGCTCGCCCCGGCCGCGCGCAGCTCCGGGACGACGATGCGGCCGCCGCTGTCCGCCTCGGGCCCGAACGCCGGCCCGGCGTCGTAGATCAGCGTGCGCGTCGCAGTGCGCACCACCACGGCGAGGCCCTGCCCGACGTCGAACGCGGTGATCCAGGCTTCCCCGGGCGAAGGCGCGACCGGCGACACGAGGAACGCCGGCGCCATCAGCGCGAGGCCGCAGCCGCGTCCCGGGACGCCGCGCGGCGCGAGGACCCAGACCGCGCCAGCGAGCGCAGCCGCGACCGCCCACGGGGAGGGTGCATGCTGCTGCCACAAGGCCCCCGGCAGCGCCGCGCAGAGCTCCAGGAACTGCAGCAGCCATTCCACGAGCCGGGCAGCGAGCTCGAGGATGAAGTCGACCGGCATCGCCGCCGCTAACAGCGCGAGCGGCGTCACTACGACCGACACCACGGGAATCGCAACCGCGTTGGCGAGCGGGCCGGCGATCGAGACCTGCCCGAAGAGAAGGAGCACCGCCGGCGCGAGCCCGACCGTGATGGCCCACTGCACGCGGATCCATTGCGCCACGCGGTGCTCGCGGCCGGTCCAGCCGGACGCGACGTAAAAGATGAGCGCTACCGCCGTAAATGAGAGCCAGAAGCCCGGCGACAACGGCGCCCATGGGTCGGCCGCGAGCACCACGGCCGCCGCGAGCGCCAGGGTGCGCACCGGCGAGGCGATGCCGCCGCTCCAGAGCGCGATCGCCACCACGGTCACCATGTAGCAGGTGCGCTGCGCCGGCACCGCGAAACCGGCGAGGAGCGTATAGCCGAATGCGCCGACGATCGCGGCGGCCGCGCCCGCCTTGCGCGCGGGCAGCCGCAGCGTAAGCCACGGAACGCGCCGCCAGAGCGCCGCGAGGAGCCAACCGGCGAGCCCCGAGACCAGCGTCACGTGCAGGCCGGAGATGCTCATGAGGTGGGTGACGCCCGTCCGGCTGAAAAGGCGCCACTCCTCGGCCGCGATCGCGCGCTGGTCGCCGACCGCGAGCGCGGAAAGAATGCCCGCGGCCGGCGTCGCGCCGAGCACGTCATGGAATCGGTCGCGCACCGCCTCGCGCGCCTTTTCAATGAGATCGAGCGCCGATGCTCTCTCGCCGAGCAGGCGCTGCTCGCCGCGGCTCCGCACGTAGCCGGTCGCGCCGATGCCGCGCTCGAGGAGCCAGCCTTCGTAGTCGAAGCCATTCGGATTGACGTTGCCGTGCGGGCGCCGCAGGCGCACGGTGAACATCCAGCGCTCGCCCGGGTGCACCGCGCCCGCGAGCAGCGCCGGATCGGCCTCCTGCTGCGCGCTGCGGTACCACCACAGCAGCACGCGGCTCGGCACGCGCTCGCCGCGCGTGGCCGACTCGAGGTCGAACTCGAAGCGCACCCCGCGTTCGCCCGGGGCGGGCAGTCCCGTCACCACGCCAACGACCTCGATGTCGCGTCCCTCGAGCTGCGGCGCGAGCCAGTCGCTCATGCGCTCTTGCGCGCAATACGCGGCCCAGAAGAATCCGCCGCCGAAGGCCACAATCGGGATTAGCCTTTTGTACTTGAGGGCCGAGACCGAGGCCGGCACGAGCGCAAGCGCCCAGGCAAGCGCAGGCAGCGCCGCCTGCGTCTGCAGCAGGACCACCCCGGCTGCGAACGCGAGGACCGCGCAGGTCATCCAGCCTCAACGCGTGCGGCGTCCGTGCGGCTGACGCCACGTCGCCATTTAGGCGACCGTACTTAATCGAACCGACCACAGCTAAAGAGCCGCCCCGCCACACTCATCCTTTCCGGGGGAAGATTAAGATGGCGCGCGTTATCCAACTGGCTCCGAGGGAGGAGACAACGGCATGGCAACAATCCGGACCGCTCGCGCAGACGCGCAGCCGACACGACGCGTGCTGGTGGTCGATGATCACCTGGACACGGTCGATAGCCTAGCCATGCTCCTTAAAACCATGGGCCACGAGGTGCAGTTCGCGATCACCGGGACCGCTGCAGTCGATATCGCCCGCGCCTTCCGCCCGGAGATCGTCCTGCTCGATTTTGGCTTGCCCGACGTCAAGGGCGATCAGGTGGCCCGGCGCATCAGGTCGGAGCGCGGCCTTGAGAATGTGCGCATCATCGTGATTACCGGGCGCTCGGAAGATGAAGCTCGGCAGCGAGCGCTTGCCGCCGGTTGCGAGGGCTATCACGTAAAGCCGTTGGACTCTGCCGTGCTCGAGGACCTGCTCGCAAAGCCCTAGGTTGTTTGACACGGCACAAGGACGAGGACTGGTTTGTGCTCGCCTTGGCGCTTCAGATACCAGTCGTGACGCTCCAGGTCTATGAACGCAAGGATGCGCCGGTCGATATACGCAACCCCGTCCACACTGGAGAAATGACCGGTCGTTGCCCGCGTTCCCTTAGCCGGCGATCCCTCCCAAAGCACAACCACCCGCCCTTCGCTATCAACCCTCAGATAGTCCTCGCCATCGACCTGCCACCAGCCCTCGGCAAAGTGCGATGCGATCGCCGGCCCGCCATGGCGTTCTCGCATCACCTCGCCTTCCAGGCGAATCGAGGTGTAGGGGTTGGGCCGGTGCCGCGCAGGTCATCTAGAATCAACGCGTGCGGTGGCCCTCCGGCTGACGCGCGCGCCACGTGCCCCGAAAGTTTCTCCGCAAGCATCTTCCCGACGTCGACACGGTGCGCTCGTACCGCCTGGTGTCGATGTTCGGCGCCTGGCTGCACCATCCCAACCTCTGGTGCCTCAATCGCCGCTCGGTGCCGGGTGCGGTGGCGATCGGGCTTTTCTGCGGGCTGATCCCGGGCCCGTTCCAGATGCTCGGCGCGCTGCTCGTCGCGGTGCCGCTGCGCAAGAACATCCCGGTGGCGCTGCTCGTCACGCTCTACACCAACCCGCTCACCATCGTGCCGCTCTACATCCTCGCCTACGGCTACGGGCAGCTCCTGCTCGGCATGCCGCTCGGCGCCATGCCGCAGGAGCCGTTCCTCTGGGACTGGGCCAACATCGGCGCGTCGCTGCGCGAGTTCGCCCACTGGACCATGGCGCTCGGCAAGCCGCTCGTCATCGGCCTGGTCGCGCTCGCGGCGACGCTCGCGGTGGCGGGCTACCTGATCACGGAATTCGGCTGGCGCGCCTACGTGGTGCTCGCCTGGCGGGCGCGCGCGAGAAAGCGGGAGAAATAGGGGCAGTCCCTATTTTTCCCTAGAAGCGCGATTCCTCGTAGTCCAGCTCTTCCTCGAGGTAGTGCAGAACTTCGTCGCCGATCGTCCCGTCCTGCCACAGGCGGATCAGCTCGTCGCGCTCGGCGCGCACCGCGGCCAAGCGCACGCGCGTGGCGTGGGTATGGCTGCTGTCCGGGAGCTGCGCGAGCGGGGAGGCCGCCACCATGCGCTCGCCGAACTCCGCGCGGATGCGCGCCAGCACGTCGGGCAGCACGCCGCCCTCCCCGGCGGCACGGTCGACCGCGGCGAGCGCCGCTTTGCCCATGGCCATCCGCGCGAGCCTGTGCTCGTCGCGAATGCTGTGGTCGGTGCCGAGCTTCAGGCGCCGGATGAGCGGGGCGAGCGTCAGGCCCTGCACCACCAGGGTCACCAGGATCACCACGAAGGTGAGGAAGATCAGGAACTCGCGGTATTCGAGATCGGCCGGCAGCGCGAGCGCCGCCGCGAGCGACACGATGCCGCGCATCCCGCACCAGCTCACGACGAAGGCTTCGCCGGGGAGCGGCGGCGCGGTCCTGACGCCGAATGGACGCCCGAACCACGCAGGCAGGTATTCGGCGAAGTACACCCAGCCGAAGCGCACCAGGATGGCGACCATGCTCACCGCGAGCGAAGCCTCCGCGAGCTCCAGGCCGCTGAAGCCCTCGAGGCGCGAGACGATGCCCGAGATCTGCAGCCCGATCAGGATGAAGATCAGGCTGTTGAGCATGAACACGAGCAGGTTCCATACCGAGCGCGCAAGGATGCGCATCTCGGCCGATACCATCTGCGGCGAGTAGCGGCCTCGCAGCAATCCGGCGGCCACCACTGCCAGCACGCCGGAGACGTGCACCGACTCGGCCGAGACGTAGGCAAGGTAAGGCACCGAAAGCGACAGCAGCACCTCGGTGAACGGATCGCCGAGGAAGCGGTGGATGGCGACGAACACGCCGGCGAGCAGCATGCCGATGGCGATGCCGCCGACCGCCACGAGGACGAACTGGACCGAGGCCTCGAACAGCGAGAACACGCCCGACATCGCCGCCGCCACGGCGAACTTGTAGAGCACCAGGCCCGACGCGTCGTTCACCAGGCTCTCGCCCTCTAGCACCGTCACGATGCGCCGCGGCATGTTGAGCTTCGACAGGATCGCGGTCGCCGCCACCGCATCGGGCGGCGACACGATGGCGCCGAACGCGAGCGCCACCGCCCAGGGCATCTCCGGGACGAGGAACCTCACCGTCGCGGCGATCACCAGCATGGTCACGATCACCAGGCCGATCGCAAGCAGGCCGATCGGCCGCAGGTTCGCCTTGAAATCGCGCCACGACGTGAGGAGCGCCGCCTGGTACAGGATCGGTGGCAGCACGAGCACGAGCAGATACTGCGGATCGAACGGCAGCTGCGGCAGCCGCGGGATGAAGCCGAGCGCGCCGCCGCCGAGCACCAGCGCGATGGGATAGGGCACGCCGGCGCGGCGCGACACCCAGCCGAGGGCCACCGCGCACAGCAGCAGGAAGATGACGATCTCGAGGAGGTTCATGCCGCGCGCGGGCGCAGCAGACCGTCCTGCAGCTCGAGCACGCGCTCGGCGCGGGCGGCGAGATCGGCGTCGTGGGTCACGATGATGAAGGCGGTGCCGTGGGAGAGCGAGAGGCGCACCATGACCTCGAACACCTCGTCAGCGGTGCTCGTGTCGAGGTTGCCGGTGGGCTCGTCGGCAAGCACGCACGCCGGCTCGGTCACGAGCGCGCGCGCGAAGGCGCAGCGCTGGCGCTCGCCGCCCGAGAGCTCGCCGGGCTGGTGCTCGAGGCGCGCCCCGAGGCCCACTTCCTCGAGAATTTTTTTGGCCTTTTCACGCGCATCTTTTGGGGACCAGCGCCGGATGATCAGCGGCATCGCCACGTTCTCGAGCGCGGTGAACTCGGGCAGCAGGTGGTGGAACTGGTAGATGAAGCCCAGGGTGGCGTTGCGCATCCGCCCGCGCTCGGCTTCACCCATCGCGCTCAGGAGGCGGCCCCGCACCGTCACCTCGCCCTCGGTGGGCGAGTCGAGGCCGCCGAGGACGTGCAGCAGGGTCGACTTGCCCGAGCCCGAGCGCCCCATGACGGCGATGCGCTCGCCGCCGCGCACCTCGAGGTCGACGCCGCGCAGCACCGGCACCGGCGTCGGTCCCTGGTAGGTCTTCCTGAGGTTGCGGCAGGCGAGCACCACCTCGCGGGCGGCGTCACTCATACCGCAGCGCTTCGGCGGGATTCACCTTCGATGCGCGCCAGCTCGGGTACAGCGTGGCGAGGAACGCGAGCGAGAGCGAGATCAGCGCGATCGCGGTCACGTCGTGCGCCTGCACTTCCGAGGGCAGGTACGGAATGAGATACACGTTCTTGTCCATGAAGCTCACGCCGAAGGTCTTCTCGATCCAGCCCACCACCGGCTCGACGTTGAGCGCGAGGATCACCCCGCCGACCACGCCCAGAAGCGTGCCGAGCACCCCGATCACCGAGCCCTGCACCATGAACACCTGCATGATCGAGCCCGGGGCCGCGCCGAGCGTGCGCAGGATCGCGATGTCGGCCTGCTTGTCGGTGACCAGCATCACCAGCGTGGAGACGACGTTGAAGGTCGCCACGGCCACGATCAGCGTCAGGATGATGAACATCATGCGCTTCTCGATCTGCACCGCGCGGAAGAGATTCGGATTGCTGTTGGTCCAGTCGTAGCCGAACAGCTCGGGGTCCTTCTCCACCAGCTCGCGCCCGACCTTGCGCGCCTCGAAGAGATCCACCAGCTTCAGCCGCACGCCGCTCACGCGGTGGTCGAGCTGGTAGAGCCGCTGCGCGTCCTCCAGGTTGATGAGCGCAAGGCCCGAATCGGCTTCGTTGAAGCCGACATCGAAGGTTCCCACCAGGGTGAACTGCTTGAGCCGCGGCACCACGCCGGCGGGCGTCACGACGCCCTGCGGCGCGATCAACGCCAGCTTGTCGCCGGGCGCCACGCGCAGCGCGCGCGCGAGATCGGCGCCGAGCACGATGCCGAAGGCGCCCGGCTGCAGGTCCTCGAACCGGCCCGCGACCATGTGCTGGGAAAAATCCGCCACCTTCTCCTCGGCCTGCGGCAGCACGCCGCGCACCGCGACGCCGCGCGCGGTGCCCTCGCCCGTCAGCATCGCCTGGGCCTGCACGAAAGGCGCCGCGGCCAGCACGCGCGGATGCTCCGTCGCCATGCGAGCGACCGACTCCCAGTCGGAAAGCTGGCCCCCCGGGCCGGTGAGCACGAGGTGCGAGGCCACCCCCAGGATGCGGGTGCGCACCTCGGTCTGGAACCCGTTCATCACCGAAAGCACTACGATCAGCACCGCCACGCCGAGCGCGATGCCGACCATGGAGATGAGCGAGATGAAGCTGATGAAACGGTTGCGGCGCTTTGCGCGTGTGTAGCGCAAGCCGATCATAAGCTCGTAACGCACGGTGCGCGAGAATACTACAATCGACTTAAGTAGCCGTTACGGCCCGGCTCAAGGCGGAGCCGTTACTGCCAGCTAAGGACATGGACACAGAGAGCCAAGCGAGCCTTGCACGGCTTCTGACGAGCCAGCGCATCGCGCACCTCGCGACGCTGCGCGGTGGCGCGCCCATGGCCTCGATGACGCTGTTTCTTCCCGAGGCCGATTTCGCCGCTTTCTACGTGCACGTCAGCCGCCTCGCCTGGCATACGCAGGACATGCTGCAGGATCCGCGCGTCGCCCTCTCGATCGCCGAGACCGACGACGGCCGCGCCGACCCGTTCACCTTCATGCGCGTGTCGATCCGCGGCGACGCGTCGCAGCTCGCGCGCGACAACCCGGCGCTCAAGGCGCGCTGGCTCGAGCGCTTCCCCGAGCAGGCGATCAACTTCGAGCTGGCCGACTTCTCGTTCTGGCAGATCACGCCGCGCGACGCGCGCTTCGTCGCCGGGTTCGGCCGCATCCACAACCTTTCAGCCTCTGACTTGAGTGAAGTGTCTCGCTAGCCAGCTTCCACTTGATATTTGTTAATGAACGCACAAGACCTGAAGGCGCTGCAGGCGCCGATCAAAGACCGCTACAGGAACGAACCCCAGGCCGCGCTCGTCACGCTGCGCGCCCGGGGGCGCATCGGCGAAGGCATCGCCTGCCGCGTCGACACCGCAAGAGCGCTCGTCGAAGCGGGACTGCACCCGGCGACCGGGGGAAGCGGCTCGCAGGCCTGCTCGGGCGACATGCTGCTCGAGGCGCTCGTCGCCTGCGCCGGGGTCACGCTGAAGGCGGTTGCCACCGCGTTGGGAATTGATTTGAAAGATGCGAACGTAACCGCCGAGGGTGATCTCGACTTCCGCGGCACGCTCGGCATCGCGAAGGACGCTTCGGTCGGGTTCCGCGAAATCCGGCTGCATTTCGACCTCGAAACCGACGCCCCGCCCGAGCAGCGAAAAAAGCTGATCGAGCTCACCGAGCGCTACTGCGTGGTGCTGCAGACGCTGCGCGCGTCCCCTCCGGTTCATACGACCGCTTGAGCGGGCTGCTCGTCAACATCGACGTGGACGATCTGGAGCGCGCCACGCGCTTCTACTGCGATGGCCTCGGCCTGAAGGTTGGCAGGCGCTTCGACGGCTGGGCCGAGCTCGTCGGTGGTTCCTCGCCGATCTACCTCCTGCCGAAGCCGGCCGGTTCGCGTGCCTCTGCCGCTGGAAACGGGAAGCGTGACTACCGCCGCCATTGGACGCCGGTGCATCTCGATTTCGTTGTCGAGGATATCGAAGCCGCCATCGCAAGCGCAGTCGCCGCGGGTGCCTCGGTCGAGCAAGCGGCGCAGGACCATGCGTACGGGCGCCTCGCGCTGCTCGCCGATCCGTTCGGCAACGGCTTCTGTCTGCTTCAGTTCACCGGCCGCGGCTACGATGAAATAGCAACATGAGTGCAACATAGCCGGGCATGAGGATTTACGGCGTCGACTTCACCTGCGCGCCGAGACGCGCGAAGCCGATCACCGCCGCGTGCGCCGACCTGAAGAACAACGAACTCCGCGTCGAGCAAATCGAGAAGCTCCAGACGTTTGCCGAATTCGAAGCGCTTCTAGCGCGCCCCGGGCCATGGATCGGCGGATTCGATTTCCCGTTCAGCCTGCCGCGCGAGCTGGTGCGCGACCTCGATTGGCCGACCGGCTGGAAGGCGCTGGTGCGCCACTGCGCGGCGATGCCGCGGCAGGATTTCAGGCAAGCGCTCGACGCCTATCGCAACACGAGGCCGGTGGGCCGGCGCTACGCTCACCGGGCTACCGACCTCCCCGCGGGCTCTTCGAGCCCGATGAAGCTCGTCAACCCGCCGGTGGCGCTGATGTTCCACGAGGGCGCACCGCGGATTCTCGCCTCCGGAGTTCACGTGCCGGCGTTATTCGAAGGTGATTCGAGCCGAGTCGCGCTGGAAGCCTATCCTGGCCTGCTCGTGCGCAAGCAGCTCGGAATTCGGGACTCCTACAAGAGCGACACGCGGAGCGAGCGGACGCCGGCGCGGGCTGCCGCGCGCAGACGCATCGTTCAAGCCCTCCGAGCCGGCCGCCCGCTGGGTGTCAAGGTGAAAGCGACGATTGATCTTGTAGAAGACGGCTCGGGCGACACGCTCGACGCCGTCATCTGCGCCGTGCAGGCCGCCTCGGCGGCCGCGCAGCCGCGCTACGGCTTGCCCGTGCGCGTGCCGCGCGCCGAGGGCTGGATCGTCACGGCGTGATCAGTCTTCGGGCTTGACCCGAACGAGCTCGTAGCCCCTCGCCCGCATGCACGAGGCGGTCAGCCGCGACTCGTCGGCGTAGGCGTCGCCGAAGGGATCGCCGAACGGAGAAAGCGGCACCACGGTGGTGTGGCCTTGGGCGTCGACGACCGTGGTCGCGCCGGCGCTGCGGTTCATGAAGAGGAGGCTGCGCGTCTGCGCCTCGCGCCAGGCGTCCTGGCGGCATTGCCCGAGGTCCTGGCCGAGCTGCTCGGGCGGCGTGTCCTGCCGCGCCCACTGCACCGGCGTGCAGGCCTCGGCAGCGATGGCGAGCGGGAGGAGGAGGATCAGCCGGCGCATGCCGTTTTGACAGCTAGAATCGGATGCGTGTTCACCGTGTACGGCATGTCGGACTCGGGCAACTGCTACAAGGTACGGCTCGCGCTCGAGCAGCTCGCGGCTCCGTACCGCTGGGTGGAGATCGACACCGGGCGCGGCGACACCCGCACCGCCGAGTTCCTCGCCATGAACCCGAACGGCAAGGTGCCCACCCTCGGGCTCGAGGACGGCGGCTTCCTGCCCGAATCCAACGCCATCCTGCATTATCTCGCGGAGGGCTCGCCGCTCCTGCCCACCGGCCGCCTCGAGCACGCGCGCGTCCTGCAGTGGATGTTCTTCGAGCAGTACAGCCATGAGCCCTACGTCGCCGTGGCGCGTTCGATCCTGCGCTACCAGCCGCCGGAGTCGCCCCGCCGCGCCGAGCTGCCGCGGCTGCGCGAGCGCGGCGCGGCGGCGCTGGCGGTGATGGAGCGCCAGCTCGAGCGCGAGCCGTTCTTCGCCGGTGCGCGCTACTCCATCGCCGACATCGCGCTCTACGCGTACACCCATTGCGCCGGGGACGGCGGCTTCGACCTTTCGGCCTACCCTGCCGTGGCTGCCTGGCTCCAAAGGGTCAAAGCCCAGCCGCGGCACGTGCCAATGCCCGCTTGATCCGGCGCCCTGATCCTGCATAATGGGGCCGGATACTGTATAAAAAAGCAGTGATGTACGACCTGGAAAGCCCGCTCGCGGTGGTCGACCTGGAGACCACCGGCAGCCAGCCCGCGTCGGACCGCATCACCGAGATCGGCGTGATCGAGGTCGACGGCTTCGAGGTGAGCTCGGAGTGGTCGACGCTCGTGAATCCTGGCGCCGCGATACCCGCGCCGATCCAGGCGCTCACCGGCATCACCTGCGAGATGGTGGCGCGGGCGCCGAGCTTCGCCGAGCTCGCCGCCGGCCTCTACGAGCGGCTCGCCGGGCGGGTGTTCGTCGCCCACAACGCGCGCTTCGACTATGGCTTCCTGCGGCGCGAGTTCGAGCGCGCCGGCTTCAAGTTCCTGGCGAAGACGCTGTGCACGGTGCGGCTCTCGCGCCGGCTGTATGGGGGCTACGGGGCCCATGCGAGCCACAACCTCGACAGCCTGATCTCGCGCCACGGCATCGAATGCCGGGCGCGCCACCGCGCGCTCCCCGACGCGGACGCGGTGTGGCAGTTCCTGCGCATCGCCGCGCGCGAGCACGGCGCCGAGGTGCTCGCCACCGCGGCCCGCCAGGTGGCGCGCCAGCCGGCGCTGCCGCCGCACCTCGACCGCGCCGCGGTCGACGAGATTCCCGAGGCGCCCGGCGTGTACGTGTTCTACGGCGAAGGCGGAGCTGCGCTCTACGTGGGCATGAGCCGGAGCATGCGCTCGCGCGTCATGCAGCACTTTTCGCTAAGCCCTGCCTGGACGCGCGAGGTGCGCCGCATCGACTGGCAGCGGACCGTCGGCGAGCTCGGCGCGCTGCTGCGCGAGGCGGAGCTGGTGAAGGCGCTGCAGCCGGCGTACAACCGGCGGTTACGTCGGCCGCAATCCTTGTGCGGCTTCGCCTTCGACATGAAGCGGCTGCGCCTCGCGGCGCCCGAGGAGATCCGCGGCGACACCCTGCCCCATGTGCACGGCCTGTTCCGCTCGCGCCGCCAGGCGCTGCACGCGTTGCGCGGCCTCGCGGACGAATACGGGTTGTGCCTGCAGACGCTCGGGTTCGACGTCCCGGTCAGGAGCGGCGCGTGCTGGCGCTTCCAGCTCGGACGGTGCCGCGGCGTTTGCGCGGGACGGGAGAACATCCACGTCCACCAAGGCCGGGTCGCCGAAGCCCTCGCGCGCATGAAGGCGGTGGAATGGCCGCACGCCGGGCCCCTCGGCATCGTCGAGCGCGACTCCGGCCGCGATGCCGCCGAGATCCACGTGGTCGACCGCTGGTGCTACCTCGGCGCGGCGCGCTCCGATACCGAGCTCGCCGAGCTGCTCGAGGCGCTGGAAGGGAAACGCGAGCCGCGCTTCGACTACGATCACTATCGCATCCTGTCGCGGCACCTCGCCCGGAAAGGGGTGCGCACGATGAGGCTCACCGGCCGATGCACTGTGAACTGATCGTACCGGGCCTCTTTGCCGAGGCGAGCGGCACGCGCGCGCCAGCGCTCGAGCTGCTGCTCGCGCGCGGACGCAGCGCCATCCACGCGGGCTCGGACTCCCTGCAGGTCGAGGCCTGGCTGCA
This sequence comes from Burkholderiales bacterium, assembly GCA_035577785.1. GTDB lineage: Bacteria > Pseudomonadota > Gammaproteobacteria > Burkholderiales > SG8-39 > SCGC-AG-212-J23. Next base: position 8,503 of record DATLUZ010000092.1, on the reverse strand, counting down.
GGCCGCGTTCGCGGTCGAGGGTCAATCGCTTCCGGCTGGGGCACTGTCGCTCGCCGGCGTGGGCCGCGAGCCGGGCGTCGATTGCTGGGCCCGCGCCGACCCGGTGCATCTCCGGGTGCTGCGCGATCGCCTCATCGTCGTTCCGCCGGAGGCATTCGCCCTGTCGCGCCCGCAAGCCGACGCGCTGGTGGAGACGCTGAACCGCCATTTCGGCGAGCGGCTCATGCTCGAGGCGCTCGAGGCCGGGCGCTGGTGCGCGCGCCTCGACCCGCAGCTCGCCTTTCATGCCGCTCCGCCGCTCGAGGCAGCCGGACGCGACGTCGACCTTGCCATGCGCGGGCTCGGCGAAGCGGGCAAGCGCTGGGCGGCGCTCCTCAACGAAGCGCAGATGCTGCTGCACGAGCACCCCGTCAACGCTGCGCGCGAGGCGCACGGCGAGCCGCCCGTGAACAGCCTGTGGCTCTGGGGCGCCGGCCGCGCGCCGCGCGTGGCGGCCTCGCGCTGGCGCTCGGTGAGCGCCAGCGATCCCCTCGCCCTCGGCTTCGCTCGGCTCTCCGGCGCTCAAGCTCGCCCGCTGCCCGAAGGCGCGGAGCCCTGGCTGCGGGACGCGCCGCCGGAGGGCCGTCATCTGGTCCTCCTCGACACGTTGCGCGCGCCGCTGGCGCTGGGCCACAGCGCCGAGTACGCCGAGTGCATCGAGGCGCTGGAAAATCGCTGGTTCCGGCCCCTCCTCTCCGCCCTGCGCGCCGGACGCGTGGGCATGGTCACGGTGCACGTTCCGGACAGCCTCGATGCCTCGTTCGAGACCATTCGCGGCGACTTGCGGCGCTTCTGGCGCCGGCCGCGGGCGCTGGAGAAATACGTATGAGGATCGTCCAGCGCACCTACGCCGAGGCCGACCACCGCACGCTCGTCGAGGCGGGCGTGCATCCGCTGCTTGCGCGGATCTACGCGGCCCGCCGCATCCGCTCGAGCGCCGAGCTCCGATACGAAGTCTCCGCCTTGCTGCCTCCTTCTCTTCTGAAAGGCGTCGAGCAGGCGGCGCGCCTGCTCGCCGACGCCATCCAGTCCGGCAAGCGCTTGCTCATCGTCGCCGACTACGACGCCGACGGCGCCACCGCATGCGCGGTCGGCATCCGCGCACTGCGCGCCTTCGGCGCGCACGCGGAGTACCTCGTGCCCGACCGCTTCAAGCTCGGCTACGGGCTTTCCCCCGAGCTGGTGGAGCTCGCCGCGCAGCGCCGGCCGGATCTCCTCATCACCGTCGACAACGGCATCGCGAGCGTCGAAGGGGTGGCTCGCGCGCGCGACCTGGGCATCGCCACGCTGATCACGGATCACCACCTGCCCGGGCGCGAGCTCCCCGCCGCTGCCTGCATCGTCAATCCGAACCAGCCCGGCTGCGCTTTCCCGTCGAAGGCCCTCGCCGGCGTCGGCGTCATGTTCTACGTCGTTCTTTCCTTGAGAGCAGAGTTGAGGCGCCGCGGGTTTTTCGATGGAAAAACCGAACCGAATCTCGGCGCGCTCACGGATCTCGTCGCGCTCGGCACGGTCGCCGACGTCGTTCCGCTCGACGCGAACAATCGCAACCTCGTGTCCCAGGGGTTGAAGCGCCTGCGCGCAGGTCGCGGCCAGCCCGGCGTGGCGGCGCTGCTGCGCGCCGCCGGACGTTTCCCCGCGGCGGCGACGAGCTTCGACCTCGGCTTCGTCGCCGGGCCCCGCCTCAACGCCGCGGGCCGCCTCGCCGACATGAGCGTCGGCATCGAATGCCTGATCGCCGACGACGAGGCGCGCGCCATGAACCTGGCGCAGGAGCTCGACCGGCTCAACGCCGAGCGCCGGGCCATCGAGGCCTCGATGGTCCAACAGAGCCTGGAGCATCTCAAAGCGGTCAACCAGGAAAGCGGCCTGACGTTCTTCGATCATGCGTGGCACCAGGGCGTGGTCGGCATCCTCGCAGCGCGGCTCAAAGACCGCGTGCACCGCCCGGTGATCTGTTTCGCGCCCGCCCAGGAGACAGGTACGCCGGTGCTGCGCGGCTCGGGGCGCTCGATTCCAGGCCTGCACCTGAGGGATTGCCTCGATCTCGTGGCGAAGCGCTCGCCCGGGCTCGTCGTGCGCTTCGGCGGACATGCCATGGCGGCGGGTTTGACCATCCTCGAAACCAACTATCAAACCTTCTCTCATGCCTTTGAGGAGGCGGTGGAAGAGTTGCTGCCTGCCGAGGCGCGCCTGCGCACCGTCGAGACCGACGGCGCCCTGGAGGGAGCGCACTGCACGCTCGAAGTCGCGCGCATGCTCGAAGGCGAGATCTGGGGCCAGGGATTTCCGCAGCCCCTGTTCTGCGATAATTTCGGCGTGGAGTCCCAGCGCGTGGTCGGCGAAAGGCACCTCAAGCTGCGCCTGGTGAAAGACGGGCGGCGCTACGAAGCGATGCGCTTCGGCGCACTCGAGCCGCTGCCGGAGAAAGTGCGCGCCGCGTACCGGCTGGCGGTGAGCGAGTTCAACGGTCTCAGATCCATCCAGCTCAACGTGGAGCACTTCGAATGATTCGCGCCCTTGCCCTCGCGACCCTGCTCGCTGCCTGTTACGTGCACGCCGAAGACCTGAACCCGGTGAAGGATGCCGGCCCCTACGTCCCCTCCCCGCAAAGCGTGGTGTCCGACATGCTGCGCTATGCCGAGGTCGGCCCGTCCGACTTTCTCATCGACCTGGGCTCCGGCGACGGGCGCATCGTGCTCACCGCCGCCAAGATCTTCGGCGCGCGCGGCTTCGGCGTCGAGATCAAGGAAGACCTGGTGCGCCGCTCGAACGAGGCGGCGCAGAAGGAAGGCCTCTCCGACCGCGTCAAGTTCATGAAGCAGGATCTCTTCAAGACCGACATGTCGCAGGCCACCGTGATCACCATGTACCTGCTTCCGGACACGGTGAACCTCCTCAAGGACAAGTTCCTGAGCGAGCTGAGGCCCGGCACGCGCATCGTGTCGCACGACTATCCGCTCACCGGCTGGATTCCCGAGAAGTACGTGCAGATGGACCTCGAGGACAAGGTCCAGATCAGCGGCGTGACGACCACGCTCATCTACCTGTACGTGGTGCCGGCCAAGGTGGCGGGACGCTGGAGCGCGCAGATGCCGCCCGCAGTGAGCAAGCAGCCGGCCACCCTGCAGCTGAAGCAGCAGCTCACGCGCGTTTCGGGAAGCGCCCAGCTGGACGGCAGGGAGGTGGCGCTCGAGGACGTGAAGCTGCGCGGCGACCGCATCACCTTCCGCCTCTCGGGCCGGCGCGGCGAGTTCAGCGGCCAGGTGAAGGGATCGAGCATCGAGGGCGTGATGGAAAACGGCGGGGCGAAAGCTGCGTGGAGCGCGACCCTCGGCGGATGAAGATCGCGCTTCTCTTTCAGTCCCGGCTTCGGCTCGAGGTTGATCTGCTCGAGACGCAGACCGCTAAGGCGATCCTGGAGGCGCTGCCGTTCGAGGCCAGGGCGCAGACCTGGGGCGAGGAGGTCTACTTCGCCACGCCGGTCAAGGCGAAGCTCGAGGAGGACGCGCGCCAGGTCGTCGAGCCCGGAACGGTGTGCTTCTGGACCGAGGGCGACGCGATCGCCCTGCCCTACGGCAGGACCCCGATCTCGACCGACGAGCGCCCGAAGCTCGCGAGCCGCTGCAACGTGCTCGGGAAAATCGTGGGCGATCCGAAACGGCTGGCGGTGGTCAAAGGCGGAGAAACCCTGACCGTAGAGAGGGTCTGATGGAGCGAAAGCGCGTCAATTCCTCGAAGCTGCGCTCGGTCGGCTATGACGAAAAAACGCGCACCCTGGAAGTCGAGATGTCGAACGGCCAGGTGTTCCAGTATGGGGGCGTGTACCCGGAGGTCTACCGGCGCTTCATGGCCGCGCCCAACCCGACGACCTTCTTTGACGACAAAATCGCCGAGGAGTATGCCGCGAAGCGGGTCTGATCGCTTAAACTAGGGCCAAGAACACGTCGGGGAGTCGTCGCATGCGACGCTCGGCTTTTGCAGTTGCTTTCGTGATCCTCGCTTTCGCGGCCATCCTGGCGGCCCTGCCGGGCTACGCGGCGCAGGTCGCGCCCTCGTTCCAGCAGGTCACGAGTCCGGACGCCGTGAGCCTGCGCAGCATCGCAGGTTGGTTGCGCGAGAGCGGGCGCGACGGCTTCGTGGGCGCGGACGTCGCCGACGCGATGGGCATCCCGCGCCAGGTCACCGAGGAGGTGCTCGAGGCGCGCCAGCGCGGGTTCAGGAACGAGGACGTGCTGCGCATCGCGCAGATCTCGGCCGACGACAAGCGCGATTTCATGCTGTTCATGGTGCAGCGGCCCGACGACCAGGTTTATTTCTACTTCTCCACCGTGCGCGATGGCCTGAAAAAGGCGTTCGTGTCCATCCCCAGCCGCAACCTCGTCATGCCGCTCGACCGGCTCGAGGCCGAGGCGCGCTTCCGCCAGGAAGTACGCTATTGGGGCGAGCGCATGGAATCGCGATAGACTCGAGCGCGAGTGGAAGCCGAACGCATCAACCAGATCGCCTCCTCGCTCGCCGACCTGCAGAGCCGGTCCGCCGAGCTGCGGAGGTATCTTTGACCTCGAGGGCAAGGAAAGGCGGCTGGCCGAGGTAGAAGCGAGTCTCTCCGACCCCAAGGTCTGGGGAGACCAGCGGCGCGCCCAGGAGCTCGGCAAGGAAAAGAAGTCGCTCGAAGCAGTCGTCGGCACGCTTTCGCGCGTCGGCGGCGGCCTCGCCGATGCCGCCGAGCTCCTCGAGCTGGCGCGAGCCGAGCGCGACGACGCGACGTTCATCGGCGTGGCGGCGGACCTGGAGAAGCTCGGGCAGGAGGTGGCGGCGCTCGAGTTCCGCCGCATGTTCTCCAACCCGCTCGACCCGAACAACTGCTTCATGGACATCCAGGCCGGCGCCGGCGGCACCGAGGCGCAGGACTGGGCGCAGATGCTCATGCGCATGTACCTCAAGTACTGCGACCGCAGGGGCTTCGGCGCCGAGATCCTCGAGCAGACGCCCGGCGAAGTGGCCGGGATCAAGAGCGCCACGCTGAAGATCACGGGCGACTACGTCTACGGGAGCCTGCGCACCGAGAACGGCGTGCACCGCCTGGTGCGCAAGAGCCCGTTCGACTCCAACGCGCGGCGCCACACCTCGTTCGCGAGCGTGTTCGTGTACCCCGAGGTCGACGAGTCGATCGAGGTCGACATCAACCCGGCCGACCTGCGCGTCGACGTCTACCGCGCCTCGGGCGCGGGCGGGCAGCACGTCAACAAGACCGAGTCGGCGGTGCGCATCACCCACATCCCGACCGGCATCGTGGTGCAGAGCCAGAACGACCGCTCACAGCACAGGAACCGCGCGGAGTGCATGGCGATGCTGAAGTCCCGCCTCTACGAGCTCGAGCTGAGGAAGCGCACCGCCGAGGCAGACAAGCTCGCCGCAGCCAAGACCGACATCGAATGGGGCCACCAGATCCGCTCCTACGTGCTCGACCAGTCGCGCATCAAGGACCTGCGCACCGGCGTGGAGAAGGGCGACACCCAGCGCGTGCTCGACGGCGAGCTCGACGACTTCATCACCGCCAGCCTGAAGCAAGGGGTTTAGACGATGAGTTTTTTCCCGGCCCGCTCCCTTCACGCCGCGCCGATCGCTTTCTTCTTCTTCTTTACCTCGGTAACAGCACAACCGCTAGAACCCGTCCTCGCGCAGGCGCGCGCGCAGAAGGGGCCGCTGCTCGACACGCTCAAGGAGCTGGTGTCGATCGAATCCGGCAGCCGCGACCTCGAGGGCCTCGAGCGGATCGCGCAGCTCATCGCGGGCCGCCTCAAGAGCCTCGGCGGCGAGGTCGAGCTGGTGGAGCCCGCCGACCTCTACAGGATGGACGACACGCCGGAGCGCGTCGGCAGGATGGTGCGCGCGACGTTCAAGGGCAAAGGCGCGAAGCGCATCCTGCTCATCGCGCACATGGATACGGTCTACCCGCGAGGCCTGCTCGCCAAGCAGCCGTTCCGCGTCGACGGCGAGCGCGCCTTCGGGCTCGGCATCGCCGACGACAAGCAGGGCATCGCGGTGATCCTGCACACGGTCGCGATGCTGAGGACGCTGGAATTCCGCGACTACGGCACGCTCACGGTGCTCGTCAACGCCGACGAGGAGCTGTCCTCGCCGGGGTCGCGCTCGCTCCTCACGCGCCTGGGCGCCGAGCACGACGCGACGCTCTCGTTCGAAGGCTCGCGCGTCGAGTCCGACAAGATCGCGCTCGCGACCGCGGGCATCGCCTCGGTCGCGCTCAAGGTCCAGGGCAAGGCCTCGCACGCCGGCGCCGCCCCCGAGCGCGGCGTAAATGCGCTGTACGAGCTGTCGCACCAGATCCTGCAGACCCGCGACCTGTCGAACCCGGCGACCGGCCTCAAGATGAACTGGACCGTGTCGCGTGCGGGCATGAGCCGCAACGTCATTCCGCCGGCGGCGGAGGCGATGGCCGACGTGCGCGTGCTGCGCGTCGCCGACTATGACGGCATCGAGCAGGCGGTGCGCGAGCGCATCAAGAAGCAGCTCGTGCCGGAGGCGAAGGTCGAGATGATCTTCGAGCGGCGCCGGCCGCCGCTCGAGGCCTCGCCGGCGTCCGCGGCGATGGCGAAGCACGCGCAGGCGGTCTACAGGGAGCTCGGCAAGGACCTCGTCGCCGACGCGGTGGCCGAGGGCGGCGGCACCGACGCCGCCTTCGCCGCGCTGAAGACGAAGAACGCGGTGGTCGAGCGCTTCGGCCTGCGCGGCTTCGGCGCGCACTCCACCGACGACGAATACGTGCTCGTCTCGAGCATCGAGCCGCGCCTGTACCTCGCCGCGCGGCTCGTCATGGACATCGCCCGCGACCGCATCCGCTGACATGGAAGAAGACAACAAGCTCACCGAAGAACGGCGCGAGAAGCTGAAGGCGCTGCGCGCGAAAGGCAACGCCTTCCCGAACGACTTCCGGCGCAAGGACCTCGCGGCCGATCTCCACCGAAGGTTCGGCGAAAAAAAGAAGGAGGAGCTCGAGGCGCTGAAGGCGCCGGCCAGCGTTGCCGGGCGCATGCTGCTGAAGCGCGTCATGGGCAAGGCGAGCTTCGCGACGCTGCAGGACGGCAGCGGGCGTGTCCAGGCCTACATTACCCAGGACGTTCCAGGCTACGAGGAGTTCAAGCACTGGGACCTCGGCGACATCCTCGCCGTGGAAGGCACGGTGTTCAGGACAAACAAGGGCGAGCTCTCGATCCACGCGAGCTCGATCCGGCTTCTGGTCAAGGCGCTGAGGCCGCTTCCCGAGAAGTTCCACGGCCTCGCGGACCAGGAGATGCGCTATCGGCAACGCTACGTCGACCTGATCGCGACGGAGGCGTCGCGACGGGTGTTCGAGACCCGCTCGGAGGTGATCCATCGCGTCCGCGATGCGCTGCTAAAAGAAGGCTATGTCGAGGTCGAGACGCCGATGATGCAGCCGATCCCCGGCGGCGCGGTGGCGAGGCCCTTCAAGACGCACCACAACGCGCTCGACATGGATCTCTACCTGCGCATCGCGCCCGAGCTCTACCTCAAGCGGCTCGTGGTCGGCGGCATGGAGCGGGTGTTCGAGATCAATCGCAATTTTCGCAACGAAGGAATCTCGACGCGCCACAACCCAGAGTTCACGATGCTCGAGTGGTATTGCGCGTACGAGGACTGGACCTACATGATGGACCTCACCGAGCGGCTGGTGCGCGCCGCCGCCGGCCGGGACGAGATCACCTACCAGGGGACGAAAATCGAGATCGGCAAGCCGTTCGCGCGCCTGCCGATCCCCGAGGCGATCCGCAGGCAAGGCATCGAGGGCGATCTGCGCGACCGTTCGCTGCTCTCCAGAAAATTGGATTCCCTGAAAATCGAACACAAGGCCAGCCAAGGATGGGGGGCGCTGCAGCTAATGCTGTTCGAGGCAGTGGCGGAGAAGCACCTGGCGCAGCCCACCTTCATCACGGAATTCCCGGCCGAGGTCTCGCCGCTCGCCCGCCGCAACGACAAGGACCCGGGAATCGTCGATCGCTTCGAGCTTTTCGTCGACGCGAAGGAGATCGCCAACGGCTTCTCGGAGCTGAACGATCCCGAGGACCAGGCGGCGCGCTTCCTCGAGCAGGCGAAGGCCAAGGAGGCGGGCGACCAGGAGGCCATGTACTACGACGCCGACTACATCCGAGCGCTGGAATACGGCCTGCCGCCGACCGCGGGCGCGGGTCTCGGGGTCGACCGCCTGGTGATGCTTCTGACCGACAGTCCAAGTATCCGGGATGTAATACTTTTCCCCCACATGCGGCCCGAGTAACAACCGGTAACACTCGCTTACGGCACCCGGCGGGCGTTCTCCGTAACCTGCGCAGTGTTCGATCTGCATTCAACGGAGAATAAGCAATGGAAACGAACCCCCGCCGCCTCCACCCGCTGCTGACCGCCGCCGCGGTCTCGGTGACCG
>DATLUZ010000091.1:0-14930 GCA_035577785.1 Burkholderiales bacterium | reverse complement strand
CCGTGCGCCTCGGCGTCGCCGAGATAGGCGAGCATGAGCGCGTGGCTGTCGATGATGCCGGTCGAGGGCGAGTAGAGCGCCGCGACGCACGCGAGCTCGGGTTCGAGCGCGAGCGCCTGCGCGCGCGTCATCCAGACGACGTCGGTCACGCCATTGGCATGCGCCTTCTTTTGTATTGCCTCGAGCTCTCCCAGCTGGGATTCATCGGCCGCAACGATCAGCTTGCCGGAGCGCCGGTGCGGCACGCCGTGGCCCACGCAGTACTCGTAGAGGAGCGCCCTGCCTTCGACGCAGGCGCGCGCCTTGAGCGAGCCCTTCGGATAGTAGATGCCGGCGTGGATCACCTCGGAGTTGCGCGAGCTGGTGTGCGTGCCGATCGCGTCCTCGGCCTCGAGGATCACCACCTCGCGCCCGGAAAGCGCAAGCGCGCGCGCGATCGCGAGGCCCACGACCCCGGCGCCGATCACCACCGCATCAAGCCGTTCCACGGAGCAGGGTCGCGCTGATAGTAGGATGCGATTCTAACCATGAGCGGCTGGCAATTCTGGATCGACCGCGGCGGCACCTTCACCGACATCGTCGCGCGCCGCCCCGACGGCGCCCTCGTCGCCCATAAGCTCCTTTCGGAGAACCCAGGCAGGTACCGCGACGCCGCCCTTGCGGGAATTCGCGAGCTTCTTTCCCTGGAGAAGGACCGCCAGATCCCCTCCCATCTCATTGATGCAGTCAAGATGGGCACGACGGTCGCCACCAACGCGCTCCTCGAGCGCAAGGGCAGCCGCACCGTGCTCTTCATCACCCGGGGCTTCCGCGACGCGCTGCGCATCGCCTACCAGAACCGGCCGCGGATCTTCGACCGCCACATCGTGCTGCCGGAGATGCTCTATTCGAAAGTGGTCGAGCTCGAGGAGCGCGTCGGCGCCCACGGCGACATCGTCTTGCCTTTGAACGAAAAGGAGGCGGAGGACGCGCTTCGTGCCGCGTATGAAGAGGGCTACAGGTCGATCGCGATCGTCTTCATGCACGGCTACCGCTACCCGGACCACGAGTCGAAGGTGGCGGAGCTCGCGAGGCGCGCCGGCTTCACCCAGATCTCGGTGTCGCACCGCGTGAGCCCGCTCATGAAGCTCGTCGGCCGCGGCGACACCACCGTCGTCGACGCCTATCTTTCGCCGATCCTGCGCCGCTACGTCGAGGAGGTGGCGAGCGAGCTCCCGGGCGTGCGCCTGCTCTTCATGCAGTCGAACGGCGGCCTCGCCGGCGCGCGCCAGTTCCAGGGCAAGGACGCGATCCTCTCGGGGCCCGCGGGCGGCATCGTCGGCGCCGTGCGCACCTCGGCCGCCGCGGGATTCGACCGCATCATCGGCTTCGACATGGGCGGAACCTCCACCGACGTGTCCCATTACGCCGGCGAGCTCGAGCGCGAGTTCGAGACGCGCGTTGCCGGCGTGCGCATGCGCGCGCCGATGATGAGCATCCATACCGTCGCGGCGGGCGGCGGCTCGATCCTGCATTTCGACGGCGCCCGCTACCGGGTCGGACCCGACTCCGCCGGCGCCAACCCGGGTCCGGCGAGCTATCGCCGCGGCGGGCCGCTCACCGTGACCGACGCCAACGTGATGCTCGGCAAGATCCAGCCGAAGCATTTCCCTCGGGTCTTCGGGCCTGAAGGGGGCGAGCCTCTCGACGCCCAGGTCGTCAAAAACGAATTCTCGAAACTGACTGCAAGAATCGCGGACGGGCGCTCGCCCGAGCAGGTAGCGGAGGGCTATATCCAGATCGCGGTGGGCAACATGGCCAATGCGATCAAGCACATCTCGGTACAGCGGGGACACGACGTCACGCAGTACACGCTGTGCTGCTTCGGCGGTGCCGCGGGCCAGCACGCCTGCCTCGTCGCCGACGCGCTCGCGATGACGCGCGTCTTCATCCATCCGCTCGCGGGCGTGCTCTCCGCCTACGGCATGGGACTCGCCGACCAGGTGGCGATGCGCAGCCAGGCGGTGGAGGCGAGGCTCGACGACACCGGGACGCTGGAGGAAATCGCCGAGCGCCTCGCGGCCGATGCTCGGGCCGACCTGGTCGCTCAGGGCGTGCCGGCCACGGCGGTGAAGGTGCTGCGGCGAGCGCATCTCAAGTACGAAGGCACCGACACCGCGCTCGTGGTGACGCTCGCGCCGCTCAGCGAAATGCAGGCGCAATTCGAGGCCGCGTACCGCAAGCAGTTCTCGTTCCTCATGCCCGGGAAGGCGCTGATTGCCGAGGCGGTCTCGGTCGAGGCGCTCGCCGCCGGCCAGGCCATCGCCGAGCGGCCGGCGCCTTCCAGGCCGCCGGGCGCGCCGGCGGAAACGGTGCGCATTTTTACCGCCGGCGCCTGGCACCCGGCGCCGCTCTACCGGCGGGAGGATCTCGCGCCGGGCCAGAGCGTCGAAGGCCCCGCGATCATCGCGGAGGCGAACGCCACCACGGTGGTGGAGCCCGAGTGGCGCGCAAGCGTCACGGCCCTCGATCACCTCGTGCTTGAAAGGCTGGTCCAAAGAAAAAATGCGACGGCGATCGGAACCGACGTCGATCCGGTGATGCTCGAGATCTTCAACAACCTTTACATGTCCATCGCCGAGCAGATGGGCCTGCGGCTGCAGAATACCGCGTACTCCGTGAACATCAAGGAGCGGCTGGACTTCTCCTGCGCGCTGTTCGACGGCGACGGCAACCTGATCGCCAACGCGCCGCACATGCCGGTCCACCTGGGTTCGATGGGGGAATCGATCAAGACCGTGATCCGTCTGAACGCGGCGACCATGAAGCCTGGAAACGTGTACGTGCTGAACGCGCCGTACAACGGCGGCACGCATCTGCCGGACGTCACGGTGGTCACACCGGTCTTTTTGGAAAAAAAGCAGATCATGTTCTACGTGGCCTCGCGCGGCCATCACGCCGACATCGGCGGCATCACGCCGGGATCGATGCCGCCGGGCTCCAGGGTGGTCGAGGAGGAGGGCGTACTCGTCGACAACTTCCTGCTGGTCGAGGAAGGGCGCTTCCGCGAAGCGGAGACGCGCGCGCTGCTGTCGTCGGGCAAGTACCCGGTGCGCAACGTGCAGCAGAACATCGCCGACCTTCGGGCCCAGATCGCCGCCAACGAGAAAGGCGTGCAGGAGCTCCACCGCATGGTGGCGCACTTCGGCCTCGACGTGGTGCGCGCCTACATGCGCCACGTCCAGGACAATGCCGAGGAGTCGGTGCGCCGGGTCATTGGCGTGCTGAAGGACGGCGAGTTCGACTACCCGCTCGATAACGGTTCGCATATCAAGGTAAAAATCCGGATCGGGGACGACCGACGCAGTGCCAGCATTGATTTCTCCGGCACCTCGGCGCAGCTGCCCAACAACTTCAACGCGCCGTCGGCGGTGTGCATGGCCGCGGTGCTGTACGTGTTCCGCACGCTGGTCGACGACGACATTCCTCTCAACGCGGGCTGCCTCAAGCCGCTCAGCGTCGCGATCCCCGAGGGCTGCATGTTGCGTCCGCGCTACCCGGCGGCGGTGGTGGCGGGCAACGTCGAGACATCGCAGTGCATCACCGACGCGCTCTATGGCGCGCTCGGCGTGCTCGCGGCCTCGCAGGGCACCATGAACAATTTCACGTTTGGGAACGACCGCTATCAGTACTACGAGACCGTCGCGGGCGGCTCGGGCGCCGGGCCCGACTTCGACGGCGCCGACGTGGTGCAGACCCACATGACCAACTCGCGCCTCACCGATCCCGAAGTGCTCGAATGGCGCTTCCCGGTGCGCCTCGAGAGCTTCGAGATCCGCGACGGAAGCGGCGGGCGCGGCCGGCGGCGCGGCGGACACGGCGCGGTGCGGCGCGTGCGCTTTCTGGAGCCGATGACGGCCGCGATTCTCTCCGGCCATCGCCTGGTGCATCCGCACGGGATGGCGGGCGGCGAATCCGGCGCGACAGGAAAAAATTACGTCCTGCGCCGTGACGGAAGTCGCACCGAGCTCGGTCCCTTCGATCAAACCGAAATGAATCCTGACGATGTATTCGTGATAGAGACCCCGGGTGGCGGAGGCTTCGGCGCTATAGAATAGGACCCGGCGAATAACTAGAACTCGAATGAAGCCGAGCGCGATCTATTCCAAGTCGGGCAAGGGCGTCCAGGAAGCTTCCGGCAAGACGAGCCTTCTCAAGCGAGCCGACCGCGCCGTGCTGTCAGCCATCGACGGCCGCGCCACGCTCGGCGAGGTCGCGCAGAAGGTCGGCAAGAGCTTCGACGGGGAGTTCGAGAAGCTCATCGCGCAGCTCGACAAGGACGGGTTCGTGCGCGAGGTGGCCGCCGGCGCCTCGAGCAGCGCGGCGTCGCAGTCGCGTCCCGCCATGCAGGCGGTGAAGCCAAGCGCCAAGGCGCCTGCGGCGAAGGCGTCGTCGACCTCTTCGGGCGGCGCCGACGACCTCGATTTCACCACCATCATGCCGGCGATCAAGCCGACAGCGAAGGCGGGCGTGCCCAAGGCCGCGGCGGCACCCAGCGCGGCCCAGGTGAGCGACGCCGCGCAGCGCGCGAAAGAACAGGAATCCGCGCTCTACAAGGCGCGGCAGGAAGCCGAGGCGAAGCAGCAGGCCGAGCGCGATCGCATCAAGCAGGAGGCCGAAGCCAAGGCGCGCGTCGAGGCCGAGGCCAAGGCGAGGCAGGACGCGGAGAACCGCCTGCGCGAGGAGGCGATCGGGCGCGCGAAGGCGGCGGCCGAGGCGCAGGTCAAGGCGGCGCGGGCGAAGGCCGAGGCCGAGGCGCAGGCGAAGCTCGACGCCGAGCGCAAGGTGCGCGAGGAAGTCGAGCGCAAGGTGCGCGAGGAGGCCGAGCGGGCGCTGCGCGAAGCCGAGGCGCTGCGGCAGCGTCTCGAGGAAGAAAGGAAGGCGCGCGAGGAAGTGGAGCGCAAGCGCCGGGAGGAAGAAGAGCGCCGCCGCAAGGAGGAAGAAGAGCGGCGCGCCCGAGCGGAAGCCGAGCGCAAGGCGCGCGAGGAAGCCGAGCGCAAGCTGCGCGAGGAAGAGGAGCGCAAGCGCCGCGACGAGGAAGAGCAGAAGCGCCGCGCGGAAGAGGAGCGCCGCGTCGAAGAGGAAGCTCGGCGCCTGCGCGAGGAGATCGAAGCAAAGGCGCGCGAAGCCGCAGAGGCTGCGCGGCGCGAGGCGGAAGACCGCCTGCTGCGCGAGAAGGAGGAGCAGGTGCGCCGCGCCAAGGAGGCGGAGGAGGCGCGCATGCTCCAGGCGCGCGCCATGGAAGAAGCGCGCACGCGCGCGCGCCAGCGCGAGCGCGGCCAGGACGACAACCACCGCAAGTCCAAGGAAGAGACCCGCATAGCGCAGCCCACGCTTCCCGCCGCGGCAGCGCCGCAGGCGCAGGACGGAGGCAGCCTCGACGCGCTGATGGCCGACCTCGATTCTTTCTCGCAGCGCGAGGAAGAGGAGCGCCAGTCGCGCGAGGCCTCGGATCGCGAATCGCGCGAAGAGGCCAAGCGCAAGGCGCAAGCTGACGCCGAACGCCGGGTGCAGGAGCAGGCCGAGCGCCAGCTGCGCGAGGAGTTCGAGCGCCAGGCGCGCGAGCAGGAAGAGCGCCAGCGCCGCGACGAGGAAGAGAAGCGCGCGCGCGAGGAGGCGGAGAAGCGCGCGCGCGAGGCCGAGGAACAACGCCGGCTCGAGGCCGAGGAGCGCAAGCGCAAGACGCAGGAGGCAATGCTCGCGAAGGCCGCGCCGCTGCCCGACATCGAGGTGAGCGACAAGGACCTCGACATGACAGAGGTGCGCCACGACGAGTCGGCGGTCGCGCGCGACGCGCGCAAGGCGCAGCGCGAGCGCGAGCGCGAGGCGCGGCAGCGCGCCAAGGAGGCCAAGGAGCACGCGCGGGCGGCGGCGCGCGCGGAGTCGGTCAAGGGCCCGAAGGTGCGCCGCCGGGTCAACTGGGGCCGGCCGGTCGCGATCACGCTTGTCACGCTGCTCGTCGCGGGCCTCGGGGCGCTGCACATCATCCCGCTGCCGATGGACGAGTACGAGCAGGCGGCGTCCGCGGCGCTCGGCCGTCCGGTGAAGATCGGCACGGGACGGCTGTCGCTCTATAGCGGACTGCGCCTCGACCTGGACAGCCTGACGGTCGACGGCTCGACCACCATCGCCCGAGCGCGCGCCTACCCGCAGTGGGGCGCGCTGATCGAGGGCAGGAAGGTCGTGGGGCGTCTCGAGCTCGCCGGCGTCACGGCGCCCCAGTCGGCGATCGGCGCGGTGGTCGGGGCGAAGCTGCCCGGCGACAGCTTCCGGGGGGCGCGCATCTTCGTGAAGGACCTGAAGCTCACCGGACCGGTTGCGCTGCCGGCATTGGACGGCGAGGTGCGGGTCGGCCCCAGCGGTGCGGTGAGCAGCGTCCTGCTGAGTGGCCCGGAGGGCTTGGCCGCGACGCTGACCCCGACGGCGAGCGGCGAAGTCGAGTTCGACGTCACCGCCGCCAACCTCGCGGTTCCCTTCGCGCCCGAGCTCACGCTATCGACGTTCGCGATGAAGGGCGTCGCCAACCGCCAGGGTATGAACATCGCTTCATGGGGCGGTGGCCTGCTCGACGGCGCGCTGTCCGGAACCGCGAACGTGCGCTGGACCGGCGCCTGGCACGTCGATGGGGGCCTGACGGCGCGCTCGATTAACGGCGCGTGGTTCGCCCCGGCGCTCCTCTCCGAGGGCAAGGCCGAAGGCCAGGGGCGCTTCTCCATGAGCGGCAACGATCCCATGAAGCTCTACAACGCCGCCCACCTCGAGGGCGACTTCAGCGTGGGCAAGGGCGTGCTCGGCACCATCGACCTGTCGCGGGTGCTGCACACGGGCGGGCGCCAGTATGGCGGACGCACCCAGTTCACGGAGATGACCGGGCATGCGGTCTACGACCGCGGCGCCGTGGCGCTGCGAAACGTCAATATCAGCGCAGGGGCGCTCACCGCCGGCGCGAGCGCGGACATCGCGCCGAGCGGAGCCATCGCGGGGCGCATCGTGGCCGACATCCGCACCACGCTGCAGCCTTTGCGTGCGATACTCGTGATCGGGGGAACCGTCAAGGAGCCGCAAGTCCGCAACTAGTGTCTGAAATCCTTCAGCTTCGCGGGCCGCGCGCCCTGTCGCAGTTCCGACTCGCCAAGCTGCTCGCCACCCTGCAGAAGATCGACCCGGGCCTGCGCTCCCTCAGCGCCGAGTACCGCTATTTGGTGGAACTCGAGCGCGCGCTGGAAGCGCACGAGTCGCGCACGCTGCGCGCGCTGCTCGACGACGGCAGCCCGCCGCCCGGCGACGAGGACGGCAGCAGCGTCTTCCTCGTCGTGCCGCGGCTCGGCACGGTCTCGCCCTGGTCCTCCAAGGCCACGGACATCGCGCGCAACTGCGGGCTTTTGCCGGTCAGGCGCATCGAGCGCGGCACGACGTACTACCTCGGCTCGAACGCCGCCGCGCTCGCCGCCGGGCTGCACGACCGCATGACGCAGACCGTGCTGCGCTCGTTCGACGAAGTGCCACGCCTCTTTGATCATGTATCTCCCAGAAACCTGAAGACCGTCCCCGTTTCCAGGCTTGTGGAAGCCAATCGTGACCTCGGCCTTGCGCTGAGCGAGGACGAGATCGAGTACCTCGAGCGCGCCTATCGCAGGCTCGGGCGCGACCCGACCGACGCGGAGCTCACCATGTTCGCGCAGGCGAACTCGGAGCACTGCCGGCACAAGATCTTCAACGCCGACTGGATGGTCGACGGCAAGCGCCAGACGCAGTCGCTCTTCGCCATGATCCGCCACACCCACGCGGCGGCGCCGCAGGGCACGGTGGTGGCCTACGCCGACAACGCCGCGGTCATCGAGGGTGGCGTCGCGCACCGATTTATTCCGAACTTGAATCGGGTGTACGGCTTCGTACCCGAGTTGACCCATTTCGTGGCCAAGTGCGAGACGCACAACCACCCGACGGCGATCTCGCCCTTCCCGGGCGCGGCCACCGGGGCCGGCGGCGAGATCCGCGACGAAGGCGCGACCGGCCGCGGCGCCAAGCCGAAGGCGGGCCTCGTCGGCTACTCGGTGTCGAACCTGCGCATCCCCGGCGCGGTCCAGCCCTGGGAAGGCGAGGGCCTCGGCAAGCCGGATCGCATCGCCTCCGCGCTCGACATCATGCTCGAGGCGCCGATCGGGGCGGCGGCCTACAACAACGAGTTCGGGCGGCCGAACCTGTGCGGCTACTTCCGCGCCTTCGAGATGGGCACGCGCGGCTACCACAAGCCGATCATGCTCGCGGGCGGGCTCGGCGCGCTCCGCGCGCAGCACGCGCACAAGAAGGCGATTTCCGAAGGCGATCTGCTCATTCAGCTCGGCGGCCCCGGGATGCTCATCGGCATGGGCGGCGGCGCGGCCTCGTCCATGGGCGCGGGCGCCAACGTCGCCGATCTCGACTTCGACTCGGTGCAGCGCGACAACGCCGAGATCGAGCGGCGCGCGCAGGAGGTGATCGACCGCTGCTGGCAGCTCGGCGAGGCGAACCCGGTCCTCTCGATCCACGACGTCGGCGCGGGCGGCCTGTCGAACGCGCTGCCCGAGCTGGTGCACTCGGCCGGGCGCGGCGCGCGCATCGAGCTGCGCTCGATCCCGGTCGAGGATACCGGCATGTCGCCGCGCGAGATCTGGAGCAACGAGGCGCAGGAGCGTTACGTCCTTGCAGTTTCAAGAAAGGACCTGAACCTTTTCCGGGACATCTGCGATCGCGAGCGCTGCCCCTTTGCGGTCCTCGGCACCGCCACGGACGACGGCCGGCTGCTCGTCACCGATTCGAAGCTCGGAGGGAGCCCGGTCGACGTGCCGCTGGAGCTGATCCTCGGCAAGCCGCCGAAGATGCTGCGCGACGCAAAGCGGCTGAAGCCGTCGCTCAAGCCGTTCGCGCTCGACAAGATCACGCTGCAGGCCGCGGCCTACCGGGTGCTGCAGCATCCGAGCGTCGCCGACAAGACCTTCCTCGTGACGATCGGCGACCGCACCGTCGGCGGCCTGTGCGCCCGCGACCCGCTGGTCGGCCCTTGGCAAGTGCCGGTGGCCGACTGCGCGGTCACGCTCGCCGACTATCAGGGCTACGCCGGCGAGGCCTTCGCCATCGGCGAGCGCACGCCGCTCGCGCTTATCGACGCGCCGGCCTCGGGCCGCATGGCGGTGGGCGAGGCGCTCACGAATCTCGCCGCCGCGCAGATTGCTTCTCTATCGAAGGTCAAACTCTCGGCGAACTGGATGGCGGCAGCCGGCCATCCCGGCGAGGACGCGGCGCTCTACGACACGGTGCGCGCGGTGGCGCTCGAGTTCTGCCCCGCGCTCGGCATCTCGATCCCCGTCGGCAAGGATTCGCTCTCGATGCGCACCGCCTGGGACGGCAAGGAGATCGCGAGCCCGCTTTCCCTCATCGTCTCGGCGTTCGCGCCGATGGAGGATGCGCGCGCCACGCTTACGCCGCAGCTCCGGACCGATTGCGGCGAAACCGAGCTCGTGCTCATCGACCTGGGAGAAGGGAAGAAGCGCCTCGGCGGGTCGATCCTCGCGCAGGTCTTCTCTCAGCTCGGCGACCAGTCGCCCGACGCCGAACCGCGCCTCGTCAAGGCGTTTTTCGAAGTCATCCAGGCGCTGCGGCCGCTGCTTCTCGCCTATCACGACCGCTCCGACGGCGGGCTCTTCGCCGCGGTGTGCGAGATGGCGTTCGCCGGCCACTGCGGCGTCACGCTGAATCTCGACACGCTCACCTTCGACGCCGCGGCGGACGACGTCGACGCCTTCAAGCGCAATGCCGAGGAGCAGCTCGCGGGGCGGCTGAACGACCTCGCGCTCGCCGCGCTGTTCAACGAGGAGCTCGGCGCGGTGCTGCAGATTCGCGCAGGTGACCGCGGCCGCGTGATGGACGCGCTGCGCAAGGCGGGCCTGGGCCACTGCAGCCATCTCATCGGCGAGCCCAACGCGCGCGACGAGATCCGTCTTACGCGCAACAACAGGCTGGTGTTCAACAACAAGCGCGACCACCTGCAGCGGCCCTGGGCCGAGGTCACGCGGCGCATGCAGGCGCTGCGCGACAACCCGCAGTGCGCGCGCGAGGAATACGACCGCATCATCGAGCAGAACGACCCGGGCCTTTCCGTCTCGCTCACCTATAATCCGAAGGAGACCTTCGGGGACCCGAAGGAAGTGTTCGTCGCCGCGGGCGCGCGGCCGCGCATCGCCGTGCTGCGCGAGCAGGGCGTCAACGGCCACGTCGAAATGGCGGCCGCGTTCCACCGCGCCGGCTTCGAGTCGGTCGACGTCCACATGACCGACCTCATCGCCGGGCGCGCCTCGCTCGAGGGCTTCAAGGCCTTCGTCGCGGGCGGCGGCTTCTCCTACGGCGACGTCCTCGGCGCGGGGCAGGGCTGGGCCAAGACCATCCTCTTCAACGCCCGCGCGCGCCAGGAATTCGAAAAGTTCTTCGCCCGCTCGGACACCTTCGCCCTGGGCGCCTGCAACGGCTGCCAGATGCTTGCGGCGCTGAAGGAGCTCGTCCCCGGCGCCGCCGGCTGGCCGGTCTTCGTGCGCAACAAGTCCGAGCAGTTCGAGGCGCGCTTCGTCATGGTCGAGGTCACTCCGAGCCCGTCGATCTTCTTCAAGGGCATGGAGGGCAGCCGCATGCCCATCGTCACCGCCCACGGCGAGGGCCGCGCCTTCTTCAGGGACGGCGAGGAGAACGCGCTCGTGTGCATGCGCTACGTCAACAACCGCGGCGAGCCCGCCGAAACCTATCCCTACAACCCGAGCGGCACCCCGCACGGCATCACCGGCCTCACCACGCCCGACGGGCGCTTCACCATCGTCATGCCCCACCCCGAGCGCGTCTTCCGCACCGTTCAGATGTCCTGGGCCCCCGACCGCTCCGTCGAGGACTCGCCCTGGATGCGCATGTTCCGCAACGCGCGTAAGTGGGTCGGGTAGTCGCGCTCAGCAACTGACCAAAGGCCCTAGGGGGCCGTTTTTCAGTAGCACCAGCAAATCAAGCGCTTGTTCCATTTCGCGCATGATTCATTTGTCCGATCCGCGGACCTCCAAATACAGGGCACCTACGGCGGCAGCCTTACTTGTGGTCAATCTCGATGTTTTGTTTCGCGCCGCCATTGGCGATGGCGATCATGATCCCTACGCCAGCGAGGATTACGACGCCAATCACGATCCAGGTGGTCTCGATGTTCTGCAGAATGCCCAGCTTCCAGAGTGCGGCGAGAACGCCGCCGATGAACAAGACAAATCCAAGAAAATACATTCCTGCCCATTTCATAGCGCACCTCCTGTTAGCCGACTGACCAGTTCCATGCTGACAGCAACATCTAGGCCTGCGTTCTAGTATGTTGATCAATCCGAGCGGCTCAGTGCCTTTAAGGCTCCGAAATGCGTTGTCACCTGCGCCAACAGTGACGCCTACAGGCTTAGGTTCGTAGGGCTTGCACCACAGATTCGAACGCCGCCACCGTGTCGAGCATCTGCGCCGGGGTGACCGGGAACGCCGCGCGGCCCGCGACTGCATCGGCGAATGCCTCGAGCTCGGCGCGGAGCGAGTCGCGGGGCTCGAGGCTCTTGCGCTCCGGCGGGCGGCCGCTCATGCGCAGCACGAGCTCGGTTTCGCCCAGGACCTCGGCGCTGCCGAGCGTGCCGAAGGCGTGCACGCGCCAGTAGAACGGCGTCGCGCGAACGGTGGCGAGGAGGCCGCTGACGCCGGATTCGAATTCGAGCAGCGCCGATACGGTGTCGTGCGGCGCCGGGGGCGGCTTGCGGGCGATGAGCTGAGCCCGGACGCGTTTCACGGGGCCGGCGATGCCGACCATGGCGTCGAGCGCGTGCAGGCCGGCGCCGGTCATGCCGCCGCCGGGCGATTCGCTCTCGAGCGTGCGCCAGCCGCCGGCCACGGCGTTGGAGTGCTCGTTGCTGTTATGGCCTTCGAGGTGGAGCAGGGTGCCGAGCCGCCCGGACTGGACGATGTCGGCCAGCTCCCGCATCGCCGGCCAGAACCGCCGGTTCTGGCCGACGCCGAGCACCACCCCCGCGCGCGCGCAGGCCTGGACCATTGCCTCGGCGTCGGCACGTGTGAGCGCCAGCGGCTTTTCGCAGAAGACGTGCTTCCCGGCCCGGGCGGCGGCGACGACCTGCGGCCGATGCAGGGAATGGGGCGTGGCGAGGACCAGCGCGGCAAGCGAGAGCTCGGCGAGCGCCTCGTCGAGCGTCGACACGAGCTTGAAGCGATGCTTCGCGGCGAATTCGCGCGCGGTGTCCGTCGCAGGGTCGACGCCGACGACGAAGCGCAGCTTTTCCGATTTGCCCTGGACCGACTCCGCGAGGCTGCGGCCCCAGCGGCCCAGGCCGACGATCGCGGCGTCGATCACTCCGGCTGGATCCCTGCCTCGCGGATTTCCTTCGTCCACTTGGCGATTTCCTGCCTGATGAAGGCGGCGAACTCGTCGGGCGGCATCGGCGCGGGCTCGAGGCCCAGCCCGGCGAGCCGCGCCTTGACGTCCGGCTTGGCGAGGCTCGCGGTCACCACGTCGTGCACCTTCGCCACGACCGCCTTCGGCGTGTTCGCCGGCGCCACGAGGCCGTACCAGATGCGCGTCTCGTAGCCGGGGAACGTCTCGGCGATCGCTGGGAGCTCGGGCGCGAGCGGCGAGCGCTGCGGCGAGGTGACGCCGAGGCCCTTCATCTTGCCGCCGTGGATCTGCGGCATCGACACCGCGAGATCGCCGAGGGTGAAATCGACCTGCCCGCCGAGCACGTCGGTGATCGCGAGCGGTACGCCCTTGTAGGGCACGTCCAGGGTTTTAAAGCCCGCCGCGGTGCGCAGCTTGGCGATCGACACGATCGTGGCCGCCGAGCCGTAGCCCGCGGTCAGGCCGTTCGGCTTCGCCTTTGCGTGGGCGATGAAGTCTTTCAGGGTCGAAGCCGGAAAGTCGCTGCGCACGAGCAGCACCATCGACGTGGTGATGAGCCGCACGATCGGTGCGAAGTCCTTCACCGGATCGAACGGCAGCGACTTGAACAGCGCGACGTTCGCCGCGTGAGGGGTATTCGTGGTGAGGAGGATCGTGTAGCCGTCGGGCGCGGCGCGCGCCACCTCAGCGGTTCCCACGTTCGCGAGTGCGCCAGCGACGTTCGCCACGATCACCGGCTGGCCGAGCGCTTCCTGCATCTGCTGAGCGACCACACGCCCGACGCTGTCCGGCGAGCTGCCCGGGCCATAAGGCACCACGAGTCTGACCGCGTGCGTCGGATAGCTCTGCGCGCATGCCAGGCCGGCGAGGAAAGCGATGCACGCGGCGAGGCACGCGCCGAACGCGCGATGCCAGCCAGGTATCATCGATTTCCCCCACCAGGAGAAGCCAGCCATGGACACCCAAGAACTCTACAGTCGCGGGCTCGCCGTCCGCAAGCAGCTCTTCGGAGCCGAAGCGGTCGAGAAGCGCATGGGCGCGCTCGGCGAATTCGGCGCGCCGCTGCAGCACATGATCAACGCCTACGCGTACGGCGACGTCTGGTCGCGGCCCGGCCTCGAGCGCAAAGTCCGCAGTCTGGTCGTCCTTGGGATGAACGCGGCGATCAACCGGGCCCCCGAGTTCAAGGTCCACGTCAACGGCGCGCTCACCAACGGCTGCACACCCGACGAGATCCGCGAAGTCTGCCTGATGGTCGCGCTGTATGCCGGCATCCCGGCGGCGATCGACGCGCACCGGATCGCGCTCGAGACGTTCAGGGAACGAAAGATCGATGCCTGAAGCATCGACGGTCAGGATCGCCAGCGCGTCGGAAGAAGAGGTGCGGGACATCGCTCTGTGGCGGCGCATGCGCGAGCATAACTATCGGATTGTCGGCAAGTACCCCGAAGGACAGAACGTCTGGCTCAACGCGAAGGACCCGCAAGGCAATTTCCTCGGCGGATTTCGCGGCGAAATCCATTTCCACTGGCTCTTCGTAAACATTCTCTTCGTTGAAGAGGCGCACAGAAACAAGGGAATCGGCAGCCGCCTGCTCGGCGAAGGTGAGGCGCACGCGAGGAAACTAGGTGCGAGTCGCGCCCGCCTGGACACCTTCGACTGGCAGGCCCCGGCCTTTTATCTCAAGCACGGATATAGGGAGCTCGTGAGGATGCCCGACTACTATCGGGGCCATGCGTCGTCGCTCATGGTGAAGGACCTGTGATTCGCCGCACGATGTTCGTTCTCGCCGTGCCGGATCTCTCCCGCTCGGCCGCGTTCTACCGCGATGTGCTCGGTTTCGAGATCCGCGAATGCGCGAACTCGGATTGCGCACGGTCGATGGGCATCGAATCATGATCGGGCAGGATCTGAAACCCACGTCATGATGCTGCGGAGGCGTCATGCCGACATGCTCGCATCCGCTCTGCTTGTGGCATTGACAGGTTGCGCGTCCACCAAGGTGGAAACGACCGGTGTGACGATGCAGCAGCCGTTGTGCAAAGCTGAAGGAAGGAAAGTTTCGGCGCTCGTCTACTGGGGGCCGCGGTGGCGTCCCGACCAGAAGGAGCCGGAGCGGCGGGAGGCGGCGGCACTGAGCGGCATCGAAAGCTTCCTGACCAATTCAGAATGCCTTGCCAGGGTCGACGTGCGGCGGCTCCCCGGCGGCAGCACGGCGGACGTGCCTTCGGACGCAGCGCTGCTCAAGCAGGCGTCCGGGGCGGCGCCAAGGGCTGACAAGGTGATCGTGATCGTGGTCCGCGAGCTCGGGCCGGTCCTTCGCATCGGCATCCCGTGGATCGTGGAGGGCGGCACCGAGGTGGTGCTCGAGCTCCGCGTGCTCGATGTACCCAGTTCGAGTACGCAAACGAATGTCCGGACCCACTGGTCGAACGGCGGCACCTTCGTG
>DATLUZ010000090.1:0-12096 GCA_035577785.1 Burkholderiales bacterium | reverse complement strand
CGGAGCTCGTGTCGGTAGCTTCGGCGACGCCGGTCTGGAGCGCGTTGTAGACCTCGTTCGAGGGGACCGAGACGATCGATGCGCCCGCGGCCTGCCACATGGCCGCAAAGGTGGGGCCGGCGGAACGCACCTTGAGGCCCTTGATGTCGTCGGGCTTGCGGATGCAAGCCTTCTTCGAAGCGACCGCACCGGCCAGCCATGCATCCGCCAAGACGATCACGCCCGCCTTGTCGATCTGGGCCTTGATCTCCTTCATGAACGGCGAGCTGTTCATGCGCTGCGCGCGCTCGTGGCTGCGCACGAGACCCGGCATCAGCGTCGCGCCGAACGCGCGCTGCTTGCCGCTCGCGTAGTCGAGCGGAAACGACGAAATATCGAGCTGCCCGTTGACCAGCGCGTTCCACTGCTCGTTCGGCTTGAAGAGCGAAGCGCCGGGGTAGACCTGGACGTCGAGGTCGACGTTCGCCGCCTTCGCGTCGCGCGCGATGATCTGGACCATCTCGTCGCGCACGTCGCCCCGGCCGCCGGGGAACTGGTGTGAAGCCCGCAGCGTGGTCGGGGCCGCGAGAACGCCCGCGCCGAACGCGGCGCCGAGCGCAAGAACGATAGCCTGCTCAAGCCTTCTCATGCTTTCCTCCTCCAAAGAGATTTATATTACCCGCTCGGCGCGCAGCCTCGCGACCTCGGCTTCGCTCTTGCCGAGCAGTCCGCGCAGCACCTCGTCCGTGTGCTGCCCGAGAACCGGCGGCGCGCCCCGATACCCGACGGGGGTGGCGGAAAACCGCATCGGGCTCGCGACGGTCGGCAGCTTGCCCGCGACAGGATGGTCAAGATCGACCCGGATGCCGCGCGCCTTCACCTGGGGCTCCGCATAGACCTGCGCGAGATCGTTGATCGGGCCGTTCGGGACGCCGGCCTGTTCCAGGAGCTCGACCCACTGCGCGGTCGTGCGCTGGCGGAATAACTCGCCGAGCAGACGTGTGAGCTCCGTCCGGTTTTCCACGCGTTTTCCGTTGGTCGCGAAGCGCGCGTCGGCGCCGAGGGCGGCCTGCCCCGACGCCTCGCAGAACTTGCGGAACAGGTTGTCGTTGCCGCAGGCGAGGATCACCGCGCCGTCCTTCGTCCTGAACGGCTGGTAAGGAACGATGTTCGGGTGCAGGTTACCGATCCGCTTCGGCGGCTGGCCGGTCGCGAAGTAATTGGTGTTCTGGTAGGCGAGCAGCGCGATCTGCGAATCGAGCAGCGCGAGGTCGAGGTGCTGGCCGACGCCGGTCTCGGCGCGATGGGCAAGCGCGGCGCAGATCGCGATGGAGGCGTACATGCCGGTGATGATGTCGGCGATCGGCACGCCCGCGCGCTGCGGACCGCCGCCCGGCGCGTCGTCGGGCTCGCCGGTGACGCTCATCATGCCGCCCATGCCCTGGATCATGAAGTCGTAGCCCGGGCGCTCGCGGTACGGTCCGGTCTGGCCGAAGCCCGTGACGGAGCAGTAGATGAGCCCTGGGTTGGACTTGCGCAGGTCCTCGTACCCAAGGCCATAGCGCGCGAGGTCTCCGTATTTGTAGTTCTCGATCAGCACGTCGCACTTCGCCGCGAGCTCGCGTGCGATCGCCTGACCTCCCGCGGATGCAATGTTCAGAGTGATGGACTTCTTGCCGCGATTCGCCGAAGTAAAATAGGCCGAGTCGCGCGTGTCGTTTCCGCTTCGATCCTTGACCCAGGGCGGCCCGAAGGCGCGCGAGTCGTCGCCCGCGCCCGGGCGCTCGATCTTGATCACTTCGGCGCCGAGGTCCGCCAGATTCTGCCCCGCCCACGGTCCGGCGAGCACGCGGGAAAGGTCGAGAACGCGGACGTGCGAAAGCGGGCCAGGCATGGGAGCCTCTGCAACTGAAACGGCGGAGTTTAACGCCTACTGCCGGACGCCGATGTTGTTGTGCACCGTGCGAACGCCGGCGACGCCGGCGGTGATGCGGCCGGCCCGCGAAACAATGTCGGCCGCGGGGACAAACCCCTTGAGCAGCACGCCCCCCTCGTAGGTCTCGACCGAGATCGAGAGTGACGGGATGCCGCGCTCCGCGAGGAGCGCCGCCTTCACCCGGGCGGTGATGACAGAGTCCAGCACGACGCGCTTCTCGTTGTCCTCCATGGCGGCGGCGTATTCCGCTTCCGAAAGCCGCCCGTCCTTGTCGGCGTCGAACGCCGCGAAGCGCTTCTGGACCTCGGGATTCGCCAGCGCTTCCACCTTGCTGATATAGCCGTCGCGATTGCGGTCGAGCGCGACGAAGTCGGTCCGCACTGCTGTCTGGGACGCCTCGCCGGTGTACTGTCCCCACGCTCCAGCGCTGAGCGACGTTGCGAGGAGCAGGACCCAGGCGCGCTTTTTCATCTGCGTCCTACTATAGGCGTCGGACCCGTTTGTCCACATGACGTATTTCATGCGCCGCGACGATCAGGCCATGTCGCCGCTGGGCGACTGGAGCTTGGATTGGGCGGTTCTACGTCTTACCAGACGCTGACAAGCATCCGTACCGCCAGGACGTAGAGCAGGAGCGCGAAGATGATCCTGAGCTGCTTCACTGGCAGGCGATGCGCAACGCGCGCACCCAGCGGCGCGGCAGCCATGCTGGTGGCGACTACGAGGACGAGCGCCGGCAGGTAAACGTACCCGAGGGTCGGCGAGGGCAGGCCCTCGGCGCGCAGGCCCTGCAGCACGTACCCCAGCGTGCCCGCCAGCGCGATCGGCAGGCCGATTGCGGCCGCCGTGCCGATTGCCCGCCGCAGCGGCACCCGGCACCAGGCGAGGAACGGAATGCACAGGAAGGCGCCCCCCGCGGCGACCAGGCTCGCCACCCCGCCGATCGTTGCGCCGGCCGTGAAGAGGCCAAGTCCGCCCGGGAGCTCGCGCGAGCGTTTGGGTCGCAAATCGAGCAGGATCTGCGTGGCCGCATAGAACACGACAGCCGTGAACATCAGGGCAAGCGGTCGCCTCGGGATTATTCCCGCCAGCAGCGCCGCACAAAAAGAGCCCGCGAGGATGCCAGGCGCCATCGCTCGCGCGATGGCCCAGTCCACTGCGCCATGCGCATGATGTGCCCGCATGCTGGAAATCGAAGTGAACGCGATCGATGCCATCGCCGTTCCCAGAGCCAGGTGCACGATCTGATCAGAAGGCAGACCCTGAGCGCTGAATACCAGCACCAGCAGCGGCACCACCACGGCGCCGCCGCCGATGCCCAGCAGGCCGGCGAAAAAGCCCACGGCCAGGCCGATGGCGAGGTAGGCGAGCCACCACTGCATCTATGGTGCCCGCAGCAGGTGCGCGGCGAGCTCGGCGAACCCCGCTCCGGCCTCGGCCTCGGTCACGTACTTCGGCTGCAGATCCGGAAAACGGCGCACGTTCGCGACACCGACCGAGTTGTCGAAGAAGCCGAACATCGGCGCGTCGTTCGGCGAATCGCCTGCGTAGACCACGCGGCGGTTTTCGATCCGCAGGTCGAGGCTGAAGCGCTCCGCGAACAGCCGCTGCGCCGTGGCGAGCTTGTCGTAGCGCCCGAACCAGCCGTTGACGTGGATCGAGCTCACTCTGGCGCTCAGGCCGGCGCCGCGCATGAGCGCGACGATGCGCTCCACCGCTTCGGCCGGTAGCGGCGCCACATCCTCGCAATAGTCGATGGCGAGGTCGGTTTCACGGTACGGCTGGTCCGAGGCGAGCGCGGCGCCCGGGACCCGACGAAGAATCGATTTCGCCAGCTTCTGCAGCTCGCGGCGCTGCCGGGCGCGCGTGGGCTCGTCGTCGAGGAAGCGCTTTGCCAGCTTGCCCTCGGCGAACCAGAAATAGAAGGCGCCGTTTTCGCCGACCACGGCCTCGACCGGCCACATCCGCGCGATGTGGTCGCACCACCCCGCCGGGCGCCCGGTCACTGGAATCACCTTCTTGCCGGCGCGCTGCAGCGCCTCGAGCGCGTCATAGGCCTGCGCGCCAAGCTTGCCGCGGGTGGTGAGGGTATCGTCGATGTCTACGAGGACGAACCGCACCGCGCGCGCGTCCAGCAATGCCAGCGGCTTCATCGTCCCATTGCCTCGGCGACGCGTGCCTGCTGCCGGGCGTCGAGGTGCAGGCCGGCCTTGCTTCGGCGCCACAACACGTCGTCGGCGCTGCCGGCCCATTCGCGCTCGACGAAATAGCGCAGCTCCCGCTCCGTGAGACCGGCACCGTAGTGCTCGCCGGTAATTCCGTCGCCCAGCACTTCGGCAGCGAGCGCGCCGTGGCGCTTGAACGCGCCTTCGACCACCGCCACCGGAAGCGCGCGGTAGCGGCTGAAGATCTCCCTGCGCGCGTCCTCGCGGCTCGTGAAGTCGCTCCCCGGAAGCGGGGCGCGCTCCGTCCAGGGGCCCTTGAGCTGGGGGAAGTAGGGGCGCAGCCTTTCCATGACGTGCTCGGCGAGGCGCCGATAGGTGGTGAGCTTGCCGCCGAAGACGGATAGGACCGGGGTTTGACCGCCGACTTCGTCCAGGCGCAGGGTGTAGTCGCGCGTAACCGCCGACGGATTGCGCGACCCATCGTCGTGCAGCGGCCGGACTCCTGCATAGCGCCAGACCACGTCGGAGGGCTGCAGGGCCTGCGCGAGATAGCGGCTGGCCGCGCGGCAGAGGTAGGCCACCTCTTCCTCGCTCGCGCATGCGGCGGCCGGATCGCCCTGAACCGGCACGTCCGTGGTCCCGATGAGGGTGAAGCGCTCCTCGAACGGAATCATGAACACCACGCGTCGATCGTCGTTCTGCAGGATGAAGGCGTGCTCGCCGCGGTAGCGGCGGGGCACGACGATGTGGCTGCCCTGGACGAGCCGCACCTCGTCGGCGCTCGGCTGATCGAGCCGCTCGTTCAGAATCTGCTTCACCCACGGTCCGGCGGCATTGACGACCGCGCGCGCATGCAGAGAATCGCCGTTCGAGAGCTCCGCCTGCCAGCGGTCGGTGGCGCGGCGCGCCCGCAGCAGTTCCGTGCGCACCAGCAGGCGCGCGCCCCGCGCCCGGGCATCGAGCGCATTGGCAACCACGAGGCGCGAGTCGTCCACGGCGCAATCCGAATAGAGGAATCCGTGCCGCAGCTGCGGACGCAGCCCGTCGCTGTAGGGCGGAGTATCGAGCCGCACAGCCTGCGAGCCAGGCAGCAGCGAGCGCCGGGCGAGGTGGTCGTACAGGAACAGGCCCACGCGGATCATCCACCGCGGCCGCAGCTCGGGCACGTGCGGCATCACGAAGCGCATCGGCGAGGTGAGATGTGCCGCGATGCCGAGCAGGATCTCGCGCTCGGCAAGCGCCTCGGCCACCAGACGGAACTCGTAGAGCTCGAGGTAGCGCAGCCCGCCGTGGATCAGCTTGGAGGAGGCCGACGAGGTTGCCGCGCCGAGGTCACTCTTCTCGACCAGCACGACGGAGAGGCCGCGGCCCGCCGCGTCGCGGGCGATGCCCGCGCCGTTGATGCCGCCGCCGATGATGAGGAGATCGCAGTGCGCCGCGGGCATGGCGGCGCACTATAACGCTATAGGGCGCCGCCGGCTCGACCGGCGCGCTGCGCGCCCGCTACGAGGAGCTTGCTTTCTTTACCTGCTCGAGCTGGAGCACCTTGACGCGAACTTCCGGGCCCGCTTTCGACTGTTCGCGCGCCTGCGCCTGCTGCTTGCGCACGCGCTCGAAGGTCCTGCGCACGTCGGTGTCGAAGCTCGGCTTGTACCGGAACGAGGAATCGAGGATGTGTTTCATGCGGTTTCCGCTCCTACGCTGACCCGCTCATTCTTTCAAACACCGCCATGCGGCATTGCGTGTGCGATTAGTCTCGCCGGACTATCCCAGCCGCGCAAGTCGACGGCCGACTACATTTGTAGAGCCAGAGCGACCTCGCGGCCACCTCAGACCCGCGATTTCCTGTTCCTCCCACGCCCTTGCGCGCGTTTCTTGAGAACGTGCTCAACGCTGCAGAATAGTCTGCACGTGCAGCTGCCGGCCCTTCCAGTAAATGCCGTTCAAGCGCAGCTGCGCCTTGGAGATCGTGTTGCCAGCGTCCGCTCCGAACACAAGCACGGCGGCCGGTCGTGAGCCGTCTCCAGGCACGCGCTCGATGCGCTCCGGGCGCGGGCAGCCGTACTTGACGACGAACTCTCCGAGCTCCTCATCGGTCACTTCCGGCGCGATGTTTCCGATCCAGAGGTTCATGTCGGTCTCGACGGTTCACATTGGAGCAAATCGGCCGCTGCGACGGAATTGGACCAAGGTCCAATGGTTCTAGCGCTTGCGCAGCTTGCGGATGGCGGCGAGCTGCGCCGCCATGTTCGAAATCGAGGCCTCGGCGATCGCCTGCTCCTCGTTGGTCTTGGCGGTGCGGCGGGCTTCTTCGGCAGCCCTCAAGGCCTCGGCCGCCTTGGCTTCGTCCAGGTCGTGGCCGCGGATCGCGGTGTCGGCGAGCACCGTGATCACCTTGGGCTGGACCTCGATGATGCCGCCGTTGACGAAGATGAGCTGCTCCTCGCCGCCCCCTGCGGGAACGATGCGCACCGCGCCCGGCTTGATGCGCGTGATGAGCGGAGTATGGCGCGGGTAGATGCCGAGCTCGCCCGCCTCGCCCGGCAGCACGACGAACTCGGCCTCGCCGGAGAAGATCGATTCCTCGGCGCTCACCACGTCGACGTGGATGGTCGCATTTGCCATCTTACTGGAGCGTCTTCGCTTTTTCCTGCGCTTCTTCGATGGTGCCCACCATGTAGAACGCCTGCTCGGGCAGCGCGTCGCACTCGCCGTTGACGATCATCTTGAAGCCCTTGATCGTGTCCTTCAGCGACACGTACTTGCCCGGCGTGCCGGTAAAGTTCTGCGCCACCGTGAACGGCTGCGACAGGAAGCGCTGGATCTTGCGCGCGCGCGCCACGGCAAGCTTGTCTTCGGGCGAGAGCTCGTCCATGCCGAGGATCGCGATGATGTCGCGCAGCTCCTTGTAGCGCTGCAGCGTCGCCTGCACCGCGCGCGTGGTGTTGTAGTGGTCCTCGCCGATCGTGTTGGGGTCCACCTGGCGCGAGGTCGAGTCGAGCGGATCCACCGCCGGGTAGATGCCGAGCGCGGCGATGTCGCGCGAGAGCACCACCGTGGCGTCGAGGTGGCCGAAGGTGGTCGCCGGGCTCGGATCGGTCAGGTCGTCGGCCGGCACATACACCGCCTGGATCGACGTGATCGAGCCCACTTTCGTCGAGGTGATGCGCTCCTGGAGCTTGCCCATCTCCTCCGCGAGCGTGGGCTGATAGCCCACCGCCGAGGGCATGCGCCCCAGTAGCGCCGACACTTCGGTGCCGGCTAGCGTGAAGCGGTAGATGTTGTCGATGAAGAGCAGGATGTCGCGGCCCTCGTCGCGGAACGCCTCGGCCATCGTCAGGCCGGTGAGCCCCACGCGCAGCCGGTTGCCCGGCGGCTCGTTCATCTGGCCGAACACCATCGATACCTTGGAGTCCTCGAGATTGTCGGTCTTGATGACCTCGGCCTCGATCATCTCGTGGTAGAAGTCGTTGCCCTCGCGCGTTCTCTCGCCCACGCCGGCGAACACCGACTGGCCGCCGTGCTTGGTGGCGATGTTGTTGATGAGCTCGAGCATGGTCACGGTCTTGCCGACCCCGGCGCCGCCGAAGAGACCGATCTTGCCTCCCTTGGCGAACGGGCAGATGAGGTCGATCACCTTGATGCCTGTCTCGAGCAACTCCACCGAAGGCGAGAGCTCGTCGAACTTGGGCGCGGCCTGGTGGATCGAGCGGCGCTCCTGGGTGTTGATCGGGCCGCCCTCGTCGATCGGCCTGCCGAGCACGTCCATGATGCGCCCGAGCGTGGCCTTGCCCACCGGCACCGAGATCGGCGCCCCGGTATTCCTCACTTTCATGCCGCGGCGCAAACCGTCGGCCGAGCCCATGGTGATGCAGCGCACGATGCCGTCGCCGAGCTGCTGCTCGACCTCGAAGGTGAGTCCCTTCTCGGCGAAGCTCTTCTCGCCCGAGTCCTCGAGGAGCAGCGCGTCGTAGACGTTGGGCAGGGCCTCGCGCGGGAACTGGATGTCGATCACCGCGCCGATGCACTGCACTATGGTTCCGCTTGCTTGGGCTTGTGCCATGGTTCTTTTCCTGACTCTTGGTCTTTATCTGCTAGACGGCGGCCGCGCCGCCGACGATTTCCGAGATTTCCTTGGTGATGCCGGCCTGCCGGTTCTTGTTATAGATCAGCGTCAACTCGTCGATCAGGGTGTCGGCGTTATCCGAGGCGGCCTTCATCGCCACCATGCGCGCAGACTGCTCCGAAGCCATGTTCTCGGCCACCGCCTGGTAAATCAGCGCCTCGATGTAGCGCGTCATCACCTGGTCGAGCACGGTTCGCGCCTCGGGCTCGTAGATGTAGTCCCACACCGTCTCGGGCGCGCCGAGCCGCTCACCCGAGAGCGGGAGCAGCTGCTCGAGCACCGGCTCCTGCTTCATCGTGTTGAAGAAGCGGTTGTAGGCGATCATCAGGCGGTCGAAGCGGTCCGACATGTAGCCATCCAGCATCACCTTGAGCGCGCCGATCAGCCGATCCATGTGCGGGTAGTCGCCGAGCTGGACCGCCTGGGACACGATGTTCGCTCCCAGGCGCTGCATGAAGCCCAGGCCCCTGGCGCCGAGCGCGCACACGTCGATCTCCTCGCCTTGGGCCTGCCACGCCTTGTATTCGCCTAAAACCACGCGCAGCAGGTTCGTATTGAGCCCCCCGCACAGCCCCTTGTCGGTGCTCACCACGATGAGCCCGATGCGCTTCACGCTGTCGCGGTCGACCAGGAACGGATGCCGGTACTCGGGCGTGGCATGCGAGATGTGCGCCGCGACGTTGCGGATCTTCTCGCCGTAAGGCCGTGCGTGGCGCATGCGCTCCTGCGCCTTCCTCATCTTCGAGGCGGCGACCATCTCCATCGCCTTGGTGATCTTCCGGGTGTTCTGCACACTCCGGATCTTCAGCCTGATTTCTTTGGTACCGGGCATGATTTAGGAAAAACAAAAAAAGCGGCGCAGGTTTCCCATTGGTTGGTCAAAAACTCCCGTTCTTCTTCCAGTCCTCGATCGCGGCCTTGAGGGCTTTCTCATCGTCAGACGAGAGATCCTTCTTGTCCTCCATGGTCTTCACCAGCGCGGCGTATTTCGCCTTGAGGTGGTCGCGCATCGACCTCTCCGCGCTCAACGCCTTCTTGACGTCGACGTCGTCGAAGTAGCCGTTGTTCACCGCGAACAGGGTGAGTGCCATCTCCCACACCTGCAGCGGTTGGTACTGCGGCTGCTTCATGAGCTCAGTGACAATGCGCCCGCGGTCGAGCTGCTTGCGCGTGGCCTGGTCGAGGTCGGAGGCGAACTGCGCGAAGGCGGCGAGCTCACGGTACTGCGCGAGCGCGAGGCGCACACCGCCGCCGGTGTCCTTGCGCTTCATGATCTTGGTCTGGGCCGCGCCGCCGACCCGCGACACCGAGATGCCGGCGTTGATGGCGGGACGGATGCCCGCATTAAACAAATCCGTTTCCAAAAATATTTGTCCGTCGGTGATCGAAATGACGTTCGTCGGCACGAACGCAGTCACGTCGCCCGCCGGCGTCTCGATGATCGGCAGCGCGGTGAGCGAGCCGGTCTTGCCTTTCACTTTCCCGCCGGTGAAGCGCTCGACGTACTCCTCGTTCACGCGCGCGCCGCGCTCGAGCAGGCGCGAGTGCAGGTAGAACACGTCGCCCGGGTAGGCCTCGCGGCCCGGCGGCCGGCGCAGGAGCAGAGATACCTGGCGGTACGCCCAAGCCTGCTTCGTCAGATCGTCGTAGATGATGAGCGCGTCCTGGCCGCGGTCGCGGAAGTACTCGCCCATGGTGCAGCCCGAGTAAGGCGCTATGTACTGCATGGCGGCGGACTCGGAGGCGGGGGCGGCCACGATGATGGTGTACGCCATCGCGCCGTGCTCTTCGAGCTTCCTCACGACGTTCGCGATGGTCGAGGCCTTCTGCCCGATCGCGACGTACACGCAGAAAAGGTCTTTGCCCTTCTGGTTGATGATGGTGTCGATGGCGACCGCGGTCTTGCCGGTCTGGCGGTCGCCGATGATGAGTTCGCGCTGGCCGCGGCCGACCGGCACCATGGAGTCGATCGCCTTGAGGCCGGTCTGCACCGGCTGCGACACCGATTTCCTCCACACCACGCCCGGAGCGACCTTCTCGATGACGTCGGTCTCCTTGGCGTTGATGGGGCCCTTGCCGTCGATCGGCTGGCCCAGCGAATTCACCACCCGTCCGAGCAGCTCCGGCCCGACCGGCACGGAAAGAATCCGGCCCGTGGTCTTGACGACGTCACCTTCGGTGATCTGCGTGTATTCGCCCAGGATCACCGCGCCGACCGAGTCGCGCTCGAGGTTGAGCGCCAGGCCGAAGGTGTTCTTCGGGAATTCGAGCATCTCGCCCTGCATCACGTCGGAGAGGCCGTGGATGCGGCAGATGCCATCGGTCACTGACACCACGGTCCCCTGCGTGCGCATGCGCGCCCCGGCGTCGAGGTTCTGGATGCGGCTCTTGATCAGCTCCGAAATCTCGGAGGGGTTGAGTTGCATGAAAGCTCCTTAGCGGTCTCGCTTCTATGCTTTGAGTGCGGTCTCGAGCGCGGCAAGCTGGGAGCGTGCCGAGGCGTCGATCACCTTGTCACCCAGCACCAGCTTGACGCCGCCGATCAGGTCCTTGTCGACGTGGACCTGCGTGCGCACCTTGCGTCCGGTGCGCTTCTCGAGGCGCTCCTGCAGGTCGGCGACCTGTGCTTTGGTCAGCTCGAAGGCAGAATGCACCTGTGCCTCGACCACACCTTCGCGCTCGTTCTTCAGCGCCTCGAACTGGGCATGGATCTCGGGCAAGAGCTCCAGCCGCCCGTTGTTCGAGAGCACGCGCACGAAATTCTCGCCCGCGCCGTCGAGCGCGCCGGAAAGCACGGCGATGAACATGCCGGCCACCTGAGCGCCGGAGAGGTTAGGGTCGGAAATCGCCTGGCGCACGCGTTCGTC
Source organism: Burkholderiales bacterium (assembly GCA_035577785.1). Classification (GTDB taxonomy): domain Bacteria; phylum Pseudomonadota; class Gammaproteobacteria; order Burkholderiales; family SG8-39; genus SCGC-AG-212-J23. Next base: position 1,023 of record DATLUZ010000090.1, on the reverse strand, counting down.
GGCCGCGACCAGCGCGAGCGCACGCAGCATGTCGGACCATTTGCCCAGGGCGCTCTCCGCGTCGGCGAGCTTGAAAGCCGCTTCGGCGTAGGGACGGGCTACGGTGCTGGGTTCCGCCATCGTTGGTTCAGAGTTGTTTCTTGATTGAGTCCAGAAGCTCGGCGTGCGCTTTCGCGTCGATCTCGCGACGCAGGATCTTCTCCGCCCCCGCCACGGCCAGCGAGGCCACCTGATCGCGCAGCTGCTCGCGCGCGCGCGTGACCTCTTGCGCGATCTCGGCCTTGGCCGCGGCCATCTCGCGGCCGCCCTCTTCCTTGGCCGCGTTGCGCGCCTCGTCGATCAGCTGCGCGGCGCGCTTCTCGGCCTGCGCGATGACCTCAGCGGCGCGATTACGCGCCTGTGCGATCGAAGCATCGGCCTGCTTGGTCGACTCCTCGAGCGAGCGCTTGCCCTGCTCGGCGGCCGCCAGGCCGTCGGCGATGGTCTTCTGCCGGGTCTCGATCGCGCGCAGCATGTACGGCCAGATGAACTTCACAGTGAAGGCGATAAACAGCGCGAATACCGCCGCCTGCGCAAACAGTGTCGCGGTGATGTTCATGGGACCTCGAGCCGATGCCTAGCGGAATGCGGTGGCGAGCGGATTGGCGAAGGCGAAGAACATCGCGATGCCCAGCCCGATGATGAACGACGCGTCGATCAGGCCGAGCAGCAGGAACACCTTGCCCTGGAGGGAGTTGGTCAATTCGGGCTGGCGCGCCGCGGCCTCCAGGAAGCGGCTGCACATGATGCCCACGCCGATGCAGGCGCCGGCCGCGCCCAGGCCGATCATGAGGCCGACACCGATACCGGTGTAGGCCTGCACCATGGCGAGGAGTTGTAGCTTGTCCATTTGGTGTTTTCCCTTTCTGAGCGAGTGATGAATTAGTGATGCTCGTGCGCCATCGAGACGTACACGATGGTGAGCATCATGAAGATGTAGGCCTGGAGCACGACGATCAGGATGTGGAAGATGGCCCAGCCCAG
>DATLUZ010000089.1:0-3840 GCA_035577785.1 Burkholderiales bacterium | reverse complement strand
GGTGCGCGATATTCACGGGCAGTACCTCGAAGCTGGCGCCGACATTCTCGAGACCAACACCTTCAACTCGACCTCGGTCGCGCTCGCCGACTACGGCATGGAGCGCCTCGCCCGCGAATTCAATACGGCGGCGGCGCTCCTCGCCCGGGACGCCGTGCGGGACTGGCAGGCCCGTCACCCCGGCGAGGCGCGCTTCGTCGCCGGCGTTCTCGGCCCGACGAACAAGACCGCCTCGCTCTCGCCGGACGTGAACGACCCGGGATATCGCGCGGTCAGCTTCGACCAGCTGGTCGCGGCCTATGGGGAGGCGGTGGACGGGCTGCTCGAGGGCGGGGTCGACCTGCTGCTGGTCGAAACCATCTTCGATACGCTGAACGCCAAGGCCGCGCTGGTGGCGATCGAAAACGCGTTCGAAGCCGGCCGCACGCGCCTCCCGGTGCTGATCTCCGGCACGATCACCGACGCGTCCGGCCGCACGCTGTCCGGACAGACGACCGAGGCCTTCTACAACTCGGTGCGTCACGCGCGTCCCCTGGCGGTAGGCCTCAACTGCGCGCTCGGCGCGCACGAGCTGAGGCCGTACGTCGAGGAGCTCGCGCGGATCGCCGAGACGGGCGTCTGCTGCCATCCCAACGCCGGTCTGCCGAACGCGTTCGGCGAGTACGAGGACACGCCCGAATCGATGTCGCGCCAGATCGGCGAATGGGCACGCGCCGGATGGCTCAACCTCGCCGGCGGCTGCTGCGGCACCACGCCCGAGCATATCCGGGCGCTGGCGGAGGTGCTCCGGGGAGTCGCGCCGCGCAGCCCGGTCAAGCGCTCTCACGCGCTGCGCCTTGCCGGCATGGAGCCCCTGAACGTCGACGAGCGCTCGCTTTTCGTCAACGTGGGCGAACGCACCAACGTGACGGGATCCAAGGCGTTCGCACGGCTGGTGCTCGCCGGCGACTATCCCGGCGCGCTCGCCGTGGCGCGCCAGCAGGTCGAGAACGGCGCCCAGGTCATCGACGTCAACATGGACGAGGCGATGCTCGATTCGGAGAAGGCGATGACGACCTTCCTCAATCTCGTCGCCGCCGAGCCGGACATCGCGCGCGTGCCGGTGATGATCGACAGCTCGAAGTGGAGCGTGATCGAGGCCGGTCTCAAGTGCGTGCAGGGCAAGCCGATCGTCAACTCGATCTCGATGAAGGAGGGCGAGGACGAATTCCTGCGCCAGGCGCGCCTCGCGCTCAAGTACGGCGCGGCGGTGGTGGTGATGGCGTTCGACGAGAAAGGCCAGGCCGACACGCTCGCGCGGCGCACCGAGGTGTGCACCCGCGCCTACCGGCTGCTCACGGAAGCGGTGGGCATGCCGCCCGAAGACATCGTGTTCGACCCGAACATCTTCGCCGTGGCCACCGGACTGGAGGAGCACGCCACCTACGGCCTGGACTACATCGAGGCCGTGCGCTGGATCCGCCAGAACCTGCCTCACGTCAAGGTCTCTGGCGGCGTCTCCAACCTGTCGTTCTCGTTCCGCGGCAACGACCCGGTGCGCGAGGCGATGCACACCGCGTTCCTGTACCACGCGATCCGCGCCGGCATGACGATGGGCATCGTCAACGCCGGCCAGCTCGGCGTCTACGAGAAGCTCGACCCGGCGCTGCGCGAGCTGGCCGAAGACGTGATCTTCAACCGGCGGCCTGACGCGACCGAGCGGCTGGTCGAGCGCGCGGCGAGCTTCAAGGCCGGCGCGAAGGAGGCGGTGGGCGGAGAGGCGTGGCGCTCGGGCAGCGTGGAGGAGCGCCTCTCGCATGCGCTCGTCAACGGCATCTCCACCTACGTCGTCGCCGACACCGAAGAGGCGCGCCTCAAGTATCCCCAGCCGATCCGGGTGATCGAGGGCCCGCTCATGGACGGCATGAACGTGGTGGGCGACCTCTTCGGCGCCGGCAAGATGTTCCTGCCGCAGGTGGTGAAATCGGCCCGGGTCATGAAGCAGGCGGTGGCGCACCTCGTTCCATTCATCGAAGCCGAGAAAGCGAAGAGCGGCGAAGCGGGACGCAGCAAGGGCCGCGTCGTGATTGCGACCGTGAAAGGCGACGTGCACGACATCGGCAAGAACATCGTCGCCGTGGTCCTGCAGTGCAATAACTACGAGGTAGTCAACCTCGGGGTCATGGTGCCGGCGCAGACCATCCTCGAGACGGCGGCGCGCGAAAAGGCGGACATCGTCGGCCTTTCGGGGCTGATCACGCCTTCGCTCGAGGAAATGAGCCACGTCGCCCGCGAAATGGAGCGCACAGGGCTGAAGCTTCCGTTGCTGATCGGCGGGGCCACCACCTCGCGCGCCCACACCGCGGTCAAGATCGCGCCGAACTACTCCGGACCGGTGGTGTACGTGCCCGATGCTTCGCGCAGCGTGCCGGTGGTGCAGTCGCTGCTGTCGGAGACGCGCGCGCGCTTCCTCTCGGAAGTCCGCGCGGACTACGAAAAAATCCGCGACCAGCACCGCGAGAAGAAGGGACCGGGCCCGCTGCATGCGATCGCCGAGGCGCGGCGCCTGGGTCACCCGACCGACTGGAGCAAATACGTTCCGCCTCGGCCGCGCGCGCTGGGCGTCACGGCGCTGGGCAGCTATCCCCTCGCGGAGCTCGTCGACTACATCGACTGGTCGCCGTTCTTCCAGGCCTGGGAGCTTTCCGGACCGTACCCGAAGATCTTGCAGGATCCGCTCGTCGGCGACGCCGCGCGCAAGCTCTTCGGCGAGGCCCAGGAAATGCTCGGGCGCATCGTGCGCGAAGGCTGGGTCGTCGCGAACGGAGTATTCGCCCTGTATCCCGCGGCGCGGGCAAACGGGGACGACATCGAGATCTACCGCGACGCGGCGCGCAGCGAGCGTCTCATGACCTGGCACAATCTCAGGCAGCAGAACCACAAGCCGACCGGCCGCGCCAACCTCTGCCTCGCGGACTTCATCGCGCCGAAGGAGACGGGCGTCGCCGACTGGATCGGCGCCTTCGCGGTATGCGCCGGCGGCATCGAGCAGCGCGTGGCGGATTTCGAGGCGGCCCACGACGACTACAACGCCATCATGCTCAAGGTGCTGGCGGATCGGCTGGCAGAGGCCTTCGCCGAGCGGCTGCACGAGCGCGTGCGGCGCGAGTTCTGGGGCTACGCGCCTGAAGAGCGCCTCGGCAGCGCCGACCTCATCGCCGAGGCTTACCGGGGCATCCGCCCCGCGCCCGGCTACCCGGCCTGCCCCGACCACAGGCCAAAGGGGCCGCTCTTTCGCCTGCTCGACGCCGAGCGCAACGCCGGCATGCGGCTCACCGAATCGTTCGCCATGTGGCCGGCGGCATCGGTCTCCGGCTTTTACCTCTCGCATCCCGAGTCGCAGTATTTCGCGGTCGGCAAGGTCGGCCGCGATCAGGTGGAGGATTACGCCCGCCGCAGCGGCATGCCGGTCTCCGAGGCCGAGAAATGGCTGGCGCCGCACCTCGCCTACGAGGCGGAAACCGTCCCGCTATAATCCGCGCATGGGTAAAGGCGACAAACGCACGCGGCGCGGCAAGATCTACAAGGGCAGCTACGGCAGGAAACGCCCGCAGCGCGCCAAGAAGAACACCAAGAAACCGGCCTGAAGGTCTTCCTGGCACTCGGCGCGCTCGCCGCCGCGGTCGCGGTCGGCCTGGGCGCGTTTGGCGCTCATGCGCTCAGGGCGCGACTTGCGCCGGAGATGCTTGCCGTGTGGCAGACCGCGGTCCAATACCACGCATGGCACGCGCTCGCTCTATTGTCGGTAGGGGTCGCAGGCTTCCATCTCGAAGGAATCTGGATCAGGGCGGCCGGAGATCG
>DATLUZ010000088.1:0-23115 GCA_035577785.1 Burkholderiales bacterium | reverse complement strand
ACCCACAGCACCAGCGCGCTGAACGTGCCGATGATGATGAAGGTGAAGAGCGACATGCCGAAGGCCTCGCCGAACAGGCCCTCGCGCTCGGCGAGCAGGCGGATCCAGCCGATCGTCATCGGCACGAAGAACGCGGCCGGCAGCAGCCAGCGCGTGACCACCGCGCCGGTGCGCCTGCTGGAGAGCGTGTCGATCAGCCATGGCGTAGGCCGTCCCATGGCGAGCGCGAACGCCGCGAGCAGGGCCGCGACCGCGCCGGGCGCGGACAGCGCGAGCAGCGGCGCGCCGATGTCGAAGCGCAGCACGCGCAGGCTCGCGCCGAGGAGCGCGAAGAAGGCGACCGCGCCGATCGCGCCGGCGGCGCTGCCGTTGGCCGAGAGGCCGACGAGCTTGAAGTCGCGCGCCAGCGGCGTGACGAGCGCGAGCGCCAGCACCATGATGCAGGTCGCCGACGACATCGCGGCGACGCCGAAGCTCATGCCGAGGGACTCGCCGCTCAGCGCCTCGACCAAGCCGAACAGGCCGATCGCTCCCGCGACCGCGGCCGCGCTGTAAGCGGCGCGCCGGCTGCGATAGTCGTCGCGGTGCGAGGCGTAGAAGCTCGAGGCGAGGAGGAGGAAGGCGAGCGCTTCTCCGGGGGCCATCGGCGCGAAATCGGCGCCGAGGTCGCGCAGCCGCGGCAGGTCGATCGCCCAGCCCCAGATCGCGGCGGTCGCGATGAACGCGGCTAGGCCGTAGGCGAGCTGCGCCGCGCGGGTGAGCTTGCCAGGCAGCGGGGATAGCGTTGCGAGGGGACGCATTGCCTCTCTACGGAAAATAGCTCCCCCCTGGGAGCGATTCTATCGGGGAAAGTGGGCCAAGCGGCTGTCGCCGCCGGCCGACGCGGTCAGGCGCCGGGCCTGGCGCCCGGGGTTTTGCGGACTTTGGATAGGACGAACTGGGCAAGCCCCACCGGCCCGCCAAACTGGTTCTTTACGAACCACGTCGCCGCGGTCATCGCGAGCCCGCCGAGCGCGAGGCCTTTCGAGCCCTCCTTCGGCTGCCTTCTGCGGTCGCGGTACTTCAAGGGCTCCCTCGCCCTGCGCCGCGCGGCCGTTCCGGCGACCACGAAGCCGAGCGCCAGCGCGCCCACGATGCTCACGGGGGAGATGAGCGCGCGCGTGCCGCGCTGCCTGAGCTCGCGCCCCTCGCGCCGGATCGCGGCCTCGCGCGCGTGGAGCCGGCGCTCGACCTCGAAGATTTCGGCGTCGATGCTTTTCATTCCCCGGGATCCTTGGGCGGGTCGCCGCGCAGCTGGCGCAGCAGCGCGGTGAACGGCATTTCGGAGACCAGGTGCCGCGCCCACCAGGCGAGCGCGGCCGCCGCGACGAGGTTGATGGCGGCCGCGACCGCGATCGCCAACGGCCAGGAAATGCCCTGGTCGAACATCCAGACGATTCCAGCGGCGACGAACCCCATCCACGCGGTGATGACGAGAATCGCGATCAGCAGCCCCGCCGAGAGCAGCATCGCGAGACGCACCCCGGCGCGCCGCGCATCGAGCACTGCGAGCTGTGCGAAGTCGGAGAACAGCTGCCGCGCGTCCGAGATCAGGCGCCCGGCGAGGTCGGCAAAACCGGGCTCGCGCAGGCGTCGCGCGCTCGTCCCCTGCGGAGGAAAAACAACCGCCACGCGGACTAGCGCCAGCTCGAGATCTTGCCGAAGAGATAGCCCGCGGCGAGGGCGAGGCCGAGCGCCATCAGCGGATTCTGCTTCACGTAATCGCGCGCGCTCTCCATGTAATCGTCCTTCATTCCCCACAGCTCGTCGGTCTTGTCGCCCAGGCGCTCGGCCATCTCGCTCGCGCGGTCGATCGCGCCGTGCGCGCCGTCGGCGAGCCGGTCGATCTGCTTTTGGGCTGCGGTTGTGTTGCTCGTGCTGCTCGTGGCCATGGCGGTCTCCGGTGTGGTCTCGGCTGAAAAAGCTCGACCGAAGCCAAGCAACCTCTATGCCGCGTGCCGATGGCCCTCGCCGGACGCCGGCTTGGACGGGCTCTCGTCGTCCTCCCCCGCGGGCTCGTTGGCCTTGTACGCGGCGAGTCGGTTGTAGAGCGTCTTCAGGCTGATGCCGAGCATGTCGGCGGCCTTGCGCTTGGAGCCGCACTCGGCGAGCGTCGCCTCGATCAGCCGCCGGCTCACCTCCTCCAGCGTGCTGCCCACGCGAACCGTGAGGAGCGACGCGGAGTCGGGCGCGGTCACGGTGGCCGGCGCGAGGTCGGCCTCGATGATTTCGTCGGCGAGGATGTAGGCGCGCTGCACGTAGTTCTTGAGCTCGCGCACGTTGCCGGGCCAGCTGTGCGCGTACAGCGCGGCGAGCGTCGCCGGGGCGAACGACTTGCCGCTGCTTTCCTGCTTGTTCAGCAGCTGGAGGAAATGCTGCGCCAGGAGCTCGATGTCGTTGCCGCGCTCGCGCAGCGGCGGCATCGCGATCGGGAACACGTTCAGGCGGTGATAGAGGTCCTCGCGCAGCTTGCCTTCGGCGACCGCGTTCTCGGGATTGCGGTTGGTGGCGGCGATGAGGCGCACGTCGGCGCTCATCGGCGTGGTCGTGCCCACGCGCATGAACTGACCGGTCTCCAGCACGCGCAGCAGCTTGACCTGCAGCTCCTGCGGCATCTCGGTGATCTCGTCGAGGAACAGGCTGCCGCCGTGGGCGCGCTCGAAGTAGCCCTTGTGCTGGCGGTCGGCGCCGGTGAAGCTGCCCTTCTCGTGGCCGAACAGCTCGCTCTCGATCAACTGCGGAGACACGGCGCCGCAGTTGAGCGGCAGGAACGGGGCGCGTTTCCTCCTCGACAGATCGTGGATCGTCTGCGCGGCGAGCTCCTTGCCGGTTCCGCTCTCCCCGATGAGCAGCACCGTGGCCGAGGTCGGCGCGACGCGGCCGAGCTGGTCGTAGAGCTTCTGCATCGGCTGCGAGCTGCCGAGGATGTGGCCGAAGCGCCCGAGCTTGCGCAGCTCGTCGCGCAGCTCGCCGATCTCGGCGCGCAGCTCGCCGCTCTTCGGCACGCGCCGCAGGATCGACTTCAGGCGCTCGACGTCGACCGGCTTGACCAGGTAGTCGGTCGCGCCCAGGCGCAGCGCCTCGACCGCGCTCTCGACGCTGGCGTGGCCGGTGATCATCACCACCTCGGTCGCCGCCCGCGTCTCCAGGTCGTTCACCAGCTCGATGCCGCGCCCGTCGGGCAGCTGCAGGTCGGTGAGCATGATGTCGGGCTGCAGACGCGACATGTGGATGCGCGCCGCGCGCAGGCTGTCCGCGGTCGCCACGCTGAAGCCTTCCGCTTTAGCCAGCTCGGAAAGCCATTCGATTGCTTCTGGGTCGTCGTCTACAAGAAGAAGATGGGGCATTGCGCTCGTAAGGGTTACCGGTTAGGTGTAGTTCCTGCAGGATCGCGCGCCACGGCGCGGCGTTGAAAAAAACAACGCAACATGCGTACCAGCGCTGGTAAAAATTTCCGCATTCGCCACCCGGATAAGCTAAGTGCATGACGGTCCAGCGTAAAGATTCCGTTCGGCCCTGACTGTGTAACGCCCGCGCGCGGCCGGGCCGGCCGAATCGCTCCTTCGGACTGTCACTTCACGCCGACAGCGCCTGCTTCATCTTTACAGTGATGGCTTGGCGCGTCTTCCAGTACTCGGCCCATGGATCCGCCTTCAGAGAGGCGAGCCGCTTGGGGACGTTCCGCACGTTGAAGCGTGCCCGCACATCGTCCTTGGGATCGAGCTCGTCCCACGACAACGGCACCGAGACGCCGGCATTCGCGCGGGCGCGCGGCGAATAGGCGGCGATGGCGCTCGCGGTTTCCGAATTGCGCAGATAGTCGGCGAAGATCTTGTTCGGCCGCCGCGCCTTTGCGATCTTGGCGGTGAAAAGGTCCGGGCGCGCTTTCACCAGCATTCGGGCGATGGCGCCGGTGAAAGCCTTCACCGCATCCCATTCGAGTTGCGGCTTGATCGGCGCGACCACGTGCAGGCCCTTGCCGCCGGTCGTCTTCAGGAAGCTCTTGAGGCCCAGGCCGTCGAGCAGACTCTTCGTGAGGAGCGTTCCCTCGACCAGCAGCGTCCACGGCAAGGCCTCGTCGGGATCGAGGTCCATGGTGATGCGATCGGGATGCTTGATGTCGGGCACCGTCGCGCCCCAGGTGTGGAGCTCGACCGCCCCGTTCTGCACCGCGCTCACGACCGCGTCGAGCGAGGCCGCATAGATGTACGCCCCCTTGCTCGAGCGCTCGCGCGTCACGCTCTGCAGGCTGCCGGGGCTCGCCGCCATCGCGAGATGGCGCTGGTAGAAGCACTCTCCCGCGACGCCGTCGGGACAGCGCACGAGCGACAGCGGCCGGTTCTTCACGTGCGGCAGCAGCCAGTCGCCGACTTCCGCGATGTAGCGCGCGAGCTCGATTTTCCTGACACCGAGCTCGGGCCAGATTACGCGGTCTGGATGGGAGATCCTGACTCCCACTACGGCATTCGAGCCAGCGTCTCTCTTCTTCGTTTCTCTCTTCTTCGTTTCTCTCTTCTTCGTTTCTCTCTTCTTCGTTTCTCTATCCTTCGTTTCCTTTGCCTCCTTTGGAGGAGGGACCGCCTTCTCATCGTGCACGTTCTTGGCCGGCAAGTCCTCGCGCAGGCCCATGAAAGACGCTTGGCGCAGGATGCCATCCTTCGTGCGCTCGGCATAGGCGACTTCGGCGACGAGCGCGGGCCGCACCCAGTGCACGCCTTTTTCCCTCGGCGGATCGACGAACGGCGGATCGGGGCGCTTGAGCGACCCGAGGTGCCGCGCCAGCGTGCGCAGCAGCTGCTCGTCGAAGCCGGTGCCTACCTTGCCGGCGAAGTGCAGCTTGCCTTGCTCGTCGTACAGGCCGACGAGCAGCGCGCCGAATCCGGTGCGCGAGCCCCCGGGGGCGGTGTAGCCGCCGATCACGAAATCCTGCCGCTGGCGGCACTTGAGCTTGATCCAGCTCTTCGAGCGCCCGGCGACGTACACCGATCCGGCGTCCTTGCCGATGAGGCCCTCGAGACCGAGCTTGCAGGCATGCTCGAGCACCTCGCGCGCGCTTCCTTTCAGATCCGCGCTGAATCGGATGGAGCCACTGTCCTTGAACGCTTTCCGCAAGCGCGCCTTGCGCTCGGCCAAAGGCAGCCGGCGCAGATCCTGGCCCGACAGAAACGGCGCGTCGAACACGAAATACACGATCTCGCTGTCGCGCCCGGCGTCGAACGCGTTCTGCAGCGCCTGGAAGTCCGAGCGGCCGTCGCGCCCGGGCACCACGATCTCGCCGTCGAGCCAGGTGTTCCTCAGCCGCTGCCCGGCGAGCGCCGTCGCGAGGTGCGGCAGCCTCGGAGTCCAGTCCTTGCCCGAGCGGGTGAACAGGCGCGGCGCGCCTTCGGCATCCAGGCGCGCGACCAGGCGATAGCCGTCGTGCTTCACCTCATAGACCCACTCGTTCGGGTTGTTCGTCGCCGGCGGCTCGGTGACGAGCGTGGCGAGCATCGGCGCGACGAACCGCGGCAGCTCCGCGCGCGAGGCGCGCGCCGCCTTTTTCGGCGCGCGCTTCACGCTTTCGGGCCGCTCGCGGGTGATGTCCACGCCGGGCGCGGCGTCCTCGTCGTGGCGCTTGATGAGCAGCCATTGCGGCTTGTCCTCGGCCCCGCGCGTCCGGGTCAGGATCCAGCGACCGTGCAGCTTCTCCCCGTCGAGGCGGAAATGCAGCCGCCCCTTGCGCAGCGCCCGCAGCGGAGCGTCGTCCTCGGGAATCCATAGGCCGCGGTCCCACAGCAGCACTTCGCCGGCGCCGTACTGCTTCTCCGGAATGACGCCCTCGAATTCGCCGTATTCGAGAGGATGGTCCTCGGTCTGCACCGCGAGACGCTTGTCCGCGGGGTCGAGGCTCGGGCCCTTGGGCACGGCCCAGCTCTTCAGCACGCCTTCGAGCTCGAGCCGGAAGTCGTAATGCAGCCGCGTCGCGGCGTGGCGCTGGATGTAGTAGCGGAGCCTCTTCTTCGAAGTCGCCCTCGCCGGCCCGCGCGGCTCTGGCGTGATCGAAAAGTCGCGCATCTCGCGATAGCGCTGGAGTCGCTCCGCCATGGCGCGTGAGCTACAGCAAAGCCTGCGCCCGCGGGGACCGCGCCCGGTAATTGCTACAGAAACTGAAACATTTACAGGTTTCCGGGCGGGTCCCGCCGACGCGCGCCCATTGGCATAGGCCTTGCAGACTGCCGGGCTGAAAGGATACTCATGGGCCCCGCGATTGCCCTTCGGCTGCGACAGCATCTCACCCTAACACCGCAGGTGCAGCAGGCGCTGCGCCTGCTGCAGATGTCGGCGCTCGAGTTTGCCCAGGAAATGGATCAGGCGCTCTCGTCCAATCCGTTTCTCGAGGAAAACGCCGATGCGCCGAGCGGCGACGCGCAGCCGCCGACGGCGCCGCGCGAGAGCTCGGCGAGCAGCATCGAAGAGGTCGTGGTACCCCAGGAGGCGCCCGCCTCCGGCGGCGGCGAGCGCGACCACGAAGAATGGTCGGGCGCCTCCGACGCGCAGCCGACGCTGCGCGAGCACCTGCGCGAGCAGCTCATGATCTCGCCCATGGGGAGCCGCGACCGGGCGCTCGCGCACATGGTGATCGACAGCCTCGACGACGACGGCTATTTCAAGCTCTCCTTCGACGAGCTTGCGGCGCTGGTACCTCCAGAGCACGACGTGCGTCCGGAAGATTTCCTCGCCGCGCTGCGCCTGGTGCAGAGCCTCGATCCGGCGGGCGTGGCCGCGCGCACCCTCGAGGAATGCCTCGAGCTCCAGCTTCTCACCGTGGCCGAGGACGCCCCGGGGCGCGCCTGCGCGCTCGACATCGTGCGCGGCCGGCACCTGCAACTCCTCGGCAACCGCGAGTGGGCGCGGCTGCAGCACGCCGTGGCGTGCGACGAGAGCACGCTGCACACCGCGCGCGCGCTCATCCGCACGCTCGACCCGAAGCCGGGCCACCGCTTCGGCGCGCCCGAAGCGCGCTACGTGGTCCCCGACGTGGTGGTGAGGAAGGTGCGCGAGCGCTGGGTCGCGAGCATCAATCCCGCGTCACTGCCGCGGGTGCGGCTCAATCGCGCCTATGCCGAGGCGCTGCAGAGCCGCGGCTCGAGCCAGTCGCTGTCGCGCCAGCTCCAGGAAGCGCGCTGGCTGCTGCGCTCCATCGAGCAGCGGTTCGCGACGATCCAGCGCGTGGCCGACGCGATCGTGGCGCGGCAGCGCGGGTTCTTCGAGTACGGCGAGGTCGCGATGAAGCCGCTCACGCTCAAGCTGATCGCGGGCGAGCTCGGCCTGCACGAATCCACCGTGTGCCGCGTGACCAACAGCAAGTACATGGCCACGCCGCGCGGCCTGTTCGAGTTCAAGCACTTCTTCTCGCGGCGGCTGGCCACCGAGAGCGGCGGTGCCGCCTCGGCGACCGCCGTGCGCGCGGTGATGAAGGAGCTCATCGCTGCGGAGGATCCGCGTGCGCCGCTCTCGGACGCGGAGCTGGCGCGCCTGCTCGCGCAGCAGGGGCTGCGCGTGGCGCGCCGCACGATCACGAAATATCGCGCGCTGATGCGGCTGCCGAGCGTCGACGTGCGCCGCGCCGACATGAGGAGATGAGCGGATGTCGAAGATCATCGCCGGCAGGTTCGACGCCACGGTCGACGCAGACGCCGCGATCGAAGCGCTCCGCCGCGAGGGCTTCGCGCGGGACGAGATCGACTCGTTCTACGTCCCTCCCGCGGGCCAGAACGCGATGGCCCCATGGGGAGGCGACGCGCCGCGCTCCAGCGCCGGATCGCGCTTCGCCGGGTTCGGCGCCGTCGCGGGAGCGCTGGCCGGCGCTTTGCTGGGCGCTCTGGTCGGCCTCGCGGTCGACAGCCGCTACGGCGCGGTGGCGGTGCTTTTCGCCGCCGGCGTCGGGGCCTACCTCGGCTCGTTCGTCGGCACGGTGCGCAAGGTCGGGGCGGCGCGTCCGGCCGAGGTCTCGGTGGAGCATCCGAGCGAACCCAAGGGCGGCCGCATGGTCGCGGTCAACGCCGAGCGCCCGCAGGCCGACGCCGCGGCGCTCAAGGTCCTGCGCGAGTTCCGTGCGCGGGACGTCGGCCGCGCCGACGGCACCTGGCGCAACGGCTGGAAAGACTTCGATCCCCGCGCGCCGTTGATGACGCCGTAGTTGAACTTCCAGGGCGTGATTTTCGACCTCGACGGAACCCTCGTCGACAGCAACGACGCGCACGCCGCCGCGTTCGTCGAGGCGTTCGGCGAGTTCGGCTTTCACATCGGCTTCGAAAGCGTGCGGCGCCTGATCGGCATGGGCGCCGACAAGCTGATCGCGCGGCTCATCGGACGCTCCGACGAGGCCATCGCCGAGCGCAAGAAAGCCCTCTTCATGGCGCGGCACCTGCCGCGCGTGCGCCCTTTCCCGCGGGTCGAGTCGCTGCTGCAGGAGCTTGCCTGCACGGGCGTCAAGCTCGCCGTGGCAAGCTCGGCCGCGAAGGACGAACTCGACGCGCTGCTCGAGCTGACGCACGCCAGCGTGTGCTTCGCGCAAATCGTGGGCGCAGACGACGCCGCGCGTTCGAAGCCCGATCCCGACATCGTGCGCGCCGCGCTGGACAAGCTCGCGCTCCCCGCAGAGCGGTGCGCCATGGTGGGCGATACGCCCTACGACGCATCGGCGGCGCGCCGCGCCGGACTTGCCTTCGTCGGCGTGCGCTGCGGCGGCTGGCTGGACGCCGACCTCCAGCCGGCCATCGGCGTCTATGACGACCCGGCCGACCTGCTCGACGGTCTGGACAGTCTCGTCAAAGGCCGAGGTTCCGCTCGGCAAATTCCCAGTTGAGGCGCTCGCCGATCACGCCCGAGAGATAACGCTCGCGCTGGTTGCGGTAGTCCACGTAGTACGCGTGCTCCCAGACGTCGATGGTGAGGAGGCAGCGCTTGCCGTGCGCCATGGGCGTGTCGGCATTCGACGTGGTCGCGATGGCGAGCTTGCCGGCGTCCTCGATCAGCCAGGCCCAGCCGCTGCCGAACTGGTCGGCCGCCGCCTTGGCGAGCTGGTCGGCGAAGCGTTCCTGGCTGCCGAAGTCCGAATCGATGCGGCGCGCCAGTGCGGCCGAGGGCCGCAGCTTTTTCGGCGAGAGCGAATTCCAGTAAAACTCGTGGTTCCAGGCCTGGGCCGCGTTGTTGAAGAGCTTGCCTTTGGAGGCGCGCACCACGTCCTCCAGCGTCGCGCCGCGCACCGGCTCCTTCTGCAGTAGCTGGTTCATCGTGTCGACATACTTGCGGTGGTGCTTGCCGTGGTGGAGCGAAAGCGTCTCCGCCGAGATCACCGGCGCGAGCGCGTCCTCGGGATAGGGAAGCGGGGGCAAGTCGAAATGGAGGGCCTGCACGGCCTTTGCAGTCGCGGTGCTCATGTCATCTCCTTGAAAGGATGATTCAAATGCCGCAAGTTTTACGCCGGACACAAAGCCCTACAGCAAGTATTCCCATTGCCGTGCGAGCCATTCCTTGAAACGCTCGCCGGCCGGACGCTGGGGCCACGCCTGCGGATCGACGGGGACCGAGGCGGCGACGTCGAGCGTGAAGCGCCGCTCGAGCTCGCGCGCGAAGTCGCCGTCGTGCACGATGAGATCGGCCTCGTAGTTGAGCACGAAGCTTCGCCAGTCGAGGTTGGTCGAGCCCACGCTGGACCAGACCCCGTCGATCACCGCGGTCTTGGCGTGCATCAGGGCTTCGTGCCATTCGAAGATGCGCACGCCCGCCTCGAGCAGCTCGGCATAGTGCGAGCGACCGGCGTACACCGGCGCCCAGAAATCGCTGAAACCGGGCAGCACGATCTCGACGTCGACGCCGCGGTGCGCGGCATCGATCAGCACCTGCACGGTGCGCGGATCGGGCACGAAGTAGCCGAACGTAAGCCATACCCGGTCGCGGGCGCGGCTGATCCGTCCGAGGAGCTCGCGGTACATCTCGCTTTCGCCGCGGTCGGGGTCGCTGCGCACCACGCGCGCCACGAGGCTGCCGCGCCGCTCGGGCGGCGGGAAGAAGCGCGCATCGCGCCACGGACCGCAGTCCTGGAGCGCCCAGTCGTCGAGGAAGACGCGCTGGAACTGGGCGACCACCGGCCCTTCGACCCGGACCTGGGTGTCGCGCCAGCCGTTCTTCTTGTCCTGCTCCTGGTCCTGGCTCGCGCGCGCACGGCGCGACGACGACGCATAGGTCTCGCTGATGTTGATACCCCCGGTGAAAGCCACCTTGCCGTCGACCACGGTGATCTTGCGATGGTTGCGGTGGTTCACCGTCTCGACGCGCTGGACCGGATTGAATTCGCATACCGCCACCCCGGCGTCGCGCAGGTCCTGGAAGTAGGCCTTCGGCGCGCCGATCGAGCCGACGCTGTCGTACATGACGTGGACCTTGACGCCGCTTTTCACCTTTTCGGCGAGCAGCGCGGCGAGCTTCTGGGCGAGCTCGCCGCCGTCGAGGATATAAGTCTCGATGTTGACGTGGTCGCGCGCGGCGGCGATCGCCTCGAACATCGCCCGGTGCGTGCGCGGGCCATCCACCAGGAGGCGCGCCTGGTTGCCGCCGACGAAAGGATTTTCGGGGGGAGCGGGCTGCGCCGCCGAACCGGCGTTCGGCGGCGACAGCGCGCATGCCGGCAGGACCGCCAGCCCCGCCGCTAGGACTGCGCGTACGGCGAAGCGGGCCAGCACCTTATCGCTTGATGCGAATGTCGTTCTTGACCGAGCGGACGCCCTGCACCTTCTTCGCCGCCGAGACGGCGCGAGTCGCCTGGTCTTCAGAGTCGACGAAACCGGTCAGCTGGACCACCCCGCGATAGGTCTCAACGTTGACCGCGCCCGCGGTTCTCGCCCCGGCGTCGGTGGCGATCGCGCTCTTCACCTTGGCGGTGACCGCCGCGTCGTCGGTGAGCTCGCCGGTGCTGCGCCGGTTGCCATCGTCCGACGACGCGCAGGCGCCGAGCCCCGCGAGTGCGGCGGCAGCGAGGCTCGCCGCGACCAAAGCACGCCTGGAATGGTCCATGGGGGCGGCTCCGGCTACATCCGCTGGTTGGATTCCCAATCGTTGACCTGGCGCTCGGCCTCGTCCTTCGTGATGCCGTAGCGCTCCTGGATCTTGCCCACCAGCTGGTCGCGCTTGCCGGCCACCTGGTCGAACTCGTCGTCGGTCAGCTTGCCCCACTTCTCCTTCAGGTTACCCTTGAGCTGCTTCCAGTTGCCTTGGATGCGATCCCAGTTCATGCGAGTGTCTCCGTAATGGTTGAAAAACACGACGCCTCGCAGTTGCAATCCGCGTGCCTCCTGCACTTTCTGCCCTACAGGGGCGGTTCTTACATGCCGGCGGGTTGGGCGAGCCGCGCCACCGTCGCGAGCAGCGCGACCGGCTCGACCGGCTTGGCGAGCTGCGCGTCGTAGCCGGCGGCCACCGCACGCCCCGCGTCTTCCGCCTCGCCGCGCGCGGTGAGCGCCGCGGCGCGCATGCATCCGCCGCGCTCGGCGGGGAGCGCGCGCAGCGCGCGGATCAGGAAATAGCCCTCGCCGCCCTGCATGTGCACGTCCGAGAGCAGCACGTCCGGGCGGAAGGCGCCGAGCGCGTCGAGCGCCTCGGAGCTGCTCGCGGCGCCCCGGGTCTGGGCGCCGGCGATGTCGAGCACCTGCGCCATGCTCTCTCGCGCCGCGGGATCGTCGTCCACGATGAGCACGCGCACGCCGGTCAGGAGCGGCGCACCGTTTCCGCCGCGCTCGCGCGCGGGTCGCCCGGCCGCCACCCGCGACAGCTCGAGCAGGCTCGAGATGATCCGGTCCTGCGCGCGTGCGTTGTGCTCGATGGCGTCGAGCGCGCGCGCCGGCTCGCTCGCCGCGGGGACCTGCGCACGCAGGTGCGCCGTCCAGGTCACGATCGCGCGCACCGGCGACTGAAGGTCGGCCAGCACGCTCGCGAGGAAATCGTCCTTGACCCGGCTCGCCGCCTCGGTGGCGGTGCGGAGCTTGCGCTCGCGCTCGAGCGAGCGGGCGAGCTCGTGCTCCGCGCACTTGCGCTCGTCGATGTCGATGCAGGCGCCGACGAAGCCGACGAACACGCGGTCGGCGGAATAGCGCGGCAGGCCGCGGTCGAGCACCCAGCGGAATTCGCCGTCGCGGCGGCGCAGGCGATACTCGATCTCGAACGCCTCGCGGGCGTCGAACGAGCGTACGAAGGTATCCAGCCAGCGCGCGAGGTCCTCCGGATGGACGCTGCGCGACCAGCCGTCGCCGAGCGCTTCCTCGGCCCTGGCCCCGGTGAACTCGAGCCACTGGCGCGACAGGTACTCGCACGACATGTCGGGGCGCGCGCGCCACAGCATGACCGGCAGCGGCTCGGCGGCGTTCTCGATGAAGGATTCGCGCAGCATGGTTGAAACGAGGCGCTGCATAGGTCGTGCCCGCCACGGCTTGTAGCGGAATCTCTACGAGGGCGCTCCGGCAGCGCAGCGAAGTTTCTACACGCCGCTCTCGGGTTTACCACGCGCGCGCTTCGGCATGGTGTTTGCTCTTACGCCTTCAGCTTCACCCACAATCCGAGGAGTCAGGCCATGCTTAGCTGGGCGCTCGCATTTTTCATCATCGCCATCATCGCCGCAGTTTTCGGCTTTACCGGCATCGCGGCCGGCGCGGCGGAAATCGCGAAGATCCTGTTCGTCGTATTCGTAGTGCTGTTCCTGGTCTCGCTCGTCGCGGGCCTGCTGCGCCGACCGTAGCGAACGCAACCCCCGGCACGCGCTTTGCAGGCTCGGGGTATCCCCATTTCAAGGGATCAAAGGAGGATTCAACCATGACGCTCAAACTCTGTTCGATCGCCGCCGCGCTGGCGCTCGCCGTAGGCACAACTGCGGCCACCAGCGCCCAGGCGCAAAGCACCATGTCCAAGGACGCGTCCAAGCCCGCCAGCTCGAGCGCGGACCGCAAAGTGAAGAACGCCGAGGAAGACCGCATCGAGGCCGATTACAAAGCCGCAAAGGCCAAGTGCGAGCCGATGAAGGGCAACCAGAAGGACGTGTGCGAGAAGGAAGCGAAGGCCCACGAGAAGGTCGCCAAGGCCGAGCTCAAGGCGAAGAGCGACCCCTCGCCGGGCAACCAGCGCAAGGTCGCCGAGGCCAAGGCCGACGGCGAGTACGACGTCGCCAAGGAAAAATGCGACGACATGAAAGGCAACGAGAAGAGCGCGTGCGAGAAGCAGGCGAAGGCTAAGCACGAGCAGGCGCAGGCTGACATCAAGAAGCAGTTCGCGCAGAAGGACGCCAAGTCCTCGTCGGCCACCACGGGAAGCACATCGAAGTGAGTTCCACGCCTCAACCGTTCCTGTCCGACATCCAGGAACTGCGCCGCCGCGCCCGCGAGCATATCTCGCAGGGCGCGGTGACGCCCGGGTACCAGGCCGACCGCGACACGGTGGTGAGGCTGCTGAACGAGGCGCTCGCGACCGAGATCGTCTGCACGCTGCGCTACAAGCGCCATTACTTCATGGCGAAGGGCATCCACGCCGAAGGCGTGGCAGCCGAGTTCCTGGAGCACTCGCACGACGAGCAGCAGCACGCCGACCAGATCGCCGCGCGCATCACGCAGCTCGACGGCGCGCCCGACTTCTCGCCCGAAGGGCTGGCGACGCGCAGCCACGCCGAGTACGTGGAAGGCGACTCGCTCGAGGACATGATCAAGGAAGACCTGGTCGCCGAGCGCATCGCGATCGACAGCTACAAGGAGATGGTGCTCTATCTCGGCGAGAAGGACCCGACCTCGCGCCGGCTGATGGAGGAGATCCTCGCCAAGGAAGAGGAGCACGCCGACGACCTCGCGAACCTGCTCGAGGACCTCGGCTCACGCTAGGCCATGGCCCGCGGACTGTGGAAGGGCGCGATCAGCTTCGGGCTGGTCAACGTCCCGGTGGAGCTCTTTTCCGCCGAACGGCGCTCGAGCGAGCTCGACCTCACCATGCTCGACAAGCGCGACCTCGCGCCGGTCGGCTACAAGCGCTACAACAAATCGACCGGCGAGGACGTGCCGTGGGCCGAGATCGTCAAGGGCTACGAGTACGACGACGACAAGTACGTGGTGCTGTCCGACGAGGATTTCCGCCGCGCCAACGTCGACGCGTCGAAAACGGTCGACATCCAGGCGTTCGTCGACCTGAAGGACATTCCGCCGCTCTTCTTCGAGACCCCCTACTACCTCGCCCCGGGCAAGCGCGGCGAGAAGGCCTACGCGCTGCTGCGCGACGCGATGAAGAAGGCCGGCAAGGCGGGCATCGCCACGGTGGTGATCCGCACGCGCCAATACCTGGCCGCGGTGATGCCCCAGGACGACGTGCTGCTCATGGACACGCTGCGCTACGCCGGCGAGATCAAGGGGCCCGAGGAGCTCGGCGTGCCGAACGGCGCGCTCCACCACAAGGTGAGCGCGAAGGAAGTCGATATGGCGCTGCGCCTCATCGAAGACATGTCGGAGAAGTGGCAGCCGGAGAAGTTCAAGGACACCTATCGCGACGACCTCATGGCGCGCATCAAGGAGAAGATCAAGCAGGGCCAGACCGAGGAGATCACCGAGCCCGAGAAGGGCGAGAAGGAGCCGGCGCGCGCCGACGTGATCGATCTGATGGCGCTGCTCAAGAAGAGCGTAGCCCGGAAACAGGAAAAACCAAAACGCAAGTCGCCGCGCAAGGCGCACCGCAAGGCGGCATAGGAGTGGACATGAAGCTCGCAGCCATCATGACCGGAGGGATCGAGACCATCACGCCTCACGCGAGCCTCGCCGAGGCGGCGAAGAAGATGGCCTCGCAGGACATCGGCTCGCTGCCGGTATGCGACCAGCCCAGGCGGGTGGTGGGCATCATCACCGACCGCGACATCACCGTGCGCGCCGTGGCGCGCGGCATGGACCCCAACCAGACGCGCGTCGAGGACGTGATGACGCGCGATGTGCTCTCCTGCAGCTCCGACGCCGAGGTCGAGGACGCCTGCGAGCTGATGGAGAAGCGCCAGGTGCGCCGCCTTCTCGTCACCGGACAGGACGAGGTGCCGGTGGGGATCGTCTCGCTCGGCGACATCGCGCTGTGCCTGCGCGAGAGCCAGTCCGGCGAGGTGCTGAAGAAGGTTTCGGAACCCGACTAGGAGACGCCGAGGCATGCCGAGAAAACAGGTTCGCTACGCGGTCGTGGGTCTGGGGCACATCGCCCAGGTCGCGGTGCTGCCCGCGTTCGGCAACGCGCGGCGCAATTCGCGGCTCGCGGCGCTGGTCTCGGGCGACCCGGTCAAGCTCGAGGAGCTCGGCGCCAAGTACCACGTCGACCCGCGCTACTCGTACGAGCGCTACGACGAGATGCTGAAGAGCGGCGAGGTCGACGCGGTCTACATCGCCACGCCGAACAGCCTGCATGCCGAGTACGCGATCCGCGCGGCGCAGGCGGGCCTGCACGTGCTGGTCGAGAAGCCGATGGCGGTGACCGAGGAGCAGTGCGAGCGCATGGCCGAGGCCGCGCGCACCGCCGGCGTCAAGCTGATGGTGGCCTATCGCCTGCACTTCGAGCGCGCCAACCTCGAGGCGATCGAGGTGGCGCGCTCCGGGCGCATCGGCGAGCCGCGCATCTTCACCTCTACCTTCACCATGCAGGTGGTGCCGGGCAACATCCGGCTGCAGCACGCCCTCGGCGGCGGCACCCTCTACGACATCGGCATCTACTGCATCAACGCCGCGCGCGGCCTGTTCGGCGACGAGCCGGTCGAGGCGCGCGCGATGGCGGCCGGCAGCGTCGGCGACGTCGAAGAGACCCTTTCCGCGGTGCTGCGCTTCCCGGGCGAGCGCTGCGCGGCGTTTACCTGCAGCTTCGGCGCGGCCGACGTTTCCGAGTACCGCGTCACCGGCACCAAGGGCGATCTCGCCCTCGAGCCGGCGTACGAGTACGCGGTGGCGCTGCAGCACCGCCTGACCATCAACGGCGAGCGCAAGGAACGGCGCTTCGCGAAGCGCGACCAGTTCGCGCCCGAGCTGCTCTACTTCTCCGACTGCGTGCTCAAGAACCACGCTCCCGAGCCCGGTCCCGAGGAAGGGCTAGCCGACATTCGCATCATCCGGGCGCTGTACCGCTCGGCGCAGAGCGGGCAGCCGGTCGAGCTCGCTCCCTACGAGAAGCGCGAGCGGCCCGGTCTCGAGCAGGAGATCCGCCGGCCGCCGATCGACAAGCCGCGCACCGTGCATACCCAGGCGCCTTCGGGTGGGAGCTAGAGTCAGGATGAAGCTCCTGCTTATCGCGGCGCTTTTCCTGGGGCTCGCGGCCTGCGATCCCAAGAAGCCGACCGAGCCCAAGCCGCCCACGCCCAAAGTCCATTTCACCCACGAAAGGAGCATGTCATGAAAGCACTTGCATTGGCACTTACCGCAGCCCTCGCGCTCGCCCTCGGGGCCTGCTCGAGCAACAAGAACCCCAGCAGCAGCAGCGGCGGCACGGGCAGCAGCACCACCAGCGGAATCTCGCAGACCACCCATGACGCGACCCTCACCACCAAAGTCAAGAGCGCGCTCGCGGCCGACGTCGGCTTGAAGACCCTCACCGGCATCAGCGTCGACAGCGAAGGCAGCACCGTCACGTTGAAAGGCACGGTCGACACCGCCGCGAACAAGAGCCGTGCGGAGCAGGTGGCGCGCGGCGTCAGCGGCGTGGGCTCGGTGAAGAACGAGCTCACCGTGCAGGCCAAGCAGTAACAGTAGCGAGTAACGCCCGTGGCGGACCACCCGACGCCGGTCCTTTCGGTACTGCTCAGCAAGGACGGCGTCTGGAGCGTCAACGAGCGCGGGCCGAACCGCACCGCGGTCGCGTACTTTCCCACCAAGTGGGGCGCGATGAAGCACGCGGTGCGGGTGGCGAAGGCAAAGCGCCGCTGCCGCGTCGCGGTCATCCAAGGCGACGGCGCAGTACGCCTCGCGCGCGACTACGACAGCGACGACGGCGGCGTGGAGACGCCGTAGCCTGGCCCTCGGCGCGCCCGGCCCGATGCCGGGCGCGCCGGGCGGCCTCCCGCGCCGACATGGCACCCACGAGCGCCGAAAAGCATCCGCCGCCGCATAAGCACGAGCCGGCCCCCGAGCCGCCGACCGAGCCGGTCCCGCCCGAGCTGCCGCCTTACGAGCCCGCCCCCGGCGAACCGGAGCAACCTTCGGAATAAGCCTTCTACTGTGAGGTCGCGCCTTCGCGCACCGCTGCACCTGTGTCGGTGCGGACGTCCACCTCGACCGTGCCGCCTCGTCGCAGGCAGCGCTCCTTGTCGGGCCCGATGAACGAGTCGCACCTGCCGCGAGTATCGGGGTCACTGGAGCCGCCCTGGGCGGCCTTCTCGTCCTCGCGCCGGCGCTCATCGCGCAGGCACTGCTCCTTCTTCGCGCCGGTGAGCGCATCGCACCAGCCGCCGATGGCGGCATTCGAGGCGTTGTCGGGCCGCGGCGGCCTTTCGCCGTCCGGTGGCGCCTGCGCGAGGGCGGAACTCAGGACGAGCGCCGCTGCAGCTGCGGAGACTGGCACCATCGGGTTCACGCCTAACCCTGCTGCAAACCGCGTTCCATAGGAGTAAAACCACCGTGCCGATGCCTCGTTTTGCCGTAATCGCATCCGTCGCGGTGGCGGTGTGCGCCGCCTGCACGGCCCAACCGGTGGCGCCCGACGCTGTGCCGGCACGCGCGTCGTTCGATCCTGCGCTGATCGCGAAGGGCGCGCAGCTCGCCACGATCGGCAACTGCCAGGCCTGCCATACCGCCGAGGACGGCAGATCGTTCGCGGGCGGCCGGGCGCTCGAAAGCCCGTACGGAACTTTCTATACCAGCAACATCACGCCGGACCCCGACACGGGAATCGGGCGCTGGTCCGAGCAAGCCTTTGCCCGCGCGCTGCGCGAGGGGCTCGACCGCGAGGGAAACCACTTGTACCCGGCGTTTCCTTACGAGTACTACACGCGCCTGACCGACGAGGACATCCACGCGCTGTATGCGTATATCGCGACGCGAGAGCCTGTGCGCGCGCAGAACCGGCCGCACGAGCTGCGCGCTCCGTTCAACAGCCGCGCGCTGGTCGGCGCGTGGAAGGCACTGTATTTCGAGCGTGGCGCATTCCGGCCGGACCCGGCACGGGACGCGCAATGGAACCGGGGCGCCTATCTGGTCAACGGCCTCGGCCACTGCAGCGCCTGCCACAGCCCGCGTAATTCCCTCGGCGCCGAGAAGAAGGACCAGCTCTTCAGCGGCGGCGTCGCGGAGGGCTGGCATGGACCCGCGCTCAACGCGCGCTCGCCGGCGCCGATGCCGTGGACCGCGGACGAGCTCTTCAAGTACCTGCGTACCGGCCTCGACGACGTGCACTCGATCGCGGCCGGACCGATGGAGCCGGTGGTTCGCAACCTGGCTCGCGCGCCGGAGGAAGACGTGCGCGCCATGGCGGCTTACCTCGCGGCGCTCGCCGGCCCGCCCTCGGCCGAGCGCCGCAAGAGGGCCGACGCAGCGCTCGCGCAGGCCAAGACGGCCTCGCGCGCCAACGGCCGCGGCGCCGAGGTCTATGCCGGGGCCTGCGCGGCGTGCCATGATCGGGGCCGCGAGGCCGGCTCCGGCGGCGCCCTGCCGCTCGAGCTGGGAACCGCCATGACGATACCGACGTCCAGCAACCTCCTGCGCATCGTGCTCGAGGGCATAGCGCCGCCCGAAGGGGAGAGGGGTCGAGCGATGCCGGGGTTTGCAGACGCGTTGACCGACGCGCAGGTAAGGGACCTCGCCGCCTACATCCGCGGCGAGTTCGGCCGCGCCGCCGCGTGGACCGACGTCGACGAGGAGCTGAAGAAAATTCGCGAGGAGAGGAAATGATCAGCCTCAATGTCAACGGCAAGACCGAAGAGGTCGACGCCGACCCGGCGACGCCGCTGCTCTACGTGCTGCGCGACCACCTGCAGCTGAACGGCGCCAAGTTCGGCTGCGGCCTCGGGCAGTGCGGCGCATGCACCGTGCTGGTGGACGGCCGGGCCGTGTTCTCGTGCGTCACGCCCGTGTCGACGCTCGCCGGGCGGCGCGTCACCACGCTCGAAGGGCTCGGCACGCCCGGGAAGCCGGGCCGCGTGCAGCGCGCCTTCATCGCCGAGCAGGCGGCGCAGTGCGGCTACTGCATCCCGGGGATGATCATGCAGGCGCAGGCGCTCCTCGAGCGCACGCCCCACCCCACGAGCACCGAGATCCGCAAGCAGATGAGCGGAAACCTCTGCCGCTGCGGCACCCACATGCGGATCCTGCGCGCGGTCGAGCGCGCGGCGCGCGAGCCATGAACCGGCGCGGCTTCATCGCGCGCGGCGGCGCGCTCGTCGTCAGCTTCTCGCTCCTGCCGCGCCTCGCCGCGGCGCAGGCGGGCAAGCTCCCCGGCAGCCTGAACAACGAGCCGATGCTGGACGCCTGGATCCGCGTCGGCGCCGACGGCCGGATCACCGTCTTCACCGGCAAGGCCGAGCTCGGACAGGGCATCAAGACCGCGCTCATCCAGGTCGCGGCCGAGGAGCTGGTGGTCGAGCCCGCGCGCATCGAGCTCGTCACCGCCGACACGGCTCGCACGCCCGACGAGCAATACACCGCCGGCAGCCAGTCGATGCAGGAAAGCGGCACCGCGATCATGAATGCCGCGGCGCAGACGCGCGCCCTGCTCGCGGACCTCGCAGCCAAGCGCCTGGGCGTTCCAGTCGAGCGTCTCACGATCCGCGACGGGGCGATGAACGGCATTTCGTACGGCGAGCTGGTCGCCGGCCAGTCGCTTCACGTGCGCGCGCAAGCCAAATCGCCGCTGCGCGACCCGATGACGCGCACGGTGATGGGCAAGCCGCTCCCCCGGGTCGACATTCCCGCCAAGCTGACCGGCCAGACCATCTACGTGCAGGACCTGCGCCTGCCCGGAATGGTGCACGCTCGCATGCTGCTGCCGCCCAGCTATGGGGCGCGCCTCCGCGCGCTCGACACCGCCGCAACGGCGAAAATGCCAGGAGTGCTCAAGGTGGTGCGCGACGGCGGCTTCGTAGCGCTCGTCGCCGAACGCGAGTTCCAGGCGATCTCGGCGGTGCGCGCGCTGGCCCAGGGCGCGCAGTGGGACGAGCGCGCTAATCTTCCAGAATCCAAAGAGATTTACCAGAAAATCCGGACGCTGCCGTCGCAGAACACGGTCATTCACGAGAACGGCAAAAGCGGCGCCGGCCCGGCGATGCTCGAAGCCGAGTACCGGCGCCCCTACCAGATGCACGGCTCGATCGGCCCGTCGTGCGCGCTGGCCCTTTACCGCGACGAGGCACTTACGGTCTGGACCCACAGCCAAGGGGTCTATCCGCTGCGTGGCGCGCTCGCCGAGCTGACCGGCATGCCGAGAGACCGCATCCATTGCATTCACATGGAAGGCGCGGGCTGCTACGGCCACAACGCCGCCGACGACGCTGCTGCGGATGCAGCGCTCGTCGCCCGCGCGTTGCCGGGGCGGCCGGTGCGGGTGCAGTGGATGCGCGAGGACGAGCACGGCTGGGAGCCGTACGGTCCGGCGATGCTGTCGAAAGCGCGCGGCCGCGTGGACGCGAGCGGCAAGGTCGAAGACTTCCAGTACGAGGTCTGGAGCAACACGCACTCCACGCGCCCGGGACCTGCGGGCTACCTGGCGCCCGGCTGGCACGTGGAGAAACCCTTCACGCCGCCGCCGCCGCGGGCGATCCCGCAGCCCGCCGGCGGCGGCGACCGCAACGCGATCCCGCTCTACAAGTTCGCGAACGCGCGCGTGGTGCACCACTTCGTGACCGAGATGCCGCTGCGCGTGTCCGCGCTGCGCGGGCTCGGCGCCTACATGAACATCTTCTCGATCGAGAGCTTCATGGACGAGCTCGCCGCCGCGGCGCGCGCCGACCCGGTCGAGTTTCGCCTGAGGCATCTCGAGGATCCGCGAGCGCAGGCAGTGGTGCGCACCGCCGCAGAGCGCTTCGGCTGGGCCACGTGGAAGAAGTCGCCTGGCCGCGGCCGCGGCTTCGGCTTCGCGCGCTACAAGAACCTCGCCGCCTACACCGCGGTGGCGTGCGAGCTGGAGGTCGACCGCGATAGCGGACGCCTGCGCATCGGGCGCGTGGTCGCCGCGAACGACAGCGGCGACATCGTCAACCCCGACGGCATCGCGAACCAAATCGAGGGAGGCATCGTGCAGTCCACGAGCTGGACGCTGCACGAGGCAGTTGGCTTCGACCATTCGCACATCACCAGCCGCGACTGGGGCGGCTACCCGATCCTGCGCTTTCCCGACCTGCCGCAAAGCGTCGAAGTGCACCTCGTCAACCGTCCGGGCCAGCCGTTCCTGGGCACGGGCGAGGCAGCGCAGGGACCCACCGCAGCGGCGCTCGCGAACGCATTCGCCGACGCCACGGGTACCCGCCTGCGCGAGCTGCCGTTCACCGCGGCGAGAGTGAGGCAGGCGCTCGGCGCCTGAGCGGTAGAATCCAAAAAATCAACCAGGAGGAAGAATGAAGAGAACGCTAGGCGCCGCACTCGGCGCGGTATTGCTTGCGGCCTGGCTCCCGGCGCACGCCCAGGGCACGGTGCGGATCGGGCTGGTGCTCACGCTGTCCGGGCAGTTCGCCGACGCCGGCAACCAGATCGACAACGGCATCAAGACGTACATGAAGCAGCACGGCGGCGGCAGCTGCGGCGGCAAGAGTATCGAGATCATCCGCAAGGACACCGGCGGACCCGCGCCCGACGTCGCCAAGCGCCTGTCGCAGGAGCTCGTGGTGCGCGACAAGGTCGACATGCTTGCCGGCTACGTGCTCACGCCCAACGCGATGGCGGCGGGCGACGTGTCGGCCGAGGCGAAGAAGTTCATGGTGGTCATGAACGCCGCGACCTCGATCGTGATCACCAAGTCGCCCTACATGATCCGCACCTCGGTCACGCTGCCGCAGGTGATGGAGACCTTCGGCACCTGGGCGGCGACGAAGGGCGGGATCAAGCAAAGCTACAGCATGGTCACCGACTACGGCCCCGGTCACGACGCCGAGGCGGCGTTTACCAGCGCGTTCAAGGCGGCCGGCGGCACCATGGCCGGATCGGTGCGCTTTCCGGTGGCCAACCCCGACTTCGCCGCGTTCGTGCAGCGCGCCAAGGACATCGCGCCGCAGTCGATCTTCATCTTCATCCCGGGCGGCGCGCAGCCCGCTGCTCTGGGCAAGGCGTTCGCCGAGCGCGGCATCGATCTCAACAAGACCAGGGTGCTCGGCTCTGGGGAGACCGTGGCGGAAGCGGCGCTGAAGAGCATGGGCGACACGGCGCTCGGCATCATCACCGCGTGGCACTACGACTACAAGCTCGACAACAAGCTGAACCATGCGTTCGTGAAGGAGTTCAACGCGATGCACGGCCGCAACCCGGACTTCTTTTCGATCGGCGGCTACGACGGCATGCACGCGATCTGCGAGACGCTGAAGAAGACCAAGGGCAATACCGACGCCGAGGCGATGATCGCCGCGGCGAAGGGGTTGAAATGGGACAGCCCGCGCGGTCCGATGGGCATCGACCCGGAGACGCGCGACGTGGTGCAGGACGTTTACATCCGCCGGGTGCAGAAGGTCGGCAGCGAGCTCGTGAACGTGCCGTTCGACAAAGTGCCGCAGGTGAAGGATCCGGCCGGAGAGCGCAGGAAGAACCAGAAGTCGTAGCAGGCGATGCTCGCCTCGGCTGCGGGCGTGCTCTTCGACGGGTTCGCCTACGGGATGCTGCTGTTCCTGCTCTCCGTGGGGCTCACGGTGACGCTGGGGATGATGAACTTCGTCAACCTGGCGCACTGCAGCTTCGCCATGGCCGGCGGCTACGCGACCGTCACCCTCGCGAACCGGTTCGGCTGGCCGTTCCTCGCCACCCTTCCGATCGCTTTCGTCGCGGCCGCGCTCCTCAGCATGCTTCTCGAAAGGACCCTGTATCGGCGCCTGTACCGGGCGAGCGACCTCGACCAGTGCCTGCTCACGATCGGCATCGTGTTCGTCTC
>DATLUZ010000087.1:0-35383 GCA_035577785.1 Burkholderiales bacterium | reverse complement strand
GGCGATCAAGACCACGCCGCTCGATGCGGTCGAGAAGCTGCACGGGCCGGTGCTCGGCCTCTACGGCGGCGCCGACCAGGGCATCCCGCAAGACCAGGTCGACAAGCTAGTCGACACTTTGAAAAAGTCGAAGAACAAAAGCGCCAAGGCCTCCGACACCCACGTCTATCCCGGCACGCCGCACGGCTTCAACGCCGACTACCGGCCGAGCTACCGCAAGGACGCGGCCGAGGACGGCTGGAAGCGCATGCTCGCCTGGTTCAAGAAACACGGGGTCGCGTAGGTCCGGCCGGCCAAAGAAAAAGCCGCCCGCGGGCGGCTTTTTTCTTTCAGCCGGAGAACCTAGTCGGCGTACTGGCCCGCCTTCTTGATGAGCGGTGCCCACTTGTCGATCTCGGCCTTCAGGTGGGCCTGCAGCGCCGCGGGGGTCTGCTTGTCCTTCGGATAGGTCACCGCGCCCAGCTCGGCGAAGCGCTTCTGCACGTCCGCGTCGGCGAGCGCGGTCTGCATCGCGCTCACCAGCTTGTCAATCACGGGCTTGGGCGTGCCCTTCGGGGCGTACAGGCCGTGCCAGATACCGACGTTCGCGCCCTTCAGGCCCTGCTCCTCGAGCGTCGGCACGTCGGGCAGCGACGCCACGCGCTTGGGCGCGGTGAGGCCGTACACCTTGATCTTGCCGCTCTTGATTTGCGAGGTGGTGCTGGTGGTCTGGTCGCACATGAAGTCCACCTGGCCGCCAAGCAGGTCGTTCATCGCCGGGCCGGTGCCCTTGTACGGCACGGTGAGGAAGTCGGTCTGGATCGCGCTCATGAAGAGCATCCCGCACAGGTGCGACGCGGCGCCGATGCCGGCGTTGGCGTAGCTCACCTTGTCCTTATTGGCCTTGATGTAGGCGAGGAACTCCTTCAGGTCCTTCGCCGGGAAGTTCGGCTTGGCGACGATGGTCATCGGCACCTCGTTAATCAGGCCGATGTATTCGAAGTCGGTGAGCGGATTGAAGCGCAGCTGGCGATATAGCGTCGGGATGGTCGCCATGCCGATGTGGTGGATCAGGATTTGGTAGCCGTCGGGCTTGGCGTTCTTCACGACCTCGGGGGCGAGGATGCCGCCGGCGCTCGGCCGATTCTCGACGATCACCGTCTGGCCTAGCGGTTTGCCCATGGCTTGCGCGAGCACGCGCGCCACCGTATCGGTCGGCCCGCCGGCCGCGTAGGGCACGAGCATGTTGATGTTGTGCGTCGGGTACTGCTGCGCCGAGGCGCTTGTCGACAACGCCGCGGCGGCGGCGAAGGAGCACAGGAAGGACATCGTTTTCATTTGAACTCCGGTGGAAGAAGACAGTGGCGCGCCCGGCGGGATTCGAACCCACGACCCTTGGCTTCGGAGGCCAATACTCTAATCCGCTGAGCTACGGGCGCATCGAAAACGGGACGCGCAGGATAGCCGTTTTTCCCTTCCGCGTCCACGCGTTAGCGCCGTAAAAACAGTGCAGAACCCAGATCAGAATCGCTACCACGAGGCTCGGAGCGGACGGACGACGAGGGCGATTCCGAATCGGACCAGCCAGCGACCCAGGTGAAGCTTGGAAGCCGAGCTTTGAAGCTAAAATCATACCGTTACCTACAAGACCAAACTTCCTCGCCCGTGACCGTGCACGACTCGCACTCCTCCTTCATCAAGACTCCGAAGCAGCTCGTCATTACGATCGTGCTCGCGTTCCTCGTGCCGATCCTGGGAATTGTCCTGATCGTGCAGCTCGTGACGCACCGCCCGAGCGCGGATCCCAATGCGCTGGCACCCGATTCCGTGGCGTCGCGCATCCGGCCCGTGGCCCGGATTGAATTCGGCGCTCCGACGGCGGCCGCGGGCGCGCGTTCCGGCGAGGCCATCGTGAAGGCCACCTGCAGCGCCTGCCACGCGGCCGGTGTGGCGGGCGCGCCGAAGATCGGCGATGCGCAAGCGTGGGCGCCGCGTCTCAAGGATGGACTGAAGGGCATGCTGGCGATTGCGCTCAAAGGCAAAGGCGCGATGCCGCCCCGCGGCGGCGACACCTCGCTGACCGACGACGAGGTCGCGCGCGCCATCGTCTTCATGGCCAATCAGTCGGGCGGAAAGCTGAAGGAGCCGGCCGCGCCGAAGGAGCCCGCCAAACCCGCACCGGCGCAGCAGCAGGCGCAGGCTGCACCCGCCGCGGCGAAGCCGGCACCCGCGGCCGCGCCGGCTGCAGAGTCCAAGCCCGCTGCCGCGGCGGCGGACGGCAAGGCGGTCTATGACAAGGTGTGCCACGTCTGTCACGCCGCGGGTGTAGCAGGAGCTCCGAAGCTCGGCGACAAGGCGGCGTGGGCGCCGCGCATTCAGCAGGGCATGACCACGCTGGTGCAGTCCGTGACCAACGGCAAAGGCGCGATGCCCCCGAAGGCCGGGATGCCCTCGCTCACGGATGCGGAGCTCCGCGCGGGGGTCGAATTCATGGTCTCGCAGAGCAAGTAGCCTGAATCTCCTCTTCGTCATCGATCCGCCTGAAGAGCTCAAGGCGTACAAGGACACCACCGTCGCGATGATGCGCGCCGCCCAGGCGCGGGGGCACGCTGTCTTCGTCTGCGAGCAGAGCGCGCTGCTCTGGGCAAAAAGCTCGGTCGCGGCGCGCGCCACGCGCCTTTCGCTCAGCGACGATGACGAGGACTGGTACAGCACCCACGAGGACGTGGAGCGGCCGCTCGCGGAGTTCGGCGCGGTGCTCATGCGAAAAGACCCGCCGTTCGACATGGAATACGTGGCGAGCAGCTGGCTCCTGTCGCATGCGGAGCGCCAGGGCGCAAAGGTGTTCAACGCGCCCGATGCGGTCCGCGACCACAACGAGAAATTCTCGATCGCCGAGTTTCCGCAGTTCACGGTGCCCTCCCTCGTGGCGCGCCGCATGGAAGACCTGCAGGCCTTCGTCGACGAGCACAGGCACGTGGTGCTGAAGCGCCTCGACGGCATGGGCGGCGCCGGCATCTTCGTCCTGCGCCACGACGACCCGAACCGCAACGTCATCGTCGAGACCATCTCCGCGCTCGGCACGCGCAGCGTCATGGCGCAGCGCTACATCCCCGAGATCGCCCAGGGCGACAAGCGCGTGCTGCTGATCGACGGAAGCGTGGTGCCCCAATGCCTCGCCCGCATTCCGAAGACCGGCGAATCGCGCGGCAACCTCGCCGCCGGTGCGCGCGGCGTGGCGCAGCCGGTGAGCGCACGGCACCGCGAGATCGCGGCGGCGCTGGGGCCGAAGCTCGCGGCGCGCGGGCTCTTGCTCGTCGGGCTCGACGTGATCGGCGACTGGCTCACCGAGATCAACGTCACCAGCCCCACCTGCTTTCGCGAGATCCAGGACCAGAGCGGCTTCGACGTGTCGGGAATGTTCATGGACGCGCTGGAGTCCAGGCTCTCATGATCGGCCTTCTCATCGTCACTCATGGCGAGATCGGCACGTCGCTTCTCGAGAGCGCTTCGCAGATTCTCGGCCAGCGCCCGAGCCAGGTCGCCACGCTCAGCGTGTGGCGCCAGGATGACCCCGACGACCTGGTGCTGCGCGCGCGCGAGATGATGGACCAGATCGACGCCGGCGACGGTGTGCTCATCCTCACCGACATCTTCGGCGCCACGCCCGGGAACGTGGTATCGAAGCTCCTCGCGGACGGCCGGGTCGAGGGCGTCTCCGGCGTGTCGCTGCCGATGCTGTTGCGCGTGCTGACCGGGCGCAACGGCGGCGCCCCGGTGAGCCTGCCGGTGCTGGTGCAGCGCGCGATGTCCGGCGGGGCCGACGGCCTGGTCCACATGAACACCGACCGCTGCTGCGACGCCTAGTGTCGCTCCTATCGGATGCCTAGCCAGTCCATCGAGATCGTCAACAAGCTGGGGCTGCATGCCCGGGCGGCGGCCAAGCTGACCCAGGTCGCGGGCGGGTTCCACAGCGAGATCTGGATCTCGCGCAGCGGCCGGCGGGTCAACGCGAAGAGCATCATGGGCGTGATGATGCTGGCGGCGGGACAGGGCACCAGCGTGCTGGTGGAGGCGAAAGGCGACGACGCCGACGACGCGATCGCCGCCATCGCCAGGCTGGTGGCAGACCGGTTCGGCGAGTCGGAATGAACTTCGTCCTGCACGGCCACGCCGTATCCGGCGGCATCACCATCGGTTACGCGCACCTCGTGACCACCGCGCGGCTGGAGGTCGTGCACTACGAGATCCCTGCCGAGGCGGTGGAAAACGAGGTGCGGCGCTTCGAGGCCGCGCTGCACAAGGCGCGCGACGAGCTCTCGACGCTGCGCACCCACATCCCTGCGGATGCGCCGCACGAGTTCTCGGCCTTCCTCGACCTGCACCGCATGATCCTCGACGACTCGGCGCTGTCCGAGGCGCCCAAGCAGGTCATCCACGAACGCCGCGCCAACGCCGAATGGGCGCTGGTGCAGCAGATGGAAAAGCTCACCGACCGCTTCGACGAGATCGACGATGCCTATCTGCGCGAGCGCAAGGCCGACGTGCAGCAGGCAGTCGAGCGGGTGCTGAAGGCGCTGATGGGCGCGCAGACGCTGACGGAGCCGGCGCTGACCGAGGAGCAGGAGCTGATCGTGGTGGCGCACGACCTCTCGCCCGCGGACATGATTCTCTTCAAGCGCCACCACTTCGGCGGCTTCATCACCGACGTCGGCGGCGTCACCTCGCACACCGCGATCGTCGCGCGCAGCCTCGGCATTCCGGCGATCGTCGGCCTGCACCACGCCTTCCAGACCATCAGCGAGCGCGAGCTCGTCATCGTCGACGGCGTCATGGGCGTGGTGATCGTCAACCCCGACCCGCTGGTGCTCGCCGAATTCAGGCTGCGCCAGTCGCAGCTCGACCTCGAGCGCGAGAAGCTGAAGCGGCTGAAATCCAAGAAGGCCACGACGCTCGACGGCACGCCGGTCGAGCTCTTTGCCAACATCGAGCTGCCCGACGACATGCCGGAAGTGCTCGAGGCGGGCGCCGAGGGCGTAGGCCTGTTCCGCAGCGAGTTCATGTTCCTGAACCGCAAGGAGCTGCCGAGCGAGGACGAGCAGTTCGAGGCCTATCGCAACGTGGCGCAGGCGATGGGCGGGCGGCCGGTGGTGCTGCGCACCCTGGATCTGGGCGCCGACAAGGCGCTGAACAGCGACGGGCAGACCCAGAACATGCCCAATCCGGCGATGGGCCTGCGCGCGATCCGCTTCTGCCTCGCCGAGCCGCAGATGTTCCTCACCCAGCTGCGGGCCATCCTGCGCGCCTCTCATTACGGAAGCGTGAGGATCCTGCTGCCGATGCTCGCGCACGTGCACGAGATCGAGCAGACCCTCGCGCTCATCCGCCAGGCGAAGCAGCAGCTCGACGAGCGCGGCACGGCCTACGACCGCGAGATCGAGATCGGCGGCATGATCGAGATTCCCGCGGCGGCGCTTGCCCTGCCGATTTTCATGCGGCGCCTCAATTTCCTCTCGATCGGCACCAACGACCTCATCCAGTACACGCTCGCCATCGACCGCACCGACGACGCGGTGGCGCACTTGTACGACCCGCTGCACCCGGCGGTGCTCACGCTCGTCGCCGGCACGATCCAGACCGCCACGCGCGGCGGCGTGCCGGTCGCGGTGTGCGGCGAGATGGCGGGCGATCTGCAGCTCACGCGTCTGCTCCTGGGACTCGGGCTGCGCAACTTCTCGATGCATCCCTCGCAGCTCCTGCTCATCAAGGAGCGGATCCTGCGCACCAACCTCGCCGAGGTGCAGGCGCTCGCGCAGCGCGTGCTGCGCGCGAGCGACCCGGCGAAGACCAAGGAACTGCTCGCCCGCCTGAACGCCTGAGGAGCGCAGATGAAGTTCTTTGTTCCCATGGGCGCTTGAATGAAGTGGTGCTGAAGGCGCTTGGCCGGGCGGACTTGAAAGAGAAGTTCGGAACGATCGGCACGGAGGTTCAGCGGATGAATCCAGCCGAACTCGCACCACGAGTTACTGCGCAACGGTCACCTCTCTGTATCGCACCTTGACCGTTTCGACGTCGCTCGCCTCCTTGAGCAGCACATAAAAGCCGGCACTCGGCAAGAACACATACTCGAGGACTGCCTTGTTTCGGCCATTGACCCGGCGCTCGCATGCCGTGACAAGTGCCTGACCCCCTACGGCAGGAAGATATCCGTCCGCAGGCTTCAGCTCGCCAGCCACCTTGCAGGCGAGTTCCTCCGACATCGCCGACACCCGGGATGTCCCGAATGTGCCCGATACCGTCACGGTAAGCTCGCTCTCAACGCGGAGAGAAAATTGCTGTCCGGGTGACGGTCGGCATACGTCCGGCGTGCTCGCCTCGAAATCCCTCACTTTCGACCTGCGACCATAGTCAATCGACGACTGGATGGCAAAGGGCAGGAACGTTCTGCCTATGGGCACGGCGACAGTCGCGTCCCCATGGATTTTTCCCGCGCTTGCACTGATCAGGGTCGCCAGTCCGCAGAGGCTGAGCGCCTGTGAGCTGCCGCGCGAGTCGTTCGAGGTGAAGCCGCCGATGCCGTGAATGCCCCAGAGACCAGATTCCAGCGGCGCGTAGGCGACCTTTCTTTCGTAATAAATGAGCCTGCCTAGATTGCCCTTGTTGTCGATCTCGCGCAGCTCGTCCGTCGATCTCAGCGGTTTGGCTGGTGCGTAGTCCTTCAGCAGCGGAGCAAGCTTGGCCTGGACGGAGCCGTCGATGACCAAGTCCTGCTCCTTTTCCGCGACCTTTACGTCCGTGCGGCAACTCGTCAGCAAGGCCGTGGCGGCGGCGGCGAGACCTCCCCAGTACAGCAGACGCATCATGCGGTCGAGCCCATCCCGCGGCAAACTGTATCGGCGCCATTGTTACGCTTCAGCCGCGAGCCCGCGATCGAGCATTTTCTGGTGTTAACCTCCCCGTCTCATGCCTGGCCCACTGCACGGAGTTTGCGTCTTGGACCTCACCACGGTGGTGATGGGCCCCTACGCCACGCAGATCCTGGGCGACTTCGGCGCCGAGGTGATCAAGGTCGAGCCGCCGGAGGGCGACGTGATGCGCTACGCCTGGCCGTTCCGCCATCCGGGCATGGGCACCATCTACCTGGGCGTCAACCGCAACAAGCGCTCGATCGTTCTCGATCTCAAGAAGCCCGCCGCGCGCGACGCGTGCCTCGCGCTGGCCGCGAAAGCCGATGTGCTGGTCTACAACATCCGCCCGCAAGCGATGGCCCGGCTGCGGCTTTCCTACGAAGAGGTCAGGGAAGTGAACCCGCGGATCATCTACGCCGGCTGCTTCGGCTACAGCCAGCGCGGGCCGTATGCGGCCAAAGCGGCCTACGACGACCTGATCCAGGGCGCGTCGGGCCTGCCTTATCTGCTGCAGCGGCAGGGCGCCGCCGAGCCGCGCTACGCGCCGATGATCGTCGCCGACCGCTCGGTCGGACAGCAGGCGGCTAGCGCGGTGAGCGCGGCGCTCTATCACCGCGAGAAGACGGGCAAGGGCCAGCGCATCGACATCCCGATGTTCGAGCATCTGCTGCAGATCGTGCTCGGCGACCACCTCGGCGGCTACGCCTTCGAGCCGCGACACGGCGAGGCCGGCTATGCGCGCATCCTCGCGCCGGACCGCCGTCCCTACCAGACGAGCGACGGCTATATCTGCACGCTGATCTACAACGACAAGCAGTGGAAGGCGTTCTTCGACGTGATCGGACGCCCCGAGATGCTGTCGCTCCCCGAGTTCGCGACCCAGGAAGCGCGCAGCAAGAACTACCAGCGCGCCTATACGATGGTCGCCGAAGAGCTGAAGAAGCGGACTACCGCCGAGTGGATCGAGGTCCTCGAGCGCGCCGACATCCCGGTGCAGCGCATGAACACCATCGAGGACATCCTCGCCGACCCGCACCTCGCCGCGACCGGCTACTTCAGCGTGCGCGAGCACCCGAGCGAAGGCCGCATCCGCACCCTCGCGGTGCCTTCCGAATGGTCGGAGTCGCAACCGGAATACCGCCGCCACGCGCCGCGGCTGGGCGAGCACACGCGCGAGGTGCTGCGCGAAGTCGGACTCCAAGATAAAGCGATCGAGGCGCTGATCGCCGCCGGCGCGGCGCGCGCCGCAGACTGACACTCTGGAGTTATCCTAGGGTGCGATGACGCACCCGCAGGACAAGCACCTGAGCGACCTGCACGAGAGCGAAGAGCGGTTTCGCAGCCTGACCGAGCTCTCCGCCGACGGGTACTGGGAGCAGGACGAGCAGCTTCGATTCAGGGCGTTCTGGAACACCTCTTCGCGGGAAATCGAGCCGCGACGTGCAGAACAGCTTCTGGGCAAGAAGCGCTGGGAGCTCGAGCACATCAACCTGAGCGAAGCGGACTGGGCGGCGCACCGCGCGCTGCTCGAGGCGCGCCAGCCGTTTCGCGACCTGGAGCTGTGCCGCTTCGATGCCGCGGGCCGCAAGGTCTGGGTGAGGGTGAGCGGCGAGCCGATATTCAATGCGGCGGGGGTCTTCAAGGGCTATCGCGGAATCACGCGCAACATCACCGAGCGCAGGCGCGCCGAAGAGTTGCGCGAGCTCGAGCACGCCGTGACCCGCATCCTGGCTGAGTCGGACAGCACGCCGGCGACGCTGCAGAAGGTCATCCGGGCCGTTTGCGAGACGGAAGGCTGGGATTGCGGCCGCTATTTTCGCGTGGACGAGCCAGCCGGCGTGTTGCGCTTTACCGATGGCTGGAGCGTGCTGGACCCGGCGTTCGAGCGCTTTGTCGCGCTGTCCCGCGAGATCGTCTACCGGCCCGGGGTCGGCCTGTCGGGCCTCGCCTGGCAGACGGGCGAGCCGCTGTGGGCGACCGACGTGGGCAACGATCCGCGCTCCTCCCAAGGCGCGGCCAAAATCGGGCTGCGCGAGGTCGGCCTCCATGGCGCCTTCGTGTTCCCGATCGCCTCGGACGGAAGGACGATCGGCGTGCTTAACTTCGCAAGCCGCCAGGCACGCGAACCGGAACCGCAGCTGCTGCAGGCGATCGCGGTGATCGGGGGCCAGATCGGGCAGTTCCTGCAGCGCAGGCAGGCGGACGAGCAGCGCCGGGTCCTCGAGGAACAGCTGCGGCAAGCGCAGAAAATGAAGGCCATGGGCACGCTTGCGACCGGCATAGCGCACGAGTTCAACAACGCCCTTCGCGCCATTCTCGCCAACGTCGAGCTCGCGCGCATGGACGTCGGCCCGGAGCATGCGGCGCGGGAGAGCATCGAGCAAATCGACAAGGCCAGCCGGCGCGCCACCGAGATCGTTCAGCGGATTCTTGCGTTTGCGCGTCCGCAGACGCCGCAGCGGCGTCGGCTGGCGCTGGACGAGGTCGTGCAGGACGCCGCCAGGTTGCTGCGTGTCACGCTGCCGGCCGGGACCGAGCTGGTTGTCGAGTGCAATCCCGGGACACCGGCGGTCCTTGCCGACCCCACGCAAATCCACCAGCTCCTGGTCAATCTGTGCACGAACGCGTGGCAGGCCATGCAGGGCCGCTCCGGCCGCATCGCCGTCAAGCTGTCCGGGATCACGCCAGAGGCCGCAGACATGCACGCGGTTGACGGTGTTCAGCCACGCGGATTCGCCCGCTTGTCGGTGTCAGATTCCGGAACCGGGATCGATCCCCGAATCCGGGAGCGCATATTCGAGCCCTTCTTCAGCACGAAATCGGTCGGCGAAGGTACCGGTCTCGGCCTCGCAGTGGTGCACGGCATCGTGCAGGCGCACGAGGGTGCGATCGAGGTGCAAAGCGAGCCTGGGACGGGAACGACTTTTCACATCGTGCTGCCTGCGGCGCAGCCGCCGGCCGAACGGCACTGCCACGTGCTTTTTCTGGACGACAGCGAGGCGCTGGTTTCTGCAATGGTGCGCATGCTGTCGCGCCGCGGCTACCGCGTGAGCGGCCATACGCTGGCCGAACAAGCGCTCGAAGCCGTGCGCGCCGCGCCGCAGGCCTACGATCTGGTGGTGAGCGACTGCTTCATGCCGGGGTTGTCGGGGTTGGATGTCGCGCGCGAGGTGGCTCGCATCCGGCCGGATCTGCCCGTCGTTATTTTGTCCGGCCGTATCGACGTCGAATTGCAGCGGAAAGCGCGCGAGCTCGGGGTGCGCGAGGTGCTGAACAAGCTCGATCCGCAGGAGGAATTGCTCAGGGTCACCGCCCGGCTGACGGGTAACTGAGACTTATTCGGGCCGGCTTCCTGCGCTGCTCTTCGCGGCGCCGAGCTTCACCGCCATGCCGAAGGCCGCCGTCATGGCGCCCGGGTCGGCGCGGCCCTTGCCGACGATGTCGAACGCGGTGCCGTGCGCCGGGGTGGCATAGACGGTTTTCATTCCCGCGCTGACCGTGACGCCCTTCTGAAAGCCGAGCAGCTTGGTCGCGATCTGCCCTTGGTCGTGGTACATCATGACGACGGCGTCGAAGTGCCCAGCGCGCGCGCGCAGAAAGATGGTGTCGGAAGGGAGCGGGCCCGCGCAGTCGACGCCGGAAGCGCGCACGCGCTCGACGGCTGGGCGGATGATCCGGATCTCCTCGTCGCCGAAGAGGCCGTTCTCGCCGCCGTGCGGATTGAGCGCCGCCACCCCGATGCGCGGCGCCTGGAGGCCGGTGGAGCGCATGGTGCGATCCGCGAGGCGGATCGCCGCCTCGACGCGCTCGGGCGTGACAAGGTCGAGCGCCTTGCGCAGGCTCACGTGCGAGGTGACGCGGAAGGTTGAGAACTCAGGAATCACGTTCATCTCGCTGTAATAGCCGCTGTGCCGCGTCCAGTCCGCGAACATCTGGTGCTCGTCGTGATAATTCCAGCCGCCGCGGTGGAGCGCTGCCTTGTTGAGCGGCGCGAAGCACACCGCGTCGAGCTTGCCCGCGAGCGCGAGATCGGTCATCGCCTTCAGCGTCTCGCCGGCGACCCGCCCGGCCTCGGGCGAGACCTCGCCCCGCCGAAAGCGCTCCGGATCGAGGTTGCCGAGATCGAGCAGAGGGTAGCCGGAGCGCGACCAGTCGATGGCTTCCACGGAAGAAACGCCATGGAAGGCGACCTCGGTGCCAGCGTCTCGACAACCGAGCTCCACGTGGCGCGCATCTCCTACCAGCACCATGCGAGCGCGGGCCTTCACGTCCTCGGTCGCCAGCATCTTGCTCGCGATCTCGGCGCCGATGCCGGTCACGTCGCCGAGCATCAGCCCGACGATGGGTCGGGTATCCGTATCCATGAAGGCAGATTATTCTCCAAACCGGCCGTTTCTTGACACTACCGTAACCTCCGGTTAACTTCGCGCGGCTTTGCGCCGATTTGCGTCAGCTTGCGGGCGCACAACAAATTCCGCTAAAGAGACATGAACGCTCCGCACGATCCATCCTCCGTAGGCCAGGTATTCGCGCAGAAGGCGCATTTCGACGCGCCGATCGGCCTGCGCGGCGGCGCCGAGCTGCCCTCCTACGACATCGCGTACGAGACCTACGGCACGCTGAACGCGGCTCGCTCCAACGCGGTGCTGGTGTGCCACGCGCTGAATGCCTCGCACCACGTGGCTGGGTTCTATTCGGATGAAAGAAACAATATCGGCTGGTGGGACAACCTGGTCGGGCCGGGCAAGCCGCTCGATACGCGGCGCTTCTTCGTCGTCGGCTCGAATTACCTGGGGAGCTGTTTCGGCTCCACCGGGCCGGCTTCGGTCAATCCCGCCACCGGCAAGCCCTGGGGCGCCGACTTCCCGGTCGTGACGGTCGAAGACTGGGTCGAGGCGCAGGCGCGCCTCGCCGACCGCCTCGGCATCGAGCGCTTCGCCGCGGTGATCGGCGGCTCCCTCGGAGCGATGCAGGCGCTGCAATGGACGCTGTCGTATCCCGATCGCATCCGCCACTCGCTCGTCATCGCGGCCGCCGCGCGCCTCACGCCGCAGAACATCGCCTTCAACGAGGTGGCGCGCCAGGCGATCATGACCGACCCCGACTTCCACGGCGGGCACTATTACGAGAAGGGCGTGGTGCCGACTCGCGGCCTGCGCATCGCGCGCATGATCGGCCACATCACCTACCTCTCGGGCGAGGCGATGTCGGAGAAGTTCGGGCGCGTGCTGCGCCGGGCGAGCCTGGGGTTCGATTTCGACATCGATTTCGAGATCGAGTCCTACCTTCGCTACCAGGGCGACAAGTTCTCGAGCTACTTCGACGCCAACACGTATCTCCGCATCACCAAGGCGCTCGATTACTTCGATCCCGCGGGCGACTTCGGCGGCAATCTTTCTGCGGCCCTGGCGCGCGCCAAGGCGGCCTTTCTCGTGGTGTCGTTCAACTCCGACTGGCGCTTTCCGCCGCCGCGCTCGCGGGAAATCGTGCGTGCCCTGCTCGACAACCGGCGCATCGTCTCCTATCTCGAGATCGACGCCCCCGGCGGCCACGACGCCTTCCTCCTCGAGGACCCGCGCTACCACGGCGCGCTGCGCGCCTACTTCGCCAACATCGACCTATGACCTCGGCCGAACAGGCTCTGCTCGCCGCCCGTCCGGACTTCGGCGCGATCGCGCACTGGGTCAAGTCGGGCTCGCGCGTGCTCGACCTCGGCTGCGGCGACGGCTCGCTCCTGCGCTACCTGTGGGAGGCAAACAAGGCGCCGGGCTACGGGGTCGAGATCGACGACGACAGCGTGCTCGCCTGCGTGGCGAACGACGTCAACGTGCTCCAGGTCGACCTCGAGAGCGGCCTCTCGCTCTTCGCCGACCAGTCCTTCGAGTACGTGATCCTCTCCCAGACCCTCCAGGCGGTGCACCACACCGAAGGGATCCTGCGCGAAATGCTGCGCGTGGGGCGCGAGGCGATCGTCAGCTTCCCGAACTTCGGGCATTGGTACGCGCGCCTGCAGGTCGTCCTCGGCCACATGCCCGTATCCAAGTCGCTCCCTTACGAGTGGTACGAGACCCCCAACGTCCACCACTGCACCATCACCGACTTCGAGGACCTCTGCCGGCGCATCGGCATCCGCATCCGCGAGAAGCTGGTGATGCACGACGGCAAAGCCGTCACCGTGCTCCCGAACGTCCTCGGCTCCCTCGCCGTTTACCGCTGCACCGCCTCCTGAGTTAGGCTCCCTACGAAGGGAGGCGGCATGAGGAAGCTAACTTCGACCGTTGCGGTTTGGGTGGCGTGTTTCTTTTCCTCAACGGCACTCGGTGCCGAGAGCCCGCCGGCGTGGGCGTACCCCGTAAATCCTCCGGGTTTGAAACCCCGCGCCGAAGACGGCATCGCGAGGCGCGTGCCGGCCAGCAGCGCCACGTACACCGTGACTCAACTGCGCGATCGCTTCATCGCGCCCGTCTGGCATCCCGCCGATCATCCGCCCCTGCCGTCGGTCGTTGCGGAGGGCAGGAAGCCCAATGTGTTTGCCTGCGGTTTCTGTCATCGCGCAGAGGGGACGGGTGGACCGGAGAACGCGAGCCTCGCCGGCCTTCCCGCGGCTTACATCGTCCAGCAAATGGCCGACTACAAGAGCGGTGCCAGGAGGACGTCGGTACAGAAAAGAAACATCGACTTGATGATCTCGCTATCCAAGGACATCACGGACGCCGAGGTGCAGGCGGCCGCCGCCTATTTTTCCGCGCTGAAACCAAGATCGAACGTCCGGGTTGTCGAAACCCCGACCGTCCCGAAGACGGTCGTCGCCGGATGGTTTCTCGCCCCCGCCGATACCCGCGAGAAGGAGCCGATCGGTCAACGCATCATCGAAGTGCCCGAAGATGTCGAACAATTCGAAAACCGCGACCCGAGATCGCAGTTCATCGCGTATGTGCCCGTCGGCAGCGTCGCACGGGGCGCGGATCTGGTCAGCAGCGGCGGCGCGGGCAAGACACTGCAATGCGCGATCTGCCATGGCCAGGACTTGAAAGGCCTCGGCAACGTGCCCTCGATCGCCGGACGTTCGCCCAGCTATGTCGTGCGTCAGCTCTACGACATCCAGAGCGGCGCACGTGCCGGTACCGCAGCGCAGCTCATGCAAGCCACGGTGGCAAATCTGACCGTCGAAGACATGGCGTCGATCGCGGCGTACCTGGCTTCGCGACCTCGGTGACGTCTACGAGCCTTATTCCGGCTTGACGCCGGCCGCCTTGATGACGCGCTCCCAGCGCTCGAGGTCCTTCGCGAGCCAGGCGCGGAACTCGGCGGGCGTGGTGCCGCCTTCGGTGATCGCGCCAAGCTTGTTGAGCTTCTCCCGCGTTTCCCGCTTGGCGAGCGATGCGCGGACTGCTTCGTTCAGCAGGCCGACGACCGACGTCGGGAGGCCGGCTGGGCCGACGACGCCGAGGCCTTGCGTGTATTGCTCGAATCCGGGGAAGCCGCTCTGCGACATCGTCGGCACGTTCGGATAGTCGGGGTGGCGCTTCTCGGTGCTTACGGCGAGTACCTTGAGGCGCTTCTGCTGCACTTGCTCGGCAATGCCGACCATCGGATAGAACATGAAGCTCACGCGGCCGGCCATGACTTCGGTGAGCGCCGGCGCGTTGCCCTTGAACGGGACGTGCAGCATCTTCGTTCCCGTGAGGGCTTCGACCAGGGCGCCGGCGAGATGCGCCGAGCCGCCGTTGCCCGACGAGCCATAGCTGATCTCGCCGGGCTTTTCCTTGGCCGCTTTCACGACGTCGGCCGCGGTGTTGAAGGGAGAGTCGCCCTTGGCGACCATGACGAGCGGCAGGTGGCACACCAGCGAAATCGGCGTGAAGTCGTTGATGGGATCGTAGGGCTTCTTGTCGGCGTAGAGGACCGCGTTGACGCTATGCGTGAGCGTCGTCATATAGAGGGTGTATCCGTCCGGAGCAGCGCGCTTCACCTCCTGGGTGGCGATCATGGACGTGGCGCCCGGCTTGTTCTCGACGATTACGGTCTGTCCGAGCGTGGCGCTCATGTCCTGCGCGACGATGCGTCCGATGACGTCTGTGGGGCCGCCGGCGGCGAAGCCGATCAACAGCTTCACCGGCTTGGTGGGATAGCTCTGGGCCAGCGCGGCGAGCGGCAGCCAGAGCAACGTCAGACACAGCTTCTTCATGGGCTCCTCCTCTGACGGCATTCTAGAATGGCGCCGAGGAGGAGCACATGACGCTGCCCTGGGTGCTTTTTGCGTTGCTGAGCTTTCCCGCGCAGGCGCAGGACTATCCGGGCAAGCCGATCCGCATGGTGGTCGGCTTTCCGCCTGGCGGCGGAACCGACGTGGTGGCGCGCATCATCACGCCGCGCTATTCGGAGCTCCTCGGACAGAGCGTGGTGATCGAGAACCGCCCCGGCGCGACCGGCACGATGGCTGCGGGACAGGTCGCGAAGTCCGCGCCCGACGGCTACACGATCATGATGGGCCACGTCTCGGTGAACGCGATCGCGCCGTCGCTCTTCAGTAACCTCTCCTACGATGTGATCAAGGACTTCGCGCCGATCGGCATCGCCGCCGCCGTGCCTCATTTCGTGACGGTCCACCCGTCGCTGCCTTCGAAATCGTTGAGGGCGCTGATCGACTATATGAAAAGCAAGCCCGGCCTGACGTTTCCGTCGGCGGGAAACGGCAGCATGCCGCACCTCGCGGGTGAGATCTTCAGCAGCCTCACCGGCGTGAAGCTGGTGCACGTTCCCTATAAGGGCAGCGGCCAGTCGATGCAGGATCTCCTTGGCGGCCAGCACCTGGTCGCCTTCGACACCATGCCGGCGTCGGCGCCGCACGTGCGCTCGGGCAAGCTGCGCGCGCTGGCCACGTCGAGCGCCGCGCGGCTGCCGGCGTTCCCGGACGTGCCGACGGCGCAGGAGGCAGGGCTCGCGGGCTACCAGGTGACGACCTGGTATGGCGTCTTCGCGCCCGGCGGCACGCCGCCCGCGATCGTGAACCGGCTACACGCCGATCTCGTCAAAGCCATGCAGACGCCTGACGTCAAGGCGAAGCTCGAAGGCATCGGCGCCGACGGCACGGTTTCCGCCTCGCCGGCCGAATTTGCGGCGCTGGTGCGAGCTGACACCGCGCGCTACGCGAGGATCGTGAAGGAAATTGGGCTTAAGATGGATTGACGCATGCAGCTCATCTCTTCCGGGCGGTTGCTCGGCGCGCGGATCGAAGGCCTGGACCTCTCCACTGCGCTCGAGAACGGCGAAGTCGAAGGCATCGTCGACGCACTCGGCCACCACGGCGTGCTCTGTTTCCCGCGCCAGAAGCTGACCGCGCGCCAGCAGAGGGACTTCGCGGCGCGCTTCGGCGAGCTCGAGGTCAACGTTGCTTCGGGCCCCTACCAGGAGCCCGGGCTGCCCGAGGTCATGATCCTTTCCAACATCGTGAAGGACGGAAAGCCGATCGGCCTCTCCGACGCCGGCCAGGACTGGCACACCGACATGTCCTACAGCGAGACGATCGCGTTCGCGAACGTGCTTTACGCGCTGCAGGTGCCGCGGCGCAACGGCCATACGCTCGGCGACACGGAGTTCAGCAGCATGCACGCCGCGTACGAGGGCCTGCCCGAAGAGCTCAAGGTCAAGCTGGACGGCATGACGGTGCTGCATGATTTCAACAAGTTCTGGGAGATGATGCGGCGGGAGAAAGGAAGCAAGCGGCCGCCGCTCACCGAAGCGCAGCGCAAGCAGAAGCCGCCGGTGTCGCACCCCATCTTCCTCGAGCACCCGATCACCCGGCGCAAGGTGCTGTACGCCAATCCCGGCTACTCGATGCGGATCAACGAGCTGCCGCAGCCGGAAAGCGACCGCATCCTCGAGTTCCTGTTCAGCCACCAGCTCAAGCACGAGTACCGCTACCGGCACCATTGGAACGAGGGCGACCTGCTGATGTGGGAAAACTTCGGCACGATCCATAACGCCATCGCCGACTACGGGCCGGACGAGCATCGCCTGGTCAGGCGCTGCCAGGTGATGGCGACGAGGTTCGGCCTTTGAGCCT
The DNA here is from genome assembly GCA_035577785.1 of Burkholderiales bacterium. GTDB lineage: Bacteria > Pseudomonadota > Gammaproteobacteria > Burkholderiales > SG8-39 > SCGC-AG-212-J23. The sequence goes on along the minus strand of DATLUZ010000087.1, from coordinate 18,430 downwards.
CGAGAAGCGGCCGGTGCCCGTCGTCCCGGGCAACTTCTACGCGGCCGGCCTCAATTACCGCGCGCACATCGAGTGGGCCAACCGGGCGCACGGCACGAGCTACAAGGTGCCCGAGCGCGCGGACATCGGTTACCGCGCCAACAACGCCCTCATCGGCAGCGGCGAGGACATCGTCATTCCGCGCGATTCGAGCGGACAGGTGGATTTCGAAGGCGAGCTCGTCGCTGTAATCGGCCGGCACGCCAAGAACGTCCCCGAGAAGGAAGCGCTGGATTATGTCGCCGGCTACACGCTCGGCAACGATGTCAGCGAGCGTGCCTGGCAGCGCAGCGACCGCACGCTGTGGCGTGCGAAGAACAGCGACACCTTCAAGCCGATGGGGCCGCGCATCGTTTCGGGCATCGACCCGATGAACCAGGTGATCGAGGTGCGCGTGAACGGCCGCACTGCTTCGAGCTACAACACATCCGCAATGATCTTCAGCGTTGCGCACTTCATCTCGCGCATGTCGCGCTATCTCACGCTGCACCCGAACGATGTCATCTGGTTCGGCTGCGACGGGCCCACCGAGCCTGCGCTGAAGCCCGGCGACCGGGTGGAAGTCGTGAACGAAGCGATCGGCGTGCTGGCCAACCGAGTCGTCTCGGCCGGATGAACTAGCAGCTGTCTTTCCTAGGGAGGTTGCCGTGCTTGCGCTCTTCGTCATCTGGACTCCTACGGTACTCGCGTTGATCTTTCTCATCGCCGCTGGAATTCTCTTTGCCAGAGTTCGATCGCCGGCCTCGGGCATTTTCTTTTTCGGCGCGCTTGTTACGACCCTGGCACCGTGGGCGTCGAACGTTGTCCGCAATATGGAGTACACGCTGCCGCTGGTAATGGTCTTCGGCTTGACAGTGCAGGTACTCGGATTCTTCGCCTACGCGTTGTCCGTCCCAAGAAAAGCACAAAGCAGCTGAAAGAGGAAATCGGAGTCTGAGCCCGAATCCACCTCCAGGGCTGCGCGCCGTCGCGCTGTTCGAGGCGGCCAAGGGGACGCTCGTCCTGCTGGCCGGATTCGGCCTGTTCCGGCTGCTGCACCGCGACGCCGACGTCGCGGCCGATCTGCTCTCCAGGCGTCTCCATCTCAACCCTGCCAAGCACCACGCCCGGGTCTTCCTCGACCTCTTTTACAACCTTTCGAGCGGCAAACTATGGATGCTCGCCGCGTTGGCGCTAACCTACTCATGCGTGAGGTTCATCGAGGCTTATGGCCTGTGGCACAACCGGACGTGGGCAAAGTGGTTCGCCGCGCTGAGCGGCGGCATCTACGTTCCGTTCGAGCTGTACGAGCTCTACCTCGGCGTGAACGGAGTCAAGGCGGTCGCGTTAGTCCTCAACGTTGCGGTGGTTGCGTACATGGTGCGCTCGCTCCGGAGCGGATCGCCTTGACCAGTCACGTGAAGCTCATGTTGCTCGCCGTTCTGAGCTTCGCGTCCCCGAAGAGAAGAAAAGTCGAGCTCTTCCTCCGCGACGGCTCGGGGAGACGGTTCAATCGCTTTCGTGTTTCCGCGATGAGCTTCACTGTCCCGACGCGCTCTACCTCGACGGGGTGGTTTCCAGCCTGTATTCGGCCGAGTTGCGGCGAAGCGACTTCAAGGTCGATCTAGGACCGATCGTCGGAGTCCTCCGCTAGCGCCGCACGCTCGGCACGGTGCTTGCAGCGCCGGGGCGTGATTCGCAAGCTCGCCTCCGGCGAATACCGGCTGTACTCGAGGAAGCTCAATCCGAAGACAGGCCGGCGGCGCAATCTCGGCACGTTCAGCACGCGCGCGGCGGCCGAAAAGCACGAGCGCGCGGTGCAGTTCTTCAAGCGTCGAGGTTGACCATGGCCAGCAGAAGGCAACGCGCCGCCGCGCGGCGCAACATCAAGAAGGCGGCGAAATCGGCACGCAAGAAGCGGACGATTTCCCGCCTGCCCAAGCGAACGCGTACCGCCTTGGGCAAGCAGGGCGCCAAGATGGCGAGGCGCCGGCGCAAGAAGAAAATCGGGGCCTGACCCCGAATCGCCTTGGCCGGGGTCTGACCCGATTCAGCGCCAGGCGGCGTAACGGTTGATGGGCAGAGGCTGCCTGGCGAGCGCCGGGCAGAAGCTGCCGACGATCGGCTCCAGCTTTTCGTAAAGCGCCTTGTTGTCGCGATTGAGCCGCTCCAGGCGTTCGCGCGCGTTTTCGGCTTCCCGGGCGAGCTTCGCCAGATCGACGTTCACGAGCCTTCGGTTCTCGACCACCATTCGGCCGCCGACCATCACCGAATGGACGGCCGAGCCGTCCTCGGTGTGCACCAGCGCGTTCACGGCGTCGTTGAGCGGAATCCAGTTCACGCTGCCGAGATCGAGCAAAACGATGTCGGCCTTGTAGCCGGGCGCGAGGCGGCCGAGCTTGCCGAAGCCGAGCGCGCGTGCGCTGCCCGCGGTCGCCGCTTCGAGCGCCTCCCTGGTCGTGATCCAGCGCTGCCAATCGGGCCCGCGTACCTTGGAAGCGAGCGAGGCGATGCGCATCGCCTCGTACATGTTCAGGTTGTCGGACGAGGTCGCGCCGTCGGTGCCGATGCCGACGTTGACGCCGCACTCCAGCATGCGCCGCATGTCCGCGATCCCGCTGCCCAGCCGCATGTTGCTTCCCGGGTTGTGGGCCACCGAAGCGCCGCGATCCGCGAGCCGCTTCATGTCGTCGTCGTCGAGCCAGACGCCGTGCGCGGCGGTGAAGCGAGGGCCGACGAGGCCAAGCGCATCCATGTGCGCGGCGAGCGACTTGCCGTATTTCTTCAGCGCCGAAACGGCTTGCACCTTGGACTCGGACAGGTGGGTCTGCAAGCCGGCGCCGTACTCCCGGGCGAGGTTGCCGCAGCCCGTGAGGAACTCGTCGCTGCAGTGAAGCGGGATCGTCGGACCGACCGCCGCCCCGATCGCCTCACGGTCGAATTTCCAGCCGTGCAGCGCCTGGCGCATGTTTTCGAGACTGGTCCGGTACGGCGCCAGGCGCAGCCGCTCGACCTCCTTTTGCAGGGGCGCCGGCAACGCCTCCATGAGACCCGGAATCGCCTCGAAGAAGCTGAGATCGGCCACCATCGGCGCGACCACCGCCCGCATACCCGCGTCCCGGTAGGCGCGGCCGACCGCTTCGAGCCCTTCGACGCTCGGCGTCGGAAACTCCGCCATCAGGTCGTAGCACGCGGTGCAGCCCTTCATCAGCATCTCGGCCGCGCCGATCAGCGTGCTGAGGTACTTGTCCTCGAGGCTGCGAAAGCCGTTGGTCCACGGCGCCGCGGTGAGCAGGAGCTCCAGCGTCCAGCGATCGCCCATGCCCTTGGCGAGGTTGCCGTGCCCATGCATGTGCGCGTTGATGAGCCCGGGGTGAAGCAGTTTGCCCCGTGCATCGATTTCCCTGGCATCCGCGGGAGCATCAATCTTTCCAACTTCGACGATGTTATCGCCCCGGATGAGGATATCCGCGGCCGCGTCCACAAGGCGCCCGCCACGGATCAGCGTATGGGTCATTTCTCCTCCTTGCCTGCGGAGCCGATCGAGAGGTCGGCGAGGCCCGAGCGGATCATGTACCAGAAGAGGAACACGCCCGGCAGGGCAATGAAGGTCGTCATCAGGTAGTAGTTGACGTAGCCCATGGCATCGATCATGCGACCCGCCGAGGTTCCCGTCACCACGCGCCCGACGATGCTCGCGAATGCCGAGAGCAGCGCGTACTGAGTTGCGGTGAATCGCAGGTTGCACAGCGCAGAGAGGTACGCGACCACTGTCACGCCGCCGATGCCGCTCGCGAAGTTCTCAAAGCCCACCGCCGCCGCCATGCCGATGTTCGTGTGGCCGGCGGCCGCCAGCAAGGCGAAGCTCAGATTCGACACCGCCATGAGAACGAGGCTCCACATGACCGAGCGTTTCATGCCCAGCCGCGAGTAGAGGATGCCGCCCACCAGAATGCCGAGGAGAAGGGCGACGAACCCAACGCCAACGTCGTAGAAGGCGACCTCGTCGTTCGTGAAGCCGAGCTCCTGGAACAGAAGCCGCAGCGTGAGGTTGGCCAATGTGTCGCCGATCTTGTGGATCAGCACGAAGAGCAGCACGACCAGCGCCCCCTGGCGCGCCAGGAACTCGAGCAGCGGGCTGAAATAAGCGACGAGAGCCTGGGCGACGCCATGTGGCTTTGCGGGTTCGCGGTGCCGGGCGGGCTCGCCCATGAACACGCCCGTCAGCATGGCGGGCAGCGCGAACACGGCGCAGGCGGCATAGGCGGCGGTCCAGCCCGCCCGCTGCGCGAGCACGAGGGCCAGCGCCCCGGCCGCGGTCGCGCCGATGCGCCAGCCGTACTGCGACATGCCGGAGCCCGCGCCGAGCTGCCGCGGCTCGAGCAGCTCGATGCGATAGGCGTCGATGATGATGTCGAACGTCGCGCCGGCAAATGCCATCGCAACCGCCACGCATGCGAACACGGCAAGCGAGTCTCGCGGGTCGGCAATGCCCAAGGCGGCGACCGCCACCATCACGAGAGCGCCGGTCAGCCACAGCCAGCTCCGGCGCTGGCCGAAGCGTCCGAGCAGCGGCAGGCGCACGTGGTCGATGACCGGCGCCCAAAGGAACTTCAGGTTGTAGGTGAGGAACGTCAGCGTGAACGCCGTGACGGCGCTGCGGGTGAAGCCGTGCTGGGCAAGCCGCGTGGTCAGCGTCGCGCCAATCATCGCAAAGGCGAACCCCGAGGAGATGCCGAGGAACAGCGCCGCGAGCGGCGCCGGCTCGAGGTACGGACGCAGGCCCCTAAGCCAGGGGGTGGTCATAGTCGATCGTCAGCGGCGCATGGTCGGAGAAGCGCTTCGTCTTGTAGATCGACTCCTTGACCGCCCGGGCGCCGATTCCCGGGGTGGCGATCTGGTAGTCGATGCGCCAGCCGACGTTCTTCTTCCACGCCTGGCCGCGGTTGGACCACCAGGTGTACTGCTCGGGCTTCGGATTCAACCGGCGAAACACGTCGACGTAGCCCAGCTCGTCGAAGACCCGGGTGAGCCAGGTGCGCTCCTCGGGCAGGAAACCCGAGTTCTTCTGGTTGGAGCGCCAGTTCCTGAGGTCGATTTCCTTGTGGGCGATGTTCCAGTCGCCGCAGAGAATGACCTCGTGGCCTCTTTTCTTCAAAGCCTCGAGATGGCCGATGAACTGCTTGAGGAAGCGGAATTTGGACGCCTGCCGGTGCGGGCCGGCGGACCCGGAAGGCAGGTACACCGAGATCACCCACAGGTTGCCGAAGCGCGCCTCGACGTAGCGGCCTTCGGCGTCGAACTCGGTGCTCGCGAAGCCGCGCCGCACTTCGTCGGGTTGCCTGCGGCTCATCAGCGCTACGCCGCTGTAGCCCTTCTTCTCGGCGAAGGCATAGCAGGAGGAGAAGCTCCTCAACCCGTGCAGCTTCGCGTCGAGGTCGAGCTCCTGGCACTTGATCTCCTGCAGGCACACCACGTCGGCGCGCTGCGCGGCGAGCCAGCGGAACAGGCCCTTGCCGGTGGCCGAGCGCAGGCCGTTGACGTTCAGCGTGATGACGCGCATGGAGGCGCGCCATTCTAGCGGCTTCTAAACGGGCTTCAGGATTCCGGGAAGGCGGACACGCCGCCGTGCTCTGCCGACCACTTGGCGGGGGCGTGCAGGAACCGCTCGACCTCTTCGATCACGCGGCTCTCGAAATACCCGCCCTGCTTCACCACCCTGAGCACGTCCCACCACGTGGCGAGGTGCAGCAGCTTCACCTGGATGTCGGCGATGATCTTCTTCGATTCCGGAAAGATGTCGTAGTAGAACACCACGAACACGTGGTCGACGATCGCTCCCGCGTCGCGCAGCGCCTTGCAGAAATTCACCTTGCTGCGGCCGTCGGTGGTGAGGTCCTCCACCAGCAGCGTGCGCGCGCCCTCCTCGATGTGGCCTTCGATCTGCGCGCCGCGGCCGAAGCCTTTCGGCTTCTTGCGCACGTACTGCATCGGCAATGAGAGGCGATCGGCGATCCAGGCCGCATACGGAATCCCGGCCGTTTCGCCGCCTGCGACCGTGTCGAACTGCTCAAAACCCACGTCGCGCACGATGGTGGCAGCCGCGAAATCGATGATGGCCGAGCGCACTCTCGGGTACGAGATGAGCTTGCGGACGTCGATGTACACCGGACTCGCCCAGCCCGAGGTGAAGACGAAGGGCTTGTCCTGCGAGAAATGCACCGCCTTGACCTCGAGCATCATCTTCGCCGTCATGTCGGCTATGAAGGATTTATCGGCGAAGAGCATGTGGAAAGCCGCAGGGCATGTGCAAAGCGTTGGAAAGTGTGGAATTTTAACAGGGCGCTGCGCGCCGGGCCTTTACAATTCGGCGCGAAGGGACAACAACAACCATGAGCCCAAGACTCATCGCCACCGCTCTCGCGCTCGCCGCGCTTCCGCTCGCTTCCCAGGCCGAGACCTACCGCTGCGTCGGCAAGGACGGCAAGCGTTACTACGGCTCCGTCATTCCCGCCGAGTGCCAGGGCAAGCCGGTTGAGCTGCTGAACGGCCAGGGCCTGGTGATGAAGCGCATCGATCCCGAGGGAGCCGAGAAGGAGCGCTTGGCCAAAGAGGCCTCCGAAGCGCGCAAGCGCCAGGAGGAGTCAGCCGCTCGCGAGGCGGCGCGCCGCAACCAGGCGCTGCTGGCCACCTACACCAGCGAGAAGGACATCGACGACGCGCGCGCCCGCGCCCTCGTGGAGAACACCAAGGCGACGCAGCAGGTCGCAAGCCGTGTCGAAGAGCTTCGCAAGCAGCAGGCCGGCTTCCAGAAGCAGGCCGACGACCTCAAGGGCAAGGATCTGCCGGCGGGGCTGCAACAGGATCTGACAACCGTCGAGGCCGACCTCAAGGCGCAGGAGCAGCTTCTGGAAGTGAAGAAGCGCGAGGCCGATAACATCAACGCGCGCTACGACGACGACAAGAAGCGCTATTCGGCCCTCAACCAGCGGCGCTAGCTTAGCTTTCGCTTCAGCAGCTCGTTCACCTGCGCCGGATTCGCCTTGCCGCGGGTCGCCTTCATCACCTGCCCGACCAGCGAATGGAACGCCTTCTCCTTGCCGGCGCGGTAGTCCTGCACCTGCCTCGCGTTGGCGGCGAGCACCTCGTCGACCAGCCTCTCGATCTCCCCTGAGTCGCTGATCTGCTTCAGGCCGCGCTTTTCGATTATTTCATCGGTACTACCTTCACCGCTAAGCAACGCGGGAAGAATGTCGTCCTTGGCGATTTTCCCGGAGATGGTGCCATCGGCGATGCGAAGGCGCGCTGTCGCCCAATCCCACACGGAGATGGGATTGTTCGAAAAATCGCGCCCCGAGTCGCCGAGCGCTGCCGTAACCTCCCCTACAACGGAATTGGCAGTGCTTCGAATGACTTCCTTATATTTGGGATCGCTGGGCGGCAACTTAGCAGTAATGCTCGCGACAAGGTCCTCGAAGAACTGAGCTTCGCTCCTGCTTGACGTGAGTCCCGCAGCTGTCTGGGCCGGAATCGAAAATCTGCTAACAAAACTCTGCCGCTTGCTGTCAGGCAGCTCCGGTAGGTCTGCGCGGACCTTCTCAATCATCTTTTCAGTCACGACGAGCGGCAACAGGTCGGGGTCAGGGAAGTAGCGGTAGTCCTGCGCATCTTCCTTCGTGCGCATGGAGCGCGTCTCGTCCCGCTCGGGATCGTAGAGCCTGGTCTCTTGCACCACGATCTTTCCGTCTTCCAGCAGCTCGATCTGCCGGCGCGCCTCGAACTCGATCGCCCGCTCCATGAAGCGAAACGAATTCAGGTTCTTGATCTCGCACCGTGTTCCAAGCTTCTGATCACCGGTCTTTCGTACGGAAACGTTGGCATCGCACCGGAACGAGCCTTCCTGCATGTTGCCGTCGCAGATGCCGATCCACATGACGAGCGAATGCAGCGCGCGCGCATAGGCGACCGCTTCCTTCGCGCCGCGAAGCTCCGGCTCGGAGACGATCTCCAGCAGCGGCGTGCCGGCGCGGTTGAGGTCGATTCCGCTCATGCCCTGAAAATCTTCGTGCAGCGACTTGCCCGCGTCTTCCTCGAGGTGGGCACGCGTGAGCTGAACGATCTTCTCCTGCTCGCCGATGAGAAAGCGGATCTCGCCGCCCTGCACGATCGGCGTCTCGTACTGGCTGATCTGGTAGCCCTTCGGCAGATCGGGATAGAAGTAGTTTTTGCGCGCGAAGATGGAGCGGCGGTTGATCGTTCCCTTGACGGCCAGACCGAAGCGGATCGCGTGCTCAACGGCGGCGCGGTTCGCGACCGGCAGCGTGCCGGGAAGCGCTATATCGACCGCGGAAGCCTGGGTGTTGGGGGACGCGCCGAAGGCGGTGGACGCGCTGGAGAACATCTTGCTCCCAGTCAGGAGCTGCGCATGGGTCTCGATGCCCACCACGACTTCCCAGGTCATAGCGGCGTCTCAGTGGGCACGCGCAGGTGCCAGTCGGTCGCCTGCTGATAGCGGTGGGCCGCGCCGAGGAGCTTCGCCTCGGAAAAGTAGTCCCCCGTGAGCTGCAGGCCGACCGGGAGCCCGGACTCGTCGAAGCCGCACGGGATGGACAGGCCCGGCAATCCGGCGAGCGACCCGGGCACCGTGAAAATGTCGCCCAGATACATCTTGACCGGATCCTCGATCTGGGCGCCGATCTCGAATGCGGTCGTCGGTGCGACCGGGCCGAGGATCAGGTCGCAGCGCTCGAACGCGGACTGGAAGTCACGCACGATCAGCCGGCGCACCTTCTGCGCCTGCAGGTAGTACGCGTCGTAATAGCCGTGCGACAGGACGTACGTGCCCACCAGGATGCGGCGCTTCACTTCGGCGCCGAAACCCTCGGCGCGCGTGCGCGCGTACATGTCGAGGAGATCGGAATATTCGCTCGCGCGGTGGCCGTAGCGCACGCCGTCGAAGCGCGAGAGATTGGACGAAGCTTCCGCCGGCGCGATGACGTAGTACACCGCGACGCCGAGCGGCAGATGGGGGAGCTCGACGTTCACCCGCGTCGCCCCTTGCGCGGTGAACCAGCGCAGCGCTTCCTCGACCGCCTTGCGCACGCCCGGCTGGATGCCTTCGCCGAAATATTGGTCGGGCACGCCGATGCGCAACCCTTGAATCTTCTGGGTATTCAGCAGGCGCGAATAATCTTCCTTCTCGCGCTCAAGGCTGGTCGAGTCGCGCGCGTCGAATCCCGCCATCGCGTTCATGAGAAGCGCGAGATCGGCAGCGCTCTTCGCGAGCGGCCCGGCCTGGTCGAGCGAGGAGGCGAATGCGACGAGACCATAGCGCGAGACCGTGCCGTAGGTCGGCTTGAGCCCGCAGATTCCGGAGAGCGCGGCCGGCTGGCGGATCGAGCCGCCGGTGTCGGTGCCGGTCGCCGCCGGGACCATGCGCGCGGCCACCGCGGCCGCGGAACCGCCCGAGGAGCCGCCCGGCACGCGGCTTTTCGCCCAAGGGTTCCTCACCGGCCCGAAATACGAGCTCTCGCTGGAGGAGCCCATGGCGAACTCGTCCATGTTCGTCTTGCCGGTGACCACGGCCCCGGCGCGCTCGAGCTCGTGTACCACGTGAGCGTCGTAGGGGCTCCTGTACTTCTCCAGCATGCGCGAGCCGCAGGTGGTGCGGAAGTCGCGAGTACACAGGATGTCCTTGTGCGCGATCGGGATTCCGGTCAGCGGACCGGCGTCGCCCCTCGCGCGCCGCTCGTCGGCCCGGCGCGCGGCGGCGAGGCTCCGCTCTCTTTCCTCATCGGTCGAGATGAACGCGTTGAGCTCGCGGTTGAGCCTTGCAATCCGTTCCAGGCAGGCGCGCGTGAGCTCGACAGAGGAAATTTTTCTCGCCGCGAGGGCCGCGGAGAGCTCCGTGACGGTCGAGTAAAGGAGGCTACTCAATGACTTTGGGCACGAGGTACAGCCCCCCTTCCACGGCCGGGGCAACGGACTGGTACGCTTCCCGCCGGTCGTCCTCCGCCACCTCGTCGGGGCGGAGCCTTTGGACCACGTCGAGGGCGTGGGACATGGGCTCGATGCCGGCGGTATCCACGGCCTGGATCTGGCCGACCAACTCCAGGATACGGTTCAAGCGGCTGCCCACTTCCGCGGTTTCGCCGGGTTGCAGAGCGATGCGGGCGAGCCGCGCGAGGCGGCGGATCTGGTCGTCCGAAAGCGACATGTTTTTTCGCTGAACTGCTACGGGAAGGCGCCCGCCATGAGAGAGTTTTTCCCTTCGATTCAGGCGCTACGTTAGCGTATTATATCGGGCACCTGCGCATTTGTTGCTGCGCACAAAAACACTGGAGAAAGCCTCCGCTTGCCCATGCTCGGATTCCTTCGCAGCTATTTCTCGAACGATCTCGCGATCGACCTCGGGACCGCCAACACGCTGATCTACGTGCGCGGCAAAGGCATTGTGCTCGATGAGCCCTCCGTGGTCGCGATCCGGCAGGAAGCCGGCCCGAGCGGCAAGAAAACCATCCAGGCGGTCGGCAAGGAAGCGAAGCTGATGCTAGGCAAGACGCCTGGCAACATCATCGCCATCCGCCCGATGAAGGACGGCGTGATCGCCGACTTCACGGTGACCGAGCAGATGCTCAAGCAGTTCATCAAGAAAGTCCACGACAACAAGCTCTTCTCGCCCAGCCCGCGCATCATCATCTGCGTGCCGTGCGGCTCGACGCAGGTCGAGCGGCGCGCCATCCGCGAGAGCGCGATCGGGGCCGGCGCGGGCCAGGTGTATCTCATCGAGGAACCGATGGCGGCGGCCATCGGGGCAGATCTGCCGGTCGCGGACGCGACCGGCTCGATGGTCGTCGACATCGGCGGCGGCACGACCGAGGTGGGCGTGATCTCACTCGGCGGCATGGTTTACTCGGGATCGGTGCGCGTCGGCGGCGACAAGTTCGACGAAGCCATCATCAACTACATCCGCCGCAACTACGGCATGCTGATCGGCGAGACCACGGCCGAGCTCATCAAGAAGGAGATCGGCTCGGCGTTCCCGGGCTCCGAAGTGCGCGAGATGGAAGTGAAGGGCCGCAACCTCGCCGAGGGCATTCCGCGCAGCTTCACCATCTCGTCGAACGAGATCCTCGAGGCTCTGACCGAGCCTCTCAACCAGATCGTCTCGGCGGTCAAGTCCGCGCTTGAGCAGACTCCGCCCGAGCTCGGCGCGGACATCGCCGAGAAGGGCATGGTGCTTACCGGCGGGGGCGCGCTGCTGCGCGATCTCGACCGGCTGCTGATGGAGGAGACGGGCTTGCCGGTCATCGTGGCCGACGATCCCCTGACCTGCGTCGTGCGAGGCTCGGGCAAGGCGCTCGAGAAGATGGAGCACTTCGGCCCGATCTTCACCAACGACTGATAGGCGGGGGCCGTGGAGCACAGCCCCCCGCCGTTCTTCAAACGGGGCCCCGCCCCGCTCGTCCGGCTGTTCTTCTTCGCTTCCCTGTCGCTCGCCCTGCTCGTGCTCGATGCGCGTTTCCGCTATGCCGAAGGCTTGAGAGGCGTGCTCGCGCTCGCGGCCTATCCGCTGCAGCGCGCCGCGACTGCGCCGATCGATTTTCTGCGCGTGGTGGGCGATTACTTCTCGACCCAGGGCCAGCTCTTTGAAGATAACGCCACCCTGCGTGCGAAGAACCTCGCGCTGTCGCAGGCCGCACAGCGCTTCGAGACGGCCGAAGCCGAGGCGGCGCAGCTGCGGCGCCTGATCGGCGCCGCCGAAAAGCTCGAAGTGAAGTCGACCCCGGCAGAGATTCTCTACTCCGGGCGCGACCCCTACGCGCACAAGATCTTCATCAACCTCGGCGAGCGGCAGGGCGTGAAGCCTGGCAGCCCGGTGGCGGACGAAGCCGGGGTCGTCGGCCAGGTGACACGGGTGCATCCGCTCGTATCCGAGGTCACGCTCATCACCGACCAGGACCATGTCGTCCCGGTCCAGGTGGTACGTAACGGCCTGCGCGCAATCGCCTTCGGAGGCGGCGCCTCGGGCATGCTCGAGCTTCGGTTTACTGCCGGCAACGCCGAGATCCAGAACGGCGACCGCCTCGTCACATCCGGCATCGACGGCGTCTACCCGCCTGGACTACCCGTGGCCACGGTGGTGAGGATCGAGCGCGACACAGAGAATAGCTTTGCCCGCGTGATCTGCCGGCCGGCTGCCGGGGTCGACCGCGGTCGCTTCGTCCTGGTGCTGTCCGATGAGACGGCGCGGCCGCCGCGGCCCGAGGAAGCCCAATCGAGCAAAGAGCGCCGTTCGGAAAAGGCCCGGCGCGCGCGGGCAAAAGAGAAGGAGGGTTGATGGCGCTTGGCGGCAAGTCTGAGCACATCCTCCGGCCGGCGCGGGTGAGCACGGTCGCGGCCTCGTTCGCGATCGCGTTGCTGCTCAACTTCCTGCCGTGGAAGGACCTGCGGCTGGTGCCCGACTTCGTCGCGCTGGTCCTAACCTTCTGGTGCGTGCGCCAGCCGCGCCTCGTCGGCCTGGGCGTCGCCTGGGGCGTCGGCCTGCTGGTCGACGCCGGCAACGGCGTGCTGCTCGGCCAGCATGCGCTCGCCTATTCCCTGCTTGCCTTCATCTCGATCTGGCTCTCGCGCCGCATCCTGTGGTTCGGACCGTTCCTGCAGGCGGGGCATGTCGCGCTCATCCTCGCCGCGACGCAGACGCTCGTACTCGTGGTGCGCATCGTCGCGGGAGACGCATTTCCAGGATGGGCGATCTACGTGGGTCCGCTCGCCGGCGCGCTGCTGTGGCCGATGGTGAGCTGGCTCCTGGTCTTGCCGCAGCGCCGCCTGGAGCGGGAGCAGACGATTTGAGCGCGCACGCCATCTGACTTATGAACGAACTGCGAAACCACGAGCGGGAGCTTGCTCAATTCCATCTGCGCATCGGCGTCGCCGGTGTGCTGGTGCTGATCGGGTTCGGCCTGCTCGCGGCGCGCTTCATCTTCCTGCAGGTGGTCCAGCACGACCACTACGCCTCCCGCGCCGAGGACAACCGCATCTCGATCGTCCCGATCCCGCCCAACCGGGGACTGATCCTCGACCGCAACGGCATCGTGATGGCGCGCAACTACTCGGGCTACACGCTCGAGATCTTTCCGCGCAAGGTGAGGAGCATCGAGCGCACGATCGACGAGCTCGCCGAGCTGATCGAGATCACCTCGCGCGACCGCGCCCGCTTCCGCAAGCTCCTGGCCGAGACGCGCAACGCCGAGAGCCTGCCCATCCGCACCCGGCTCTCGGACGAGGAGGTCGCCAAGTTCGCCGCCAACCGCTATCGCTACAACGGCACCGTCGAGATCAAGGCGCGCCTCTTCCGCCAGTACCCGTACGACGACCTGGCCTCGCACGTGATGGGCTACATGGGCCGCATCAACCAGGCCGACCAGGAGCGGCTCGAGGAGGAGGGCGTCGACGCGAACTACCGCGGCACCGACTCCATCGGCAAAGCGGGCGTCGAGGCGAGCTATCAGGACGAGCTGCACGGCACGACCGGCTTCGAGCACGTCGAGATCGACGCCGCGGGCCGCGGCATCCGCACGCTCTCGCGCACGCCCTCGCAGCCGGGCAACAACGTCGCGCTGACCCTCGATCTTCGGCTGCAACAGGTGGCCGAGCAGGCGCTCGGCGACCGGCGCGGCGCCGTGGTGGCGCTCGAGCCTTCGACCGGCGCGGTGCTCGCGTTCGTCTCCAAGCCCGGCTTCGATCCGAACTACTTCGTCGACGGCATCGACCCGCAGTACTGGGCCGAGCTCAACAATTCGCCCGATCGGCCGCTCTACAACCGGGCCATCGCGGGGACCTATCCTCCCGGCTCGACCTTCAAGCCGTTCATGGCGCTCGCGGCGCTCGAGACCGGCAAGCGCACCCCGAAAAGCGCGATCAACGATCCCGGATATTTCGTCTTCGGCGACCGGCGCTTCCGCGACTCCAAGCCCGGCGGGAACGGCTACGTCGACCTCTTCAAGTCGATCGTCGTGTCCTCCGACACGTACTACTACATGGTCGCGAACGACATGGGCATCGAAGCCATCGCCGGGTATATGAAGAACTTCGGCTTCGGCTCGAAGACCGGCATCGACCTTCAGGGCGAATTGCCCGGCGTGCTGCCCTCGCCCGAGTGGAAGATGAAGCGCTTCCGCCGGCCCGAGCAGCAGAAGTGGTACCCGGGGGAAACGATCTCGATCGGCATCGGACAGGGATACAACTCCTACACCCCGATCCAGCTCGCACAGGCCGTCGCCACGCTCTCGAACGGCGGCACGATGTACCGGCCGCATCTCGTCGCCTACATCGATAACCCGCGCACCGGGGAGCGGCGCAATTTCGAGCCCGAGGTCGTTCACCGCGTGCCTGCGCGCCCGGAGCACATCGAGTTCGTGAAGCGCGCCATGGCCGGCGTCAACAAGGAGGGCACTGGTGCGCGCGCCTTCGCCGGCGCCCAGTACACGAGCGGCGGCAAGACCGGCACGGCGCAGGTGGTCGCGATCAAGCAGAACGAGAAGTACGACGAGAAGAAGGTCGCCGAGCGGCACCGCGACCACTCGTGGTTCATCGCCTTCGCGCCGCTCGAGAGCCCCAAGATCGCCCTGGCGGTCCTGGTCGAGAACGGCGGCTTCGGCGCGCGCGCGGCGGCGCCTATCGCGCGCACCATGTTCGACTACTACCTCCTCGGCAAGGTGCCGCAGGGCATCGTCGTGCAGACGCCGGAGGACGAAGTCGACGAAGAGGACCGGGAGAGCGACTGATGGATCTCGCCCGCTTCCCGCTGCGCCGCGTCGCCGGCCGCCTCGCCGAGGGCATCGACTCGACGCTGCTGATGCTGCTGCTCACGCTGTCGATGGTCGGCCTCGCTGTCCTGTATTCGGCAAGCTACGACGTGCCGTCGCGCCTGGCCACCCAGCTCGTGAGCCTGGCGGTCGCGCTCACCGCGATGTGGATCGTGGCGCAGGTGCCGCCGCAGACCATGATGCGCTTCGCGGTGCCGGCCTATGTGGTCGGCCTCGGCTTTCTCGTCGCGGTCGCCCTGGCAGGCGACGTGGTGAATGGCGCGCGGCGCTGGCTGCACGTCGGCGTGACCCGCTTCCAGCCCTCGGAGATGATGAAGCTCGCGTTGCCGCTGATGCTCGCCTGGTACTTCCACAAGAACGAATCGACGCTGCGCTGGCGCGATTATTTCGTCGCCGGGTTTCTGCTGCTCGTGCCGCTCGGCCTCATCCTGCGCCAGCCCGACCTGGGCACCGCCGGCCTCGTCGGCACTGCGGGCTTCTTTATCATGTTCTTCGCCGGCATGAGCTGGCGCGTCATGGGCGCGATCGGCGCCGCGGGCGCCGTGGCGGTGCCGCTCCTGTGGCCGTTCCTGCACGACTACCAGCGGCGGCGCATCCTGACGCTCCTCGATCCGTCGAGCGACCCGCTCGGCGCCGGCTATCACATCATCCAGTCGACGATCGCCGTGGGCTCGGGCGGGCTCGCCGGCAAGGGCTGGCTGAACGGCACCCAGTCGCACCTCGAATTCATTCCGGAGCGCCATACCGACTTCATCTTCGCCGTGTTCTCCGAAGAATTCGGCCTGATCGGCAACATCACGCTGCTCGTTCTCTATACCCTTCTCATCGCCCGCGGCTTGATGATCGCGACGAACGCGGCGACCCTTTTCGGGCGACTGCTGGCCGGCGCCATCTCGCTGCAGTTCTTTATCTACGCCTTCGTAAACATGGGGATGGTGTCCGGCATCCTCCCCGTGGTCGGGGTGCCCCTACCGTTCCTCTCCTACGGCGGCACGGCGCTGCTGACGCTCTTCATCGGCGCCGGAATGCTCATGAGCATCCAGCGCCACCGCCAGCTCGTGCAGAGCTAGCCCGGATTCCGCAAAGCAGCAATCCCCTGAAAGCGTCTCCCGCATCATGAAACGGGGGATCCCCAACCCCCTGTAAACGCTTGTTTTATTGCAGGCCGGTCGGGCTATGCTCGCGTATTGCTCCGCGCCACAAGCGGCGCGCACACTCGGCTCATCGTTCATCTATCGGAGGCGACGTGGAAAGCCGCATCAACGAAGTACGAGCGCTGGAGCAGGACTGGGCCCAGAACCCGCGGTGGAAAGGCGTGAACCGCGGCTACTCGGCCGAAGACGTGGTGCGGCTGCGCGGTAGCCTGCGCGTCGAGCACTCGCTGGCGAAGCAGGGCGCGCAGAAGCTCTGGAAGCGCACGCAGGAAATGCCGTTCGTGAATTCGCTCGGCGCGCTCACCGGGAACCAGGCCGTGCAGCAGGTGAAGGCCGGCGTTCCCGCGATCTATCTCTCGGGCTGGCAGGTCGCGGCCGACGCCAACGATTCGCTGCAGATGTACCCCGACCAGTCCCTCTATGCCGTCTCGTCGGTTCCCACCGTGGTGCGCCGGATCAACAACGCGTTGGCGCGCGCCGACCAGATCCAGTGGATGGAAGGCAAGAACGAGGTCGACTATTTCGCGCCCATCGTGGCCGACGCCGAGTCGGGCTTCGGCGGCGTGCTGAACGCCTACGAGCTGATGCGCTCGATGATCGAGGCCGGCGCCGCGGGCGTGCATTACGAAGACCAGCTCGCCTCGGTGAAGAAGTGCGGCCACATGGGCGGCAAGGTGCTGGTCCCGACGCAGGAGGCCGTGCAGAAGCTGATCGCCGCGCGCCTCGCGGCCGACGTGCTGGGCGTGCCGACGGTGCTTCTGGCGCGCACCGACGCCGAGGCCGCCGACATCGTCACCACCGACGTCGACGAGAACGACAAGCCGTTCATCACCGGCGAGCGCACCTCGGAAGGCTTCTACCGCACGCGCAAGGGCTTCGACCAGGCGCTCTCGCGCGGCCTCGCCTACGCGGAATACGCCGACATGGTGTGGTGCGAGACGGGCACTCCGGACCTGAGCTTTGCCAGACGCTTCGCGGAGGGAATCCGCAGGAAGTACCCGGAAAAGATGCTGGCCTACAATTGCTCGCCGTCGTTCAACTGGAAGCGCAACCTCGACGACGCCACCATCGCCAGGTTCCAGCGCGAGCTCGGCGCGATGGGCTACAAGTTCCAGTTCATCACCCTCGCCGGCTTCCACGCGCTCAACTACTCGATGTTCGAGCTCGCGTACGGCTACGCGCGCAACAACATGAGCGCCTTCGTCGAGCTGCAGCAGAAGGAGTTCGCCGCCGCCGAAAAAGGCTTCACCGCGGTCAAGCACCAGCGCGAGGTCGGCACGAGCTACTTCGACGAGATCACCACCGTGGTGACCGGCGGCAAGGCCTCGACTACGGCGTTGCATGGCTCGACGGAAGATGAGCAGTTCTTCGACGAGAAGAAGAAAGCCAAACTAGCAGCAGCTTGAGGTGAGCGCGGTCTCCAAGGTCCTCCGGGTCCACGAGCGGCGGTCCAGCCTGCCGCAGGAGATCGCGCGCACCATCCTCGCCGGTTTCGACAAGCACTACCGGCTCTTTCGCCAGGCCTCGGTCGACGCCAGGGGCCTGTACGAGCGCTCCGCGTGGGGCGAAATCGCGCGCCTCGCGCGATCGCGGATCCTGATGTACGACCAGCGCGTCGACGAGGCCGTAGAGGCGGTGCGCGAGCGCTTTCCGGAGGCCGAGGGCGAGGACCTCTGGCCGGCGATCAAGCTCGCGTACCTCGGCCTGCTCCACGACCACAAGCAGCCCGAATGCGCCGAGACCTTCTACAACTCGGTCGCCTGCCAGGTGCTGCACCGGCGCCATTACCGCAACGAATTCATCTTCTGGCGCCCGGGCGTGGCCACCGAGCATCTCGAGGGCGAGGCGCCGACGTACCGCTGCTTCTATCCCTTGAAAACCGGGCTGCGGTCCACGCTCAGGCAGATTGCGGCCGGTTACGGCCTCAGGAATCGCTGGGAGAACCCCGAGCGCGACCTGCGCAACGTGGTGCGGGCGCTGCGGCAGCTTTTCCCGCGGCCCGCGCGCGCGCAGCCCGACCTGCAGATCCAGGTGCTGAACTCGCTTTTCTTCCGCAACAAGGGCGCCTACATCATCGGCCGCATCATCAACGACGGGCACGACTACCCGTTCGCGGTCCCGATCCTGCAAAACGAGCGCGGCGAGCTGTACGCCGACGCGCTGCTCACCGGCGAGGACCAGCTGCTGGTGCTGTTTTCCTTCGCGCGCGCGTATTTCTTCGTCGACATGGAAGTCCCGGCCGGGTACGTCTCGTTCCTGCGCTGGCTCATGCCGAGAAAGCCGCGCGCCGAGCTGTACATGGCGGTCGGGCTCGCGAAGCAGGGCAAGACGCTCTTCTACCGCGACCTGCACTACCACCTGAAGCACTCCACCGACAAGTTCACGGTCGCGCCGGGCATCAAGGGCATGGTGATGCTGGTGTTCACGCTG
>DATLUZ010000086.1:0-8170 GCA_035577785.1 Burkholderiales bacterium | reverse complement strand
GCTCTTCACGATCGCGTTCTGGCGCTGGTCGACCGTGAAGAGCGCGCTCGTGTTCCAGCTCGGCGAGGTGAAAGAGGTGGTGCAGAAGCCGGGCCTGCACTTCAAGTGGCCGCTGCTCCAGAACGTGCGCTATTTCGACATGCGCATCCTCACATTCGACGACGCCGAGCCGCTGCGCTTTCTCACCCAGGGCAACCGCCCGGTGCTGGTCGACTCGTTCGTGAAATGGCGCATCAACAACGTGCGCCAGTACTACGTCTCGGTGCAGGGGGACGAGTTCCGCGCCGCGACGCGCATCAAGCAGACCGTCTCCGGGGTGCTGCGCGACGAGTTCGGCGCGCGCATCCTGCACGACGTGGTGTCGGGCGAGCGCGAGCAGATCATGAGCCGGGTGCGCGAGAAGGTCGACCAGGACCTGAAGCGGATCGGCGTCGAGATCATCGACGTGCGCCTGAAGCGTGTCGACCTGCCGCAGGAAGTGTCCGAATCGGTCTACCGGCGCATGGAGGCGGAAAGAAAGCGCATCGCCAACGAGCTGCGCTCGACCGGCGCGGCCGAGGCGGAGAAGATCCGCGCCGACGCCGACCGCCAGCGCGAGGTGCTGCTCGCCGAAGCCTATCGCGACGCGCAGCGCGTGCGCGGCGAGGGCGACGCCAAGGCGGCGGCGATCTATGCCGCGGCGTTCAGCCAGAACCCGGAGTTCTTCGCCTTCTACCGCAGCATGGAGGCCTACCGCAATACCTTCCGCGGGCGCAACGACCTGCTGGTAGTCGAGCCGAACTCCGACTTCCTGCGCTACTTCCGGGATTCGATGGGCAAGCCTTCGCAGCGAAAATGACGCATGGGCACCACCTTCCTTCTGGCGCTTGCCCTCATGCTGATCCTCGAGGGGGTGCTACCCTTCCTCGCGCCTAACCTCTGGCGCGACACGTTTCGCCGCATCACGCAGATGTCCGACGGGCAGATCCGCTTCGTCGGGCTGTCCTCGATGCTGATCGGGCTGCTCATCCTCTACGCCAAGACCTGGCTGCAGTGATGCGCTGGATCCTGCCCGAGCACATCGACGACATCCTTCCCGCCGAAGCGATGCGCATCGAGGCGCTGCGCCGTTCGATCCTGGATCTGTTTTTCAGCCAGCGGTACGAGCTCGTGATGCCGCCGCTCATCGAGTACACCGATTCGCTGCTCACCGGCACCGGGCACGACCTGGAGCTGCGCACCTTCAAGGTGGTGGACCAGCTCTCGGGCCGCATGATGGGGCTGCGCGCCGACATCACCCCGCAGGTGGCGCGCATCGACGCGCACCTCCTCAACCGCGAGGGCGTGACGCGCCTGTGCTATTGCGGCAGCGTGCTGCACACGCTTCCCGCCGGCCCGGCAGCGACGCGCGAGCCGATCCAGCTCGGCGCCGAGCTCTACGGCGACGCCGGGGTAGAGGCCGACGTCGAGATCCTGCGGCTGCTGTGCCAGGCGCTCGAGCTGGCTGGCGTGCGCAACCCGCGCATCGACATCGGCCACGTGTCGGTGTTCCGCGCGATCGCCCACGGCGCGCGGCTCGACGCCGAGCTCGAGGCGCAGCTTTTTGAGGCGTTGCAGAAAAAAGACAGCCCGTCGCTGCACGGACTGACGAAAAAGCTGGATGCGAAAACCCGCGAAGCGCTGCTCGCGCTGCCGGACCTCTACGGCGGCGTGGAAGTGCTCGATCTCGCCGAGAAGAAGCTGCCGAAGCTCGCCGAGCTCTCGCGCGCGCTCGGCACGCTGCGGCGGCTCGCCAAGGCCTGCAGCCTGCCGGTCAGCCTGGACCTCGCCGAGCTGCGCGGCTACCACTACCATACCGGTGTGGTGTTCGACGCGTACTGCGACGCGGCCCGCGATCGTTCGGAACCCGCATTGCAACCGGCAACACAGCCCGTTGCGCGCGGCGGGCGCTACGACGAAGTCGGCAAGGCGTTCGGACGGGCACGCCCCGCCACCGGGTTTTCGATCGATTTGAGGACGCTCGCGGCAGCGGCGGCGTGAGCGCTGCTCTGTAAATCCAAGGCCATGAAAGCACGCAACGTAGTCGTCATCGGGACGCAGTGGGGCGACGAGGGCAAGGGCAAGATCGTCGACTGGCTCACCGACCGCGCGCAGGGCGTGGTGCGCTTCCAGGGCGGTCACAACGCCGGGCACACGCTGGTGATCGGCGGCAAGAAGACCGTCCTGCACCTCATCCCGTCGGGCATCCTGCGCGCCGAGGTCGACTGCTTCATCGGCAACGGCGTGGTGGTTTCGCCGCAGGCGCTGGTGGCGGAGATGGACGAGCTCGACTCGGCCGGCGTGCGCGGCGTGGTCGCGAGGCTTTCCATCAGCGAAGCCTGCCCGTTGATTCTTCCCTACCACGCGGCGCTCGATCACGCGCGCGAGGCGGCGAAGGGCGAGCGCAAGATCGGCACCACCGGCCGCGGCATCGGCCCGGCCTACGAGGACAAGGTGGCGCGGCGCGCGATCCGCTTGCAGGACCTGTTCGACCCGGCGCGCTTCGCCGAGAAGCTGCGCGAGCTGCTCGACTTCCACAACTTCGTCCTGAAGAACTACTACAAGCACGATGAGGTGAGCTACCAGAAGACTCTCGACGAGACGCTCGCGCTCGCGCCGCGCCTCGCGCCGCTCATCGCCGACGTGCCGCGCGCGCTCTACCACGCGAACCGCGCCGGCAAGAACCTGCTGTTCGAGGGCGCGCAGGGATCGCTGCTCGACATCGACCACGGCACCTATCCGTTCGTCACGTCCTCGAACTGCGTGGCTGGCGCGGCGGGGGCGGGCGCGGGCATCGGTCCGCACCACCTCCACTATGTCCTGGGCATCACCAAGGCCTACACGACTCGCGTCGGCGGCGGGCCGTTCCCCACCGAGCTGTCGGACGACGTGGGCGAGCGGCTGCGCCAGCGCGGACAGGAGTTCGGCGCCACCACCGGCCGGCCGCGGCGCACCGGCTGGTTCGACGCCGCGGCGCTGAAGCGCTCGATCCAGCTGAACGGGCTTTCGGGCCTGTGCATCACCAAGCTCGACGTGCTCGACGGCGTCGAGGCGGTGAAGATCTGCGTCGGCTACGAGCTCGAAGGCACGTTCTCGGAAATCCTGCCGGTCGGCGCGGAGGAGCTGGAGCGCTGCCACCCGGTGTACGAGGAGCTTCCGGGCTGGATGGAGAGCACCGTCGGCATCCGGTCGCACGAGTCGCTGCCGAAGGGCGCGCGCGCCTACTTGAAGCGCATCGAGGAGCTCGCGGGCGTGCCGGTCGATCTCATCTCGACCGGCCCCGATCGGGAAGAAACCATCGTCCGGCGCCACCCGTTCGACGCGTAAAAGAATTCGGGCTCTGACCCCGAATTAGTTCGCCGCCTCGGTGATCAGCGCGAGCAGACGGTCGATGTCGACCGGCTTGATGAGGTGCGCGTCGAAGCCGGCCTCGGCCGAGCGCTGGCGGTCGGCCTCGGTGCCGTATCCGGTGAGCGCGATGAGGCGCACGCCGCTTCCCAGTCGCTCGCGCATCGCGCGCGCGAACTGGTAGCCGTCCATTCCGGGCAGCCCGATGTCCACGACCGCGATGTTGGGCGAGCCGGCCGCGGCCGCCTCCAGGCCGGCGTGCGCGTCGCGCGCCGCGCTGACGAGATGGCCGTCGGCCTGCAGGATGCGCTGAAGGGTCACGCGCGAGTCGTCGTTGTCCTCGACGATGAGCACGCGCGCCTGGCGCGCGGGCCGCGGCGCCGGCAGCGGGCGCGCGTCGCGGTGCGCCACCGGCTCGGGCTCGGGAATAGCAGGAATCCGCGCCGTGAAGCGCGCTCCTCCCCCGGGCCCCACGTTTTCCGCCTGGACGCTGCCGCCGTGCAATTCGACCAGGCGCCGCACCAGCGCAAGGCCGATGCCGAGGCCGCCCGGATCGCCGGCACCCGCGTCCCTCGAAAAGAGCTCGAAGATGTGCGGCAGGAGATCCGGCCGCACACCGGGCCCGCTGTCCTCCACGGTGAGGACCGCTTCGCCCGCCTGCTCGGCGAGGCGCACGCGGATGCGCCCGCCGAAGGGCGTGAACTTGGCCGCGTTGCCGAGCAGGTTCGCGAGCACCTGGTCGATGCGCGTCGGATCGGCGCTCACGAGCACCGGAGCGAGCTCGAGCGTCCATTCGTGCTCGCCTTCGCGCTCGGCCGCGCGCACCGTGGCCACCGCCACCGCGCTTGCCTGCGCGAGGTCGACCAGATTGCGCCGCAACTGGATGCGACCGCTCACCAGCCGGCCTACGTCGAGCAGATCGTCCACGATCTTCGCGAGGTGCGCGCTTTGCCGGGCGATGATGTCGCGCGCCGCCTTGTGGTCGCCGCTCGAGGGCGGCAGGCGCTCGAGCACGCGCATCGCGCCGCCGATCGCGCCGAGCGGGTTCCTGAGCTCGTGGCCCAGCATGGCGAGAAACTCGTCCTTCGCGCGATTGGCGGCTTCGGCCTGCAGCCGCGCGGCGCGCTCCTGCTGGAGCACGGCGTCCACTTCCCCGGCGGTGCGCGCGCGATCGGCTTCCGCGCCGGCGAGCCGCGCCGAAGCGCGCTCGAGGGCTTGCATGAGCGCCAGCACTTCCTCGACCCGCGAGGGCACCAGCGGCAAGGGCTTGCCCGAGCCGATCGCGGCGGCCGCCGTCGTGGCGGCCTGGAGCGCACCGGCGATGCGGCGACCGATCAGCCAGGCGAACAGGCCGCTCGCAATGACCACGATGAGAAGCAGAGCGGCCAGCGCTTGCGCTTCGGCGCGCGCCACCTCTTCCAACCGCGCCTGCTGCGTGCGCCAGAGCGCGACCAGCAGCACCGTCGCCACGATCGCCAAGGGGACGATGCCTGCAAGCGATAGGCCGATCAGAAGCTGCCGCAGCGCGATACGGCGGCGGGGCGCAGGGGTGGTCAAGCGGCGGATTATGGCGGTGCGGCCCCTGTCTTGCATCGCATGCCTCCGGTTTTCGGAGAGGTCGAGCCGAAGGGATGCCGTTCGGAGGCGGGCGCTACCGATTTACCCGCAGCATGGTCGAGGGTGCGCCCGCCGATCCAGGCGTCTACGCCCTTTGGGAACGCGACGAGCTCATCTACTACGGACGGGCTTCCGGCAGCCTCCTTAGCATCCAGGCCGCGCTTCTCGAGCACCTCTCGGGACGCGCCGGGCCGTGCACCCATCGCGCAACCCACTACGGCTGGGAGATCAGCCTCGACCCGGCGGCCCGGGAAGCCGAGCTCCTCGCGGAGTACAAGGCCACCTTCGACCGATTGCCCCGCTGCAACCGACGCGGCGGCTGAGAAAAAACCACCCTCCGGCGTAAGTTTTACCGGCAATTCATGTCACTCGGATTCGACGCCGCGTCGTGCCGGCTCGACCCCGCAAACCCGGGGAGCGCGACTGGAGAAATTGCGCGCGGGGCCGAGAATGGACAGCGAATGACCGGGAGGAGCGCCATGACGACGACCAACATGGCAGAAGCGCGACGGCTGCACGCCGCCCTGAGGGACTTTTTCACGCGCTACGCCTACGGCTCGCCCGACTTCAGGGCGCTCGGCCGGGTGCTCACTTTCTGCGAGACGGCCGTGCGCACGGTCGACGATGCGTACTGCCGGGAGAAGCTGCGCCTCGCCGCCGAATACGCCGCGGAGCTGCTCTCGCAGCGCGACCACGCCAAGTGGGGCCACGATTCGGCCTCGGGCGCCGAGTTTCTCCGCCAGCAGATCCTGAACGCGCTCGAGCTCTATGCGAGCCGGCTCTACAGCCTCGACGCGCTACGCGAATCCCAGGCGGTCAAGGAGAAGCTGAAATGGGTGACGCGCTCAAGCATTGCGCAGAGTTGAAAGCGCTGTTTCGCCGTCGAACCGGGCGGGGGACGCTCTGAGAGAGCGCATCCTGCTCAGCATCGATTCAATCGAGGACCACCTGCACTCCGGGCGCGCCTGAAAATCGGGGGTCGCGGCCCGGCGCGGTCGGCGCTACGGGTAATATTCCGGTGGTGCCGAGGAAGGGACTCGAACCCCCACAGTGTTGCCACCGCTAGGACCTGAACCTAGTGCGTCTACCAATTCCGCCACCTCGGCAGGGGAGGCGGATTTTAATTGCACGACCCCACAGTGTCAAAGAAAAAGGCAAGAAAAACAGCGCTTCGCCGACGTGGACGGGCAGAGCGGCCGCAGGCCGCGGCGCCTGAATACGCGCGCGAGATCGTCGACGCGCTGAACCGCGCCGGCGCGCCGCTCACGAGCGCCGAGCTCGCGCAGCGCCTCGAGATCAAGGGGCGCGAGCGCCGCGCGTTCGACGAGGCGCTGTCCGCGCTCGAGCGCGCGGGCGAGGTGATGAAGAACCGCACCGGAGCGCTGCTGGTCGCGAAGCGCATCGCGCTGGTCGCCGGACGCGTCGAGGGCCATCCCGACGGCCACGGATTCCTGGTGCCCGACGAGGGCGGGCCGTCGGTGTTCCTGCCGACGGCGGAGATGCGCGAGGTGATGCACGGCGATCGTGCGGCGGTGCGCGTCAGCGGACGCGACCACCGCGGCCGCGCGGTCGGGGCCGTGGTCGAGGTGCTCGAGCGCGCGAAGCGCCGCATCGTCGGACGCATGCACTCGGAGCACGGGGTGCTGTTTCTCGTGCCGGACGACCGGCGCATCGCGCACGACATCCTGGTGCCGGGCGCCGAGGCGGGCCGCGCCAAGGCGGGGCAGGTCGTGACGGTCGATCTCGTGGCGCCGCCCAGCCGCCACGCCCAGCCGATCGGGCGCATCGCCGAGGTGCTCGGCCACCACGCCGATCCCGGCATGGAGATCGAGATCGCGGTGCGCAAGTTCGACTTGCCGCACGAGTTCTCGAAGCGGGCGCTGGCACAGGCGAAGGCCACCCCTGACTCGGTGCGCGAGGAGGATCTGCAGGGAAGGAAGGATCTGCGCAAGCTCGCGTTCGTCACCATCGACGGCGAGACGGCCAGGGACTTCGACGACGCGGTTCACTGCAAGAAGGAAGGCAAGGGCTTTCGGCTCTGGGTCGCGATCGCCGACGTGAGCCACTACGTGCGGCACGACGACGCGCTCGACCTGGAGGCGCGCAGCCGGGGCACCTCGGTCTACTTCCCGCGGCGGGTGATTCCGATGCTGCCGGAGAAACTTTCCAACGGCATCTGCTCGCTCAATCCGAACGTCGATCGCCTCGCGATGGTGTGCGAGATGGCGATCGGCCCGAAGGGCGAAGTGGCGCGCTACGAGTTCTATAGCGCGGTGTTCAAGTCCGCCGCGCGGCTGACCTATACCGCGGTGTGGGAGGCGTTGTCGTCGGGGAGCGCGAACGAGGACCTGCAGAATCTGCACGCGGTGTTCAAGGTGCTGCTCGATGCCCGCAACCGGCGCGGCGCGATCGACTTCGAGACCGTCGAGACGAAGATGCTCTTCGACGCCAGGGGGAAGATCGAGAAGATCGTGGCCGAGCCGCGCAACGACGCGCACCGCCTCATCGAGGAATGCATGCTGGCGGCGAACGTGTGCGCCGGCGGGCTCCTCGCCGCGCACGCGCACCCGGCGCTCTATCGGGTGCACGACGTGCCCGCGGCGGAAAAGGTGGCGGCGCTGCGCGACTTCCTCGCCGAGATCGGCCTGTCGCTCCCCGGCGGCGAAATTCCGCGCCCGCGCGACTACGCCCAGCTCCTCGAGCGGATCCGCAAGCGCCCCGATTTCGCGCTGCTGCAGACGATCCTGCTGCGCTCGCTCAAGCAGGCGGTCTACAGCCCGAACAACGCCGGCCATTTCGGCCTCGCCTTCGACGCCTACGTGCATTTCACCTCGCCGATCCGGCGCTATCCGGACCTGCTCACGCATCGCGCGATCAAGGCCGTGCTTTCGGGCAGGCAGTATTCCGGCGTCGACTGGGAGGACCTCGGGCGCCACTGCTCGGAGACCGAGCGGCGCGCGGACGACGCGAGCCGCGACGTCGAGATGTGGCTCAAGTGCTACCACATGCGCGACCATGTCGGAGAGGTCTTCAGCGGCACCATCACCGGCGTGGTGCCCTTCGGCCTCTTCGTCACCCTGGACGACTACTTCGTCGACGGCCTGGTGCACATCTCGGAGCTCGGCCGCGACTACTTCCAGCACGATGCGGCGCATCACGCGCTCATAGGCGAGCGCACCGGCAAGCG
>DATLUZ010000085.1:0-2543 GCA_035577785.1 Burkholderiales bacterium | reverse complement strand
TGCATGCTTTCGCGCGCGAGCTTCAGCCAGTCGCGCTGCGCGTCGCGGTAGTGCGACGGCTGGCGCTCGGCGTTGCGCAGCATCCGTTGAAACACCGCTCTTGCGTCCTCGCCGCGGCCCAGACGCTTCAACAGCGCGCCGTAGCGCCAGCGGCCCTCCTCGCCGGGGTAGGTATCGGCGAGCACGCCGAATTCGGCGAGCGCCTCGTCCAGCTTGTTGGCGCCTTCTAGCGTGCACGCGACGAGCAGCCCCACATCGGCCGGACGGAAGCCCGGATGGGAAGCACGCACCCGGCGCGCGAGCTCCAGCGCTTCCTCGTGCTTGCCTTCCATGAAGAGCGCGCCGGCCAGGCCATAGCGCAAGTCGGGGTCGGTCTCGTGCACGCCGTTGAGGCAGCTCCGGTAGAGCGCAGCCGCCTCCGCGTACATGTCCTGCTCCATGCACTCGCGCGCGAGCAGCATGCGGTTTTCAACGCTGCCGCAGGCTTCGACGTCGGCGACGCGAGTGCGCAGGTCCTTGTCCGGATCGAACGCTCGCGCGAGCGCGCGCGCCGCCTTGTGCGCGCTGCGGCTCTCGCGCGAGGAGGGAAACACCTCGACGAAGTAGTAGAGCACGCAGCCCATGACCGGGAATCCCATGATCACGGCGAGCCACCAGTACGGGCGGCGCGTCTTCACCGCGTGATAGGCAAAGCTCAACTGGATCAGCAGGACGAGTCCACCAACGAGCGGCATGGTTCCCCCCTTCGCCGTCTTTTCGTGTGCGGCTACCTTACCGTTCGTCCGGAGCGCAGGCAATTTCGACGTGCACGCCAATGAGGAATTGTTCCGCTACTCGAGCTTCACGCCCGCGTCGTTCACCACGCGGCGCCACAGCTCGATCTCCTTCGTGATCGCGGCGAGGAATTCGTCCGGTGTGCTGCCCGCGGGCGAGACACCGTCGTTCTGGAGCTGCTCCGCCGTCTCCTTGAGCTTGAGGACCTTCGCCACCTCGGCGTTCAGGCGCTCGACCACCTGCGCCGGCAATCCCTTCGGCCCGATCAGTCCGTGCCAAAGCACGGTCTCGTAGCCCGGAACGCCGGCTTCGGCTACGGTGGGAATCTCGGGCTCGGAGGCCATGCGCTTCGTTGTCGTCACTGCGAGTGCGCGCAGGCGCCCGGCGCGCACGTGCGGCAGCGTGGAGGCGGTGCTGCCGAGCGTGGCATTGGTCTGCCCGCCGAGCGTGTCGGCGAGCGCCGGGCCGGTGCCCTTGTAAGGCACGTGATTCAGCTTGAACCCGGCCATGCTGGCGAGGAGCTCGGTGGCGAGATGGTTGATGCTGCCCTGCCCCGAAGAAGCGAAGAACACACGGCCGGGCTCGGCCTTCGCGAGCGCGACGAGCTCACGCAGATTCTTCACCGGAAGCGAGGGATGCACGACCACCATGTACGGCCCGCTGGAGATCTGGATCACCGGCGTCATGTCGGCGATCGGGTCGAAACGCAGCTTGTAGAGGCTCGCGTTCGCCGCATAGCTGTTCGACACGATCGTTAGCGTGTAGCCGTCCGGCGGCGACTTGAGCCCGGCCTCCGTACCGATCGTGCTTCCGGCGCCGGCGCGGTTCTCGACCACGAACTGCTGCCCGAGGTTGGCCGAGAGGCGCTGCGCCATGAAGCGCGCGATGAAGTCGGTTCCGCCGCCCGGCGCGAACGGCACGATGATGCGCACCGGTTTTGCCGGGTAGCTTTGGGCAGCAGCGGCGAAACTCGCAACTGCCAGGAAACAGGTCAAGAACTTTTTCAGAATCATCGTATCGGTGGGGCGTACATAAGGCCGCCCTGCGTCCATAAACGGTTCAGACCACGCTCGAAGCCGAGCGGCTTGAGGTTGGCGTCGAAGCTCTCGCCGTAGTTGCCGACCTGCTTCACGATGTTGAACGCCCAGCGGTTGTCGAGGCCGAGCATGCTTCCGAGCTCGCCCGCGGCGCCGATGAAGCGCTGGACCGAGGGCCCGGCGCCCTTCGCCTGTTCCTCGATGTTCTTCGAGGTGAGGCCGAGCTCCTCGGCCTCGATCATGGCGAAGAGCGACCACTTCACCACGTCGAACCAGCGGTCGTCGCCGTGGCGTACCGCGGGGCCGAGCGGCTCCTTCGAGATGATCTCCGGCAGCACGACGTGATCCTCCGGCTTCGGTACGCGAGAGCCGCGCAGCGCGACCAGGCCGGAGTGGTCGGTGGTGAAGGCGTCGCAGCGGCCGACGAAGTAGGCATTCAGGACCTCTTCGAGCTTCTCGATCACCACCGGCCTGAACTTCATGCCGTTGGCGCGAAAGTAGTCCGCGAGGTTGAGCTCGTTGGTCGTTCCCGGCTGCACGCACACGGTGGCGCCGTTCAGCTCCTTCACGCTCTTCACGTTCAGCTTGCGATGGACCATGAAGCCCTGGCCGTCGTAGTAGTTGACGCCGGCGAAGTTGAGCCCGAGGCTCGTGTCGCGCGTCAGCGTCCAGGTGGTGTTGCGCGCGAGGATGTCGACCTCGCCCGACTGGAGCGCGGTAAAACGCTGCTGC
>DATLUZ010000084.1:0-10486 GCA_035577785.1 Burkholderiales bacterium | reverse complement strand
CCTGCGTGAGCTTCGTGCGGATTTCGTCGGGCTTCAGGTCGTTCGCAGCCGCGCGCCAGGCGGCGAGATGAATATCCTCGCGAAGGATTTCTTGTTGACCGATGCGAGGTGGCTACCGTGTGCGCCACGGCGCGCTGTAGTGGCCACAGCCGCTCGCAGTGCCCGCTAGCGGCGGCCTGAAACTCGAATAAGGAAAGAACGGAATATTAGTTGAGCCGGCACGGCGCCTGCGGGTGCTCCGGCCATGAAGCTCGACTATGCAATCCGCGCGGAGCTTGCACGGGCAGCGGTCGGCCTGGGCGCGAGCCGTGCTGAAGCGAAACGGATTTCGAGCAAACCTCGATCCGAGATTCACAGCGCGCTGAGCAATCTTGGCGCCGATCGCCTTCTCCTCGCGCTGGTGGCTACCTGGCGCGATTCCAACGACGAGCTTGGCGTGCTCTATTCGCTGCGGGAATGGATCGCGAATGGGGACTTCAAGTACTTCCAGCTGCCGCCGCGGGACGACGCTTCCAAGTAGGGGCTTGGCCTAGAGGCCGGCTGGCGGACGCAGCAGTTCGTTCAGGCGCTCGATGCGCGTGCGGGCGTTGTCGAGCTCGAGGAGCTCCTGCTTCGCGGGAAGCGGCAGCGGGAGAAGCTCGGTGAGGCGCGCGCTGACCCAGGCGGCGGAATCGAGGCGGTGCGGCGGCTCGAAGAGGGCCGACTGCTGCTGGATCACCTGCTCGAGGAGCTTCACGCAGCCCGAACAATTTGCGGGAATGGCGACGTCCATTTCTTCATCCATCATCTGGATGGAAGCGCGAGCGAGGCCGTTCGGCTCGACGCGGCGCTCGAGGATGCGGAAGCGCTGCTCGCCGAGCGCGGTGATGTGCAGGACGCCGAGCTGCGGCATGTCCCAGGTGCCGATGCGGGCGAGGGTGCCGACGTCGGCGGGAATCGCGGGCGCGCCGACCTCGCGGCCCTCGCGGATGAGGCACACGCCAAAGGGCGATTGGTCGCGCAGGCACGCCTTCGCCATGTCCATGTAGCGCTGCTCGAAGATGCGCAGCGGCAGCCGGCCACCCGGAAAGAGCACCGTGTTGAGCGGGAACAGCGGAAGCTCGGTCAACTGCGCGGTCACACGACCTCTTCGCGCGCGAGGCCGCGATGGCGCACCAGCACGCTCCAGTCCCTGCGGAAGCTGTCGGCCAGGCGCTCGACGAGGTACACCGAGCGGTGGCGCCCGCCGGTGCAGCCGATCGCCACGGTGACCGAGCTGCGGTTCTCGCGCACGATCTCCGGCAGCCAGCGCGCGAGGAGGCCGCGCACGTCGTCGAGCCAGCGCACGACCGCGGGGTCGCGTCCGAGGACCTCGATCACCTGGAGGTCGCGTCCCGTGAAGGGGCGAAGCTGCGGGTCGTAATGCGGGTTGGGCAGCATGCGCGCGTCGAGCACCCAGTCGGCGTCGAGCGGGATGCCGTCGCGGTAGGCGAAGGACTCGAAGAGCAGCGTCAGCGCGCCGGACCCGATGCCGAGGAGGTCGCGGATCCAGTTCTGCAGCACGCGCGCCTGCAGGTCGCTGGTGTCGATGCGCTGCCCGAGCGCAGCGACGCTCGCGAGCAGGCTGCGCTCGTGCTCGATCGCCTCGGGCAGGGAAAGGTCGGTGCCGAGGAGCGGGTGCTTGCGGCGCGTTTCCGAGAAGCGGCGCAGCAGCGTGGGCGTGCTCGCCTCCAGGTACAGTACCCGGCAGTCGACGCCGCGGCCTTTGAGCGCTTCGATGTGCGCCGGCAACGACGCGAGCGCGGCGCTGCGCGCGTCGACGCTGATCGCGGCTTTCTCCTGGCCGGACACGGTCATGAAATCCGCGACCTCGAGGAGCAGCGTCGCCGGCAGGTTGTCGACGCAGTAGTAGCCGGCGTCCTCGAGAACGTGCAGCGCAATGCTCTTGCCCGACCCGGAGAGACCGCTGACGAGAATAAGCTGCATTAAAGGTCGTCGTCGTCCGGGAGCTGCTGCAGCTCCGCGCTCTGGCGCGCGACGAATTCGGCCATCGAGTCGATGCCACGCAGCTTGAGGATCTGGTTGCGCACCGCCGCCTCCACGAGCACGGCGAGGTTGCGCCCGGCTGCGACCGGGATGATGACCTTGCCGACGGTCACGCCGAGGATGTCCTCCGACAGCGCCGCGAGCGGCAGGCGCTCGGTCGGGTCACGCCCGATCGCCTGGCGCTCCAGGTGCGCGACCAGGCGCAGCTTCATCTTCCGCCGCACCGCGGTCTCGCCGAAGATGGTGCGGATGTTGAGGAGCCCGAGGCCGCGCACCTCGAGGAAATCCTTGAGCATCGGCGGGCAGCGCCCCTCGAGGGTGTTCACCGCGATGCGCGAGATCTCCACCACGTCGTCGGCGACCAGGCCGTGGCCGCGGCTGATGAGCTCGAGCCCGAGCTCGCTCTTGCCCACGCCCGATTCTCCGGTGATGAGCACGCCGAGGCCGAGGACGTCCATCAGCACGCCGTGCCGCTCGGTGGTCTCGGCGAGCGCTTTCGCGAGGTAGCGCGCGAGCACCTCGATGACGCGCGGCGCCGGCAGCGGCGAGGCGAAAAGCGGAGTGTGGGTACGCGCGGCGATTTCGATCAGGGCCTGCGGCGGGCTCACCCCGTCGGCGACGATGACCGCGGCGGGATGGGCCTCGAACAGGCGCGCCACGTGCGCGCCGAGCGTGCCGGCCTCGTACGCGCCGATGACCTGGATGCTGTTGGGATGGGTGAGGTTGAGGTGGCCGATGACCGAGGCGGCCTGCGCCGCCTCACGACGTACGGCAGTGCCGCCCTCGCGGCCTGCTATCCAGGCGAGCGCCAGCGCCTCGCGCGTATCGTCATGCAGCCGCGCGACGTTGACCTGCAGCATCCGGCTGCCAAGCAGTGACGAGCTGGTGCAGGGCCGCCGCATCGGGCGCCCGGGTCATGGCTTCGCGCAGCACCTTGTCGCTGAACATCTGCGCGAGCTCGGAGAGGATCTGCAGGTGCTTCTCGGTCGCCTTCTCGGGCACCAGGAGCACGAACACCAGCGTCACGGCGTTGCCGTCGGGCGCGTCGAACGGCACCGGCTGGGCGACGCGGATGAACGCCCCCAGGGCCTCCTTCAGCCCCTTGATGCGCCCGTGCGGGATGGCGACGCCCTGGCCGAGGCCGGTGGACCCGAGGCGCTCGCGCGCGAACAGGCTGTCGAACACCACGCTGCGTGCGATCGCGTGCTGGTTCTCGAAGAGAAGCCCCACCTGCTCGAACAGGCGCTTCTTGCTCGACACCTGCATGTCGAGGACCACGTCGGCGGGGTTCAGAAGCTTGGCGACCAGGGTCATGGCTCGTGAGGGCGGGGCATCATACCTCTTGTCATGCTCTTTTGTCGTAGCGCTTGTCCTTGTAGCGCAGCACCTGGCGGTCGAGCTTGTCGGCGAGGAGATCGATGGCGGCGTAGAGGTCGGCGTCCTCGCACTCGCAGTGCAGGTCCTTGCCGCGCACGTGCAGCGTCACTTCGGCCTTCTGCCGCAGCTTGTCCACGGTGAGGATGACATGGGCGTCGATCACGTGGTCGAAGTGCCGCGTCACCCGCTCCAGCTTGGATTGGACGTAGGTTCGGATCGCGGGGGTCACGTCGAGATGGTGGCCGCTCACGCTAAGGTTCATCGCGTCTCCTTGCTGTTAGCGCTCGGCTTCATCGAGCGTTCGTCTCTACAGAGCTTTGCGCTGGTTGACGGGAGGAATTTGCAGCGACTCGCGGTACTTGGCAATAGTCCGCCGGGCCACCACGATGCCCTGCTCACCGAGGATCTGCGAGATGCGCGCGTCGGAGAGCGGGGCCTTGGCGTCTTCCGCGGACACGAGCTGCTTGATGAGCGCGCGGATCGCGGTCGACGAGGCGGCGCCGCCCGCCTCGGTGGCGACGTGGCTGCCGAAGAAATACTTGAGCTCGAAGGTGCCGCGCGGGGTCGCCATGAACTTCTGCGTCGTGACCCGCGAGATGGTGCTCTCGTGCAGGCTGAGCGTTTGGGCAATCTCACGCAGCACCAGGGGGCGCATCGCCACCTCGCCGTGCTCGAGGAAGTGGCGCTGGCGCTCGACGATCGCCTGCGACACGCGCAGGATGGTGTCGAAGCGCTGCTGCACGTTCTTGATCAGCCAGCGCGCCTCCTGCAGCTGCGACGAGATGCCGGCGCCGCCGGCGCGGGCGCCCGCGGCGAGCTCGGCGTACAGGCGGTTGATGCGCAGGCGCGGCATGGCGTCCGGGTTGAGGCTGGCGCGCCAGACGTTGCGCACCTTCTTCACGATGACGTCCGGGATCACGTAGCGCGCCTCGACCTTGGCGAAGGACGCGCCCGGCCGCGGGTTCAGGCTCTGGATCAGGCGCTGCGCCGCACGCAGCGTCTCCTCGCCCGCGCCGGTGACGTTCTTCAGCCGCGTGTAGTCGCGGCTCGCGAGGAGATCGAGGTGCTTTTCGGCGATCTCGAGCGCCAAGCCTTGCACTGCATCATGTTCCAGTATTTTTAGTTGAAGACAAAGGCATTCGCCCGGGGAGCGCGCACCGACGCCGGCGGGCTCGAAGTGCTGCAGGTGGCGCAGCGCGATGGCGAGCTCCTCCATCCCGGCCTCGGCCTCGGGCGGCAGCAGCGCCGCGATCTCCTCGAGCGGCTGCGTCATGTAGCCGTCCTCGTCCAGCGCGTCGATCAGCACCATGACGAAGGCGCGGTCGCGCTCGTCGAGCTTCGTCAGCGTGAGCTGGGAGAGCAGGTGGTCGCGCAGCGTCGGCGTGTCGGGCGTGCCGAAGCTGCGGTCGCCGTCCTCCTCGTCCTCGGGCGCGCCGCGCCAGCTCGAGGCAATGTCGGCCGACCAGTCGGTCTCGGCGGGAGCCGGCTCGGTGGGCGCGCTGCTGCTGGATGAAACAGGGGTAACGGGGGCCGCCGCTTCGTGCTCGCCGCCTTCCGCGTCCTCGCGCTCGAGCGCCGGGTTCTCCATGAGGATGCGGTCGATCTCCTGGTTGAGCTCGACCGTGGAGAGCTGCAGCAGCCGGATCGACTGCTGGAGCTGCGGCGTCAGCGTGAGGTGCTGGGATAGGCGAAACTGCAGCGAGGGCTTCATCGAGATGCGCAGATTGCCGGGCCGAAGGTTACAAAGCGACGATCGAGCTACATCCGGAAGTTCTCTCCCAGATACACCCGGCGCACGTTGTCATTATAAACAATCTCCTCCGGATGGCCCGAGGCGAGCACCGCGCCTTCATTGATAATGTACGCGCGATCGCAGATGCCGAGCGTTTCCCGGACGTTATGGTCTGTTATGAGCACGCCGATGCCGCGCTCCTTGAGGAACCTTATGATGCGCTGGATGTCGAGCACCGCGATCGGGTCGACGCCGGCGAAGGGCTCGTCGAGCAGGATGAACGCCGGACGCGTGCCGAGCGCGCGCGCGATCTCCAGCCTGCGCCGCTCGCCCCCCGACAACGAGATCGCGGTGTGCTTGCGCAGGTGCGCGATGTTCAGGTCCTTCAGCAGCTCCACCAGGCGCGCCTCGATGTCGGCCTGCGGCAGGCCCTGCAGCTCGAGGATCGCCTGCACGTTCTCCTCCACCGAGAGGCGTCGAAACACCGAGTTCTCCTGCGGCAGGTAGGAGATGCCCAGGCGCGCGCGCCGGTGGATCGGCAGATGCGTGAGCTCGTTGCCGTCGAGGTGGATCGAGCCCGCGTCGACCGGCACGAGCCCCACGATCATGTAGAAGCAGGTCGTCTTGCCGGCGCCGTTGGGGCCGAGCAGGCCGACGACTTCGCCGCTCGTGACCTCGAGCGAAACGTCCTGCACCACGGTGCGGGACTTGTAGCGCTTGCGCAGGCTCTGCGAGCGCAGCTGGCTCAACGCGCTTCCAGGAAAGACGGGGTCCGTCGCCGGTCCGTCATTTCTTCCCGTCCTTGCTGACGCCGGCGCCCTTGCTGGGCTGCATGGTCATGGTGACCCGGCCCGGTTCCTTGCCCCCCTTGCCGGTGGTCACCTGGTAAAAATCCGAGCGCTGGTCGACGAAGATGTAGGCGCCGGTCACCTGGTCGCCGCCGCGGTTGACGCGCGCGTTGTCGAACAGCTCAAGGGTCTGCTTGCGCTCGTCGATCTCGACGCGCAACGCCTCGCCGTCCATCCACTGGCCCTCCTTCTCGCCTTCCTTCGGGTCCAGCTTCTGCTTGAAGCGCACCGGCGCGCCGGTGGCGCTGGTGAGCTGGTAGCCCTCGGCGTCCTGGCGCACGATGATGCGCTCGGCGCGCACCGCGACTGTCCCCTTGGTCAGGATCACGTTGCCCTCGAAGATCGTCATGCGCTTGACGTCGTCCGCGCTCATGCGGTTCGCCTCGATCTGGGTGGGCTTGTCGCGATCTGCCTTCTCGGCCCACGCGGGCAAAACAGCAATCAGAAATACAATGAAAATCCCGCGCGTCATTTCTTCGGCTCGAAGCGTCCGCGGACGTCCGCCATCAGGTTGAACACGCGCGACTCGGCATCGTATTCCATGCCGCGGCCGGTGAGGGAGCGCGAGTCCTCGACGATCGTCACCTCCCGGTCGGTGCGCACGAGCGCGCGCTCGCGCAGCACGTGCAGGAAGCTCGTGGTGAGCCGCGCCTCCGGGCGCTCGCCGTCCGCCTCGCGCACCAGGACGACGTTGTCGTAGAGGAAGATCTCCTCGCCGTCGGCCGATACCGCGCCGCGCTCGGCGGTCACGGACATGCGCGGCTCGGCGGGGCGCGTCTGCAGCATGTGCGGCGCGGACAGCTCCGTGGTGTCGTCGTCGGGATAGTGCAGCATGCGCGCCGCCGACAACAGGCTGAGCGGCCGGCCTTCGCGGTCGTAGGTCGTGCTGGTGAAGTCGGTGATGATGTAGTCGGGGTCGTGGCGGCGCTTGGTCGGCGCGGCCTCGTCCTCGCTCACGATGCGGTCGAGGTAGAACGTGAGCAGCGCAAGCGAGAGCATCAGCGCGAGCGGGAAAAGCCGCGTCGTGCTGAATCTCATGCGAGGCGTCCCTGCAGCGCGCGCTCGAGCGTGCCCTGGGCGCGCATCACGAACTCGCACACCTCGCGCGCCGCGCCGCGGCCCGCGGCCGCCGCGGCAACATAGTGCACGCGCGCAAGCACCGCCTCGCGCGCCTCGGGCGGCGCGCAGGCGAAGCCGCAGCGCTCGAGCACCGGCAGGTCCACGACCTCGTCGCCCATGAAACCGCAGTCCTGCGCGGACAGCGCGAGACTGGTGCGCAATTTTTCAAAGGCCGGAAGCTTGTCGTCGATGCCCTGCAGGACGTGCGCCACGCCGAGCTCGCCGCAGCGGGCCGCCACCGCGCCCGAGCGCCGGCCCGAGAGCACGGCGCAGGCGACGCCGCTCGCCGCGAGCATCTTCATCCCGTGCCCGTCGAAGGAATGAAACACCTTGAGCTCCTCCCCGCCGGCACCGTACCAGAGTCGGCCGTCGGTGAGCACCCCGTCGACGTCGAAAATCATGAGCCGCACGCGCCGGGCCCGTTCCAGCGCGTCGGGAGCGGAGATCGGCATGCCCTGGGGCGCTAGATGACCTTGGCGCGGAAGAGGTCGTGCATGTTGAGCGCCCCCGCGAGGCGCCCGTCCCCGTCGACCACCAGGAGCTGGTTCACCTTGTGGCGCTCCATGATCTGCACGGCCTCGACCGCCAGCGCCTCGGGCCGGATGGTGCGCGGCCCGGGCGTCATCACGTCGGTGATCCGCGTGCGCTCGAGGTCGACGCCCTTCTCGAGCGAGCGGCGCAGGTCGCCGTCGGTGAAGATGCCGCGTACGCGGCTCTCGGCGTCGAGCACGGCCGTCATGCCCATGCGGCCGCGCGAAATCTCGAGCAGGGCCTGCTTGAAGCTCGCGTCCTCGGGCACCACCGGCAGGTCCGCGCCGCTGCGCATGACATCGCTCACGTGCGTGAGCAGGCGCCGGCCGAGCGCGCCGCCGGGGTGCGAGCGCGCGAAGTCGTCGGCCGAGAAGCCGCGCGCGTCGAGCAGCGCCACGGCGAGCGCATCGCCGAGGGCGAGCGCGGCGGTGGTGCTCGCGGTGGGCGCGAGATTGTGCGGGCAGGCTTCCTGCGCCACGCCGGCGTCGAGCAGCACGTCCGCTTCCTTCGCCAGCGTGGAGTCGCGCCGGCCGGTGAGCGCGATCAGCCTGGCGCCGCGGCGCTTCACCTGCGGGATGATGTTGAGGAGCTCCTCGCTCTCGCCCGAATGCGAGATGGCGACGAACACGTCGCCGGCCTCGATCATGCCGAGGTCGCCGTGCAGCGCCTCGGCGGGATGCAGGAACACCGCCGGCGTGCCGGTCGAGGCGAGCGTCGAGGCGATCTTGCGCGCGATGTGACCGGACTTGCCGATGCCGCTCACCACCACGCGGCCGCGCCGCTCGAGGATGAGCGAAACCGCGGCAAGGAAGCGCTCGTCGACGCGCTCGATGAGCGCGCGCACCGCGTCGGCCTCGATCGCGAGCACGCGCCGCGCCAGCTCGAGCGCCGTTTCTCCGCGGCCCGCCGACTGGCCGTGCCGCGTCTTCGAAGCTGCCCTTATCATGCGCGCTGAGTATAGCCCATGGACCCTGCCGCCGTTTCCCTGCAAGCGGTGCTGATCGTGCTCGCCTGCGCGGTGGTGGCGGTCGTCGCCTGCAGGAGCCTGCGTCTGCCGGCGATGATCGGCTATCTCGTCACCGGGCTCGCGCTCGGACCGTACGCGCTGCACCTGATGTCGCCGGAGCGCGAGGACACGCGCCTGCTCGCGCAGATCGGCGTGGTGTTCCTGATGTTCTCGATCGGCCTGGAGTTCAGCCTGTCGCGGCTGCTGGCGATGCGCCGCGTGGTGTTCGGCCTGGGCCTCGCGCAGGTCGCATCGACGGTCGCGATCGTGATGGCGGCCGCCGCGCTCGCCGGCTGGGGATGGCAGGCCGGGCTCGCGCTCGGAGGCATCGTGGCGATGTCGTCGACCGCGATCGTGTCGAAGATGCTCGCCGAGCGCATGGAGCTCGATTCGCCGCACGGCCGCGAGATCATCGGCGTGCTCTTGTTCCAGGACCTCGCGGTGGTGCCCCTGCTCGTGATCGTGCCGGCGCTCGGGCAGCCGGGCGGCGAGCTCGGCGCGGCGCTCGCCATCGCGCTCGGCAAGGCGGTCGCGGCGCTCGCCATCGTGATCGTCGCCGGGCCGCGCCTCATGCGCGGCTGGCTCGGCGTGGTGGCGCGCCGGCGCTCGAACGAGCTCTTCGTGCTGAACGTGCTGCTCGTGATCCTGGTGATGGCGTACCTCACGTCGCTCGCCGGGCTCTCGATGGTGCTCGGCGCCTTCCTCGCCGGGATGCTGATCTCGGAGACCGAGTACCGCTTCCAGGTCGAGGAGGACATCAAGCCGTTCCGCGACGTGCTGCTGGGGCTCTTCTTCGTCACGGTCGGGATGCTGCTCAACCTGCCGCTCGTGCTGCGCGAGCTCGTTTACGTGGTGGCGCTCTTCGCCGCGCTCATGGCGGGAAAGTTCGCGCTGATCGCGGCGCTGTCGCGTGCCTTCGGCGCGGCGCCCGGCACGGCGCTGCGCGTCGGCCTCGCGGCCGCGCAGGCCGGCGAGTTCGGCTTCGTGCTGCTCGCGCTCACCAGCGCCGCGGGCGTCGTGCCCGAGCGCTTCCTGCAGGTGCTGCTCGCGGCGATGATCCTGTCGATGCTCGCGACGCCGTTCCTGATCCAGGCGAGCGACCGCATCGTGATGCGGCTGTCGCGCTCCGAGTGGATGCTGCGCTCGCTTGCGCTGCACCAGGTCGCGGTGCAGTCGATCGAGGCGGAGCGCCACGTCATCATCCTCGGCTACGGGCGCAACGGGCAGCGCCTCGCGCGGCTGCTCGCGGCGGAGGGCGTGCGCTACGTGGCGCTCGACCTCGACCCGGAGCGGGTGCGCGAGGCCGCCGCCGCCGGCGACACGGTGGTATTCGCCGACAGCGCGCGGCGCGAGGCGCTCGTCGCCGCCGGCATCGCGCGCGCGGCGGCGCTGGTGATCACCTTCGCCGACGCGAACGCGGCCGTGCGCGTGCTCGCGCATGTGCACGAGCTCAACGCGCGCGTGCCGGTCGTCGTGCGGGCGCGCGACGAGGCCGACATCGAGCGGCTGAGCGCGGCCGGCGCCTCGGAAGTCGTGCCCGAGGCCTTCGAATCCGGCGTGATGCTCGCCTCGCATACCCTCGTCTGGCTCGGCATGCCGCTCAGCCGGGTGATGCGCCGCGTGGCCCAGGTGCGCGAGGAGCACTACGAGCTCTTGCGGGGGCTTTTCCGCGGCGAAAGCGACGGGCAGCACGCGCAGGAAGCCCCGGCGCGGCTGCATTCGATCACGCTCGATGCGCAGGCCCACGCCGTAGGCCGGGCGCTCGCCGACTTGCGCCTCGGCGGCGTGCAGGTGCGGGCGGTGCGCCGCCGCGGCGTGCGCATGAACCTCGCCGCGAGCGACGCCGGC
>DATLUZ010000083.1:0-12059 GCA_035577785.1 Burkholderiales bacterium | reverse complement strand
GTCCACGCCCAGGCCCGTGGCGCCGCGCTTCGCCGCCTCGATCACGATGCGCCCGTCGCCCGAGCCGAGGTCGATCACGCGGTCGCCGCTCTTCACCTCGGCCATGCGCAGCATGCGCCCGACGATCTCCATCGGCGTCTGCACGTACGGCACCGTGCCGTCGTCCCAGCCCCAGGTCTGCGTCTGGCCCCATACGGAAAACGGCGCCAGCGCAAGCAGCATTAAACGTCTGAGGAAAATCAAAGCAAAAACCTCAAGGGTAAAATGGCGGCACCAGTCAAACCCACGCCCCGGTAGCTCAGTGGATAGAGCAGCCCCCTCCTAAGGGGCAGGTCGCACGTTCGATTCGTGTCCGGGGTGCCAGTATAAGTACTTCACATGCCCGCGCTTATCGATTTCGCGGGCCCGATAGCGCACCTCTACCGTCGCGTTGAACGAAGCAAAATCTTCCCTGCGGTATGTCAAACTCCGCCGATGCCAAGCCGGATGAAAGGAATCCCATGAGCGCCTCTGCCAGCGTCGCCCGCCATCCCCGGCCGCCGGAGCTCGTCGGCGCAACGCTCGAGGACATTGCCGCGCGCTATGTGGCGAGGTTTCGCGAGCGCAAGGCCGACTGGGCTGCATTCGAGGACGCGAAGCTCGAGGGCTACAAGCGCGCGCAGCACCGCTTCATCGGCGCGGGCGGCTCGGGCAAGCACGCCGACGCCGCGGTGATTCCGCCGCGCGCGTTTACGCTCTCGATCATGTACGTCGAGCCGGGCCAGGGAAACGCGGCGCACACGCACGAGGTGGAGGAATGCTTTTTCGTCCTGCAGGGCTATCTCACTGCCTTCATCCAGGACGAGAGCGGCCGGCGGCTCGATATCCGCCTAGGGCCCTGGGAGTGCATCGCCTGCCCGCCGGGCGTGATCCACGGTTATGTGAACGAGAGCCTGGAGCCGGTGTATTTCCAGGTCATGCTCGGAAAGGCGCGGCCGGAGGCGATGGGCTACGCGGATGAAGCGCTCTACAAGCGGCGCGATGCTCACCTGAAGGATCGTTGATGCGCTCGCTTCTTGCCGTCGTGCTGTGGTCGATCTGCGCAGCCTCCGCCGGCCAGTCGTTTCCGAGTAAACCGATTCGCCTCATCGCCCCGTTCGCCCCCGGCGGCGCGCTCGACCTCATCGCACGCGGCGTGGGAGCCAAGCTCTCGGAAAGCGTCGGCCAGCCGGTGGTGGTGGAGAACCGGGCGGGCGCTTCCGGCGCCATCGGCTCTGAAGCGGTGGCGCGCTCGGCACCCGACGGCTACACCATCCTGCTCGGCGCGACCACCACCCACGGCATCAATCCGGCTTTCAACCCGAAGAGCCTGCCCTACGACGCGGTCAAGGACTTCACGCCGATCAGCCTGGTCGCCACCATCCCGCACGCGCTGGTGGTGAATCCGCGCTTGGGCGTGAACTCGGTGCAGGACCTCGTGCGCCTGGGGAAGAGCCGGCCGCTGAACT
Source organism: Burkholderiales bacterium (assembly GCA_035577785.1). Taxonomy (GTDB): domain Bacteria; phylum Pseudomonadota; class Gammaproteobacteria; order Burkholderiales; family SG8-39; genus SCGC-AG-212-J23. The sequence continues at coordinate 10,572 of DATLUZ010000083.1, read as the reverse complement.
ATGGCTCGGCCGGCAACGGCTCGCCGCATCACCTCGCGGCGGAGCTGTTCAAGTCGCTGACCGGCATCCAAGCCGTCCATGTGCCGTACAAGGGATCGGGCCCGGCGCTGGCGGACCTCATGGGCGGCAACCTCGATTTCGTTTCGGTCGAGTACACCGCGGCCGAGCCTCACGTGAAGTCCGGCAAGCTGAAGGCTCTGGCGACGGCGACCGCGCAGCGCGTGCCGGGCATCGACCTGCCCACCGTCGCCGAAGCGGGATACCCGGGCTTCGAGGTGACTTCGTGGTACGCGATCTTCGGGCCGGCGGGTATCCCGGCAGAGGTCACCGGCAAGCTCTCGAGCGCGATCCACCAGGCCGTGACCGCGACCGACCTGCGCGAGCGGCTCAAGGGACTCGGCACGACGCCGATCGGCAGCACGCCCGAGGAGCTGGCCGCGTACCAGCACAGCGACATCGAGCGCTGGACGAAGGTGGTGAGGACCGCCAACATCCGGCCGGAATAGCGGTGAAGCTGCCCAAGTTCGAATACGCCGCGCCCCGCACGCTCGACGAGGCGATCGAGCTGCTCGCTTCGCGAAGCGGCGCCAAGGCGCTCGCCGGCGGCCAGAGCCTCATTCCCACCATGGCCTTCCGCCTGGCGGCGCCGCCGCTGCTGGTCGACCTTGGGAAAGTAGCGGGCCTCGAGCGCATGGAGCTCGGAAAGGACTTCACGGTCCTGGGCGCACGAGTGCGTTGGCGCGACATCCTGGACAGCCATCAACTGAAGCGCTCTCAGCCGCTCCTCGCCGCGGCGATTGAGCATGTCGCGCATTACCAGATCCGCAACCGCGGCACCGTGGGCGGCAGCCTCGCCCACGCCGATCCGGCCGCCGAGCTGCCCGGCATCGCGGTCACCTGCGACGCCGAGATTCATGTCCGGGGGAAAGCAGGAGCGCGCCGCGTAAGTGCGGACGAGTTCTTCGTAGGCCCGCTGTCCACCGTGCTCGGCGACGACGAGCTCATCGTCGAGGTCCGCTTCCCGGCGTGGCCGGCGGGCCGGCGCTGGGGTTTCCAGGAGCTTTCGCCGCGCCGCGGCGACTTCGCGTATGCCGGCATCGCGGCGTTCTACGATCTGGACGCCGATGGACGGGCCTGCAACGCCCATATAGGCGTGATCGGCGCGTGCCCTCGCCCGCATCGGATTCCCGAGGCCGAATCGGCTTTGAACGGCCGCATGGTGGATGCGGGCGTAATTCGGGAAGCGGCAGCCGCGGCGGAGAAGGCGGTCGATCCGCCAGGTGACCTGCACGCGAGCGCCGCCTACCGGCGCTCGCTCGTCGGGACGTTGCTGGAACGCGCTTTAGGGAGAGAGAGCTAATGCGCCTCGTGGCGTTTCTTTTGACGGGATTGGCCCTATCGGCCGAGGTGTTCGCACAGGCCTATCCATCGCGGCCGGTGCACTTCGTCGTGCCGTTTCCGCCAGGTGGGGCGACCGACATCATCGCGCGGGTGCTGGCGCAGAAGATGGGCGAGACCTGGGCGCAGGCGGTCGTGGTCGAGAACCGCGCCGGCGCGGCGGGCGCGATCGGCTCCGACGCGGTCGCGAAGGCGCCGCCCGACGGCTACACCATCCTCATGGGGACGACTTCGACGCACGCGGTGAACCCGGCGGTCAACCCGAAACTGCCATACAACAACCTCACCGACTTTGCCGCGGTCACGCTGGTGGCCACTTTCCCCAACGTGCTGGTCGCGCATCCATCGACCGCGGGCTCGCTCCCCGAGTTGATCGCCGTTCTGAAGAAAAACCCGGGCAAATACAACTTCGGCAGCTCCGGCGCCGGCAGCTCGACGCATCTCACGGGCGAGCTCTTCAAGCTCATGACGCAGACCGACATCAATCACATCCCGTACAAGGGCACCGGGCCGCTGCTGAACGACCTGATGGCCGGGCACGTGGCATTCGCGTTCGACCAGATCACCGGCGTGATGCCGTTCATCCAGGCGGGGAGGATGCGCGCGCTCGGCGTGGCGAGCACGGAGCGCAATGCGGCCCTGCCCGATGTCCCGGCGATCGCCGAGGTCCTGCCCGGCTTCGAGGCCACGGCGTGGGTCGGCATCTTTGCCCCGGCGCGCACTCCGGCGGAAGTGACCGCAGCGGTCCAGAAGGAGACCAAACGAATCCTCGCGCTGCCCGATGTCGCGCTGCGCATGAAGGAGTTCGGCGCCACGCCGGTGGCGAACGAGCCGGCGCAGTTCAGCGCCTTCGTGCAGAAGGACACGGAAAAGTGGCGCCACCTCGTCGCCACGGCGAAGATCAAGATCGAGCAATGAAGCTCAGCTTTGAACTGAATGGCAATCCGGTGTCGGTCGACGTTCCCGAGCGCACCACGCTCGCCGACTGCCTGCGCCATCACTTGCTGCAAACGGGAACGCACGTCGGCTGCGAGCACGGCGTGTGCGGCGCGTGCACCGTCATCGTGGACGGAGATGCGGTGCGCTCCTGCCTGATGCTCGCGCTGCAAGCTGACGGCGCGCGCGTCACCACCGTGGAAGGCCTGTCGAGCGCTGACGCGCTCTCGCCGCTCCAGGCCGCCTTTCGCAAGCACCACGCGCTCCAGTGCGGCTTCTGCACGCCCGGCATGCTGACCACGGCGCATGCGCTCCTCACCGAGGAGCCGAACGCAGACAAGGCGCGCATCCGCGAGGTCCTCTCGGGCAACCTCTGCCGCTGCACCGGCTATATCCCCATCGTCGAAGCCGTCTACGAAGCGCGCGTCGCCTACCAGGAGAATTAAATGGGGTCTGTCCCTGATTTTCGGTTGGTAGGCAAACCAATTGAAAGAGTCGAAGACCTGCGGCTCCTCAGGGGGCGCGGGCAGTACGTGGATGACCTGCACCGCGACGGCATGCTGCACGCCGCGATCCTGCGCAGCCCCGTTGCGCACGGAAAGATCGTCTCTTTGAACACGCACGAAGCGAAGGCGCTGCCCGGGGTACGCGCGGTTTTTACCGCCGAAGACGTTTCGCGCGGCGGCGAAGCGCTGCCGACGATCCCGCTGCGCCTCGCGCCGCTGCCCGAGCTCGAGAAATTCGAGCAGCCGGTCATCGCGCACGGCGAAGTGCACTACGTCGGCGAGCCGCTCGCCGTGGTCGTGGCCGACACGCTGGCGCAGGCGGAGGACGCGCTCGAGGCGATCGAGCTCGACATCGAGCCGCTTCCAGCCATAACCGACCGCCGCGCGGGCATGACGGCGATCCGGTATACCGCGGTCAAGGGGGACGGGCTGAACGTAAGCGCGCCCTACGTACGCAGGGAGCGCTTCTCGGTTCAGCGGCATACCGCGGTATGCCTGGAGCCGCGCGGCCTGCTCGCCCACTGGGACGGCGCGCAGACCCGGCTCACCGTAGCCGGCGCGGCGAAGGTGCCGTTCGCCACGCGCCGCACGCTGGCGAAGAACATGGATCTGCCGGAAGACTGCATCGAAATGCTCGAGTTCGACGTCGGCGGCGGTTTCGGCGTGCGCGGCGAGTTCTACCCGGAGGATTTCCTGATCCCGTTCGTCGCGCGCAAGCTCGGGCGGGCGGTGAAATGGACCGAGGACCGGCGCGAGAACCTGCTCGCCTCGAACCACTCGCGCGAGATGGACTGCGAGATCGAGATCGCCTGCGAGCGCGACGGGCGCATCGTGGCGCTGCGCGGCCGGGCCTGGGTCGACATGGGTGCCTATATGCGCGCCAACGGCTCGATCCCGCCGCGCAACGTCGCGCAGTTCCTGTCGGGTCCCTACAGGATCCCCAACATCCACATGGAGTCGTTCGCGGTACTGACTAACAAGACTCCGGTGGGCACTTACCGCGGTCCCGGGCGATTCGAAGCCGATTTCTTCCGCGAGCGGCTGTTCGACATGGCGGCGAAAGACCTGGGTCTAGACCCGGTGGAGTTCCGGCGGCGCAACTTGCCCGCTCCGCAGGACATGCCTTATCCGCTCGCGACGCTCGACCGCCCCGAGAAGAAAGAGGAGCTCGACAGCGGCGATTACGAGAGAGCCCTGCAGCGCTGCCTCGACGAATTCGGCTACTCGGAAAAAAAGAAGCTGCAAGGCGAGCTCATCGACGGCCGCTATCACGGTATCGGCGTCACCTGCTTCATCGAAGGCGGCGCGGCCGGCCCGCGCGAGAGCGCACGCATCGTCGTCGACGAGCAGGGCCAGGTGTCGGTATTCGTCGGCTCGGCGAGCGTCGGGCAGGGCCTCGAGACCGTGTGCCTGCAGATCGCCTCCGACGCGCTCGGCCTGCCGATGGAGCGCCTCGCCATCTTCCACGGCTCGACCACGCATGTGAAAGAAGGCTTCGGCGCGTATCACTCGCGCTCGGTGGTCATGGGCGGGACGGCCATCCAGATCGCCGCGAAGGAGCTTCGAGCGCAGATCACCAGGAAAACCGGGCGCGACGTTCCATTGTCCGAGATCGATCTGAAGAGCTTGGGGCCGCTGTCGGCCGAAGGGACGTTCCACAACCATAAGCACACGTATGCGTACGGCGCCGCGGCGGCGCATGTGGCGGTCGACCCGAAGACCGGGCAGGTCGAATTGATCGATTACGTCACCGTCGAGGACATCGGCAAGATCATCAACCCGCTTACGGCCACCGGGCAGGCGGTCGGCGCGGTGGTGCAGGGCCTCGGCGGCGTGTTCCTGGAGCAGCTCCAGTACGATGAGCACGGACAGTTCCTCACTGCCTCGCTCGCCGACTACCTGCTGCCGAGCGCGACTGACTTCCCGCGCATTCGCGCCTTCGTCACCGAGGAGGCGCCTTCGCCGGTCAACCCCATGGGGGCAAAGGGTGCCGGCGAGGGCGGCATCGTGCCGGTGGGCGGCGTAGTGGCGAACGCCGTGGCGGCAGCGCTCGCGCCGCTCGGCATCGAGCCGCGCAGCTTGCCGCTGTCGCCGCCAAAGCTTTGGGAGCTGATCCACCGCGGCCCACCGGGTTGAACTTGAGCTACTCTTCCGGGCGTCAGACCGGCGTCACCTGGATGGCGGCGCAGCGCACGTCAGTTTGGTGCAAGTGCCAGCCATGATCGTGCTCGTTGTAGTGCGCGAACACGTCGCGGCTCGCGTAAGCGGTGCCGTTGAAAAGCGAGAAGTGCTCGAACGGGCCGAGCGCGCCCGCCGGCGGCGCGTCCTCCAGCCTGAGCAGCACCGGCCCGTCGCAATCAACGCGGTAGAACGCGCGTTCCTTGACCGTCCAGCGCTGCCCGTTGTGCCGTGCCAGCACCTGGCCCGCGTGATCGACGATTTCCGCGCCTCTCACCTTGAAGCTCGGCATCGGCCCGACGCGCAGCGGGGGCTCCTCGGCAGTGTGTCCGAACACGAGGTAGAGCATGTCCAAGCTGCGCCAAGCATCGGCCGTGCCATTGGGAAATGTCCCGACAACCGTGTAGCGCTTTGGCTACAAGCCCGAATTAGACCGAATCAGGCCCTAGCGAGCGAACCCACTTCCGGTCGACGTGGTTCTTCCACCACCACGCCCACCAGCCTTGCGCGCTCCAGCTGCCGCGGTGCGCGAGCGCGTAGCGGCGGCCGCATGAGACAAGCACCAGCGCGCGCTGCTGCGGCCGGTACACGACCGGTGACTCGCCCCGCGCCATGTTCCGCAAGGTGGCAAGGAGGGTCTCGCCCTGGCGCACCGAGTAAACACCCGAGCGCGGCAGCGGCTGCGATTGCAGGGTGGCGCAGTCGCCCACTGCGAATACGTCGGGGTTGCCGATGCTCCTCAGCGTGTCGTCCACGAGCAGGAAGCCGCGCTCGTCGACCGGCAGCCCGGTGTTTCGCAGCCACGCCTGAGGCGCCGCCGCGGTGGCGAGGAGCACGAGGTCGAACTCCTGGGTCGAGGCGCCGACGATGACGACCGGCCCGCGCTGGATCTCCTCGACGGGCATGCCGGGACGCACATCCACGCCCTCGCGGCGAAGCACGGGGAGCAACTGCGGCGGCCAGAGCTCGGCCTGCTCCGAGTACAGTGTGACCGCCGCGCCGCGATGGCGCAGCGCCATCGCGATTTCCGCGCCGGAGAGGCCCGCGCCTGCGATTGCCACCCGGTTCAGCCTGGCACTGAGCAGTTTGTCGTAGAACGCCTCGTGCGGCTTCACCGAAAGCGCGAATTGGGCGCCCGGGATGGCGCGATCCGGGAGCGCGCCGACGTTGATCGACGCCTGGTCGTACTCGAGCTCGGTTCCGTCGGCGAGCCGCGCCAGCTTCTGCGCCGGGTCGAGCTTCACCACCTCGCCCTGGATGAATTCGGCCGACACCGCGCCGGCGAGGCGCGCGACGTCGATCTCGGCCTCGTCGCGCCGGTAGTGGCCGGCGATCACGCCCGGCAGCATGCCGGAGTAGATCTGGCTCGCGCGCGGCGCGACCAGGGCGAGGCGCGCGCTCGCGAGCGCCTCTTTCTTCAGCCCGCGCAGGATCGTGAGATGCGCGTGTCCCGCGCCGATCAGCAGGATGCGCTTCACGCTTTGAGGTTCGCTTCTTCTCTTTTGCGCAGTTCCTTGCGCTGCACCTTGCCGGTGGTCGTCATGGGCAGCGCGTCGATGAACTCGATCTCGCGCGGATACTCGTAGGGCGCGAGGCGCCCGCGCACGTGCTGCTGTATTTCCTCAACCAAATTCTCATTCCCTGAAAAGCCAGGTTGCAAGACTATGAACGCCTTCACGATCGAGCCGCGCACCGCGTCGGGCTTGCCGATCACCGCGGCGTTGGCCACCGCCGGGTGCTTGACCAGGCAGGTTTCGATCTCGGCCGGGCCGATGCGGTAGCCCGCGCTCTTGATGACGTCGTCGGAGCGGCCCTGGTACCAGAAGTAGCCGTCGTGGTCGCGCTTCCCTTGGTCCCCGGTGCAGGCCCAGTCGCCGACGAACTTGTCGCGCGTGGCCTGCGGGTTCTTCCAGTACTCGAGGAAGAACACCGGGTCGCCCTGCCCGCGAAAGCTGCGGTGCACCGCGATTTCGCCTAACTCGCCGCGCTTCAATTCATTGCCCTCACCGTCGATGACCGCGACCCGGTGGCCAGGGTACGGCCGGCCGATCGAGCCGGGCTTCACCGGCCAGGCGGCCTGGCAGTTGCCGACGACGTAGTTGATCTCGGTCTGGCCGAACATCTCGTTGATGGTGACGCCGAGCTCGGCGCGCGCCCATTCGATCACCGTCGTGCCGACCGACTCGCCGGCGCTCATGACCGAGCGAAGGGCGAAGTGGTGCTTCTTCTTCGGTTGCGGTTCGGCCTTCATCATCAGCTTGAGCGCGGTCGGGAAGAGGAAGGAGTTGCGCACGCCGTACTTCTCGATCAGGTAGTAGGCTTTCTCGGCATCGAAGCGGCCACGGTAGCCGACGATCGGAACGCCAAAAAACCAGCTCGGCAGGAGCGCGTCCATAAGGCCGCCGGTCCAGGCCCAGTCGGCGGGCGACCAGAACAGAGCGCCCTCCGTCGGGAAGAAGTCGTGCGAATGGACGAACCCTGGCACGTTGCCGAGCATCACGCGGTGCGCCTTGAGCGCGCCCTTCGGCGGCCCGGTGGTGCCGCTCGTGTAGATGATGAGCGCCGGGTCGTCCGCCCGGGTGTCGACCAGATAAAAGGAATCTGAAGAACGGGCGAGAAGCGTATCCCAGGCATGGACGTTCGCGTCCATGGCGCCGCCGGCACCGATCACGTGCCGCAGGTGCGGCAGTCGCTCCCGGATGGCACACAAGTTCGAAAGGGTCGTCGGCTCGACGATGGCGACCGAGGCTTCCGCGTGCTGCATGCGGTACTCGAGCGCCTCGGGACCGAAGAGGTGCGACAGCGGCAGCGCGATCGCGCCCATCTGGAAGAGGGCGATGTAGGCAACGGCGGTCTCCGGGCGCTGCGGCAGGATGATCGCCACGCGGTCGCGGCGTTTCACGCCAAGGGCGGCGAGCGCGTTGGAGAGGCGGTTGGCAGCGAGCTGGACTTCCTGGAAGGAGAGCTGCGCCTGCGCGCCGGACTCGTCCTCCCAGTAGAGCGCGCGGCGGGAGGGGCCCGCCGCCCACCGGCCGCAACACGCCTGCGCGATGTTGAAGTGCTCGGGGACTTGCCAGCGAAAGCCGTCGTAGAGCTCGGCGTAGCGGTCCATCATGGTTTAGATTTCAGTTTACATGAGCCGAGAAGCCCTGCCGTTGCGCCTTGAAGCCTTGGTGTTCGACGCGTACGGCACGCTCTTCGACGTGCATTCGGTGAGGCGGCGCTGCGAAGCGCTCTTTCCGGGCCGGCACGAAGAGCTGTCCAGGCTGTGGCGCGCAAAGCAGCTCGAGTACACGTGGCTCCGAAGCCTGATGCGGCGCTACGCGCCCTTCTCCACCGTCACGCGCGAGGCGCTCGCCCACGCCTGCCAGGCGCTCGGCCTGGAGCTCACCGCGGAGCGCATGGAGGCGCTGATGGCTGAGTACACGATGCTCGACACCTACTCCGAAGTGCCGAGGGCGCTGTCCTCGCTGCGTTCGGTCAGGACGGCCATTCTGTCGAACGGCTCGCCCGATATGCTCGAGCCCCTGGTCGCGCACTCGGGCCTGCAGCTCGATGCCGTCATCAGCGTGGACGAGCTGAAGATCTACAAGCCGGCGCCCCAGGTGTACGAGCTCGCGCCTCGCAAGCTCGGCGTGCCCACGGAGAAGATCGGCTTCGTGTCGTCGAACTGCTGGGATGCGCTCGGCGCGAAGTCGTTCGGCTTCACGGTCTTCTGGGTGAACCGCGCGCGCACGCCGCTCGACCGGCTCGGCTTCGAGCCCGACCGCGTGATCGAGCGCCTCGATGAAATTCTGCTCTAACTGCGCCGCGCCGCTCGCGCGCCGCGTACCGCCGGGCGACAGCCTGCCGCGGTGGATATGCGACGCCTGCGGCATGATCCACTACCAGAACCCCCTCATGGTCGTCGGCACGCTGCCCGAGTACGAGGGACGGCTGCTGCTGTGCCGCCGGGCGATCGAGCCGCGCTACGGCTACTGGACGCTGCCGGCCGGGTTCATGGAGAACGGGGAGACCGCGGCCGCCGCCGCGGCCCGCGAGACGCTCGAGGAGGCCGGAGCGCGCATCGAGCTCGGCGAGCCGTTCTCGCTGATCTCGGTGCCTTACGTCAACCAGGTGCATCTTTTCTACCGCGCGCGCCTGCTCGACCTCGACTTCAAGGCCGGCGAGGAGTCGCTCGAAGTCGCCCTGTACGACGAAGCGGCGATCCCGTGGAAGGAAATCGCCTTCCGCACCGTGGCGGCGACGCTCAGGCACTGGTTCGCCGACCGCGGCCGCGGCGCCTTCGGCTTCCACGCCGAGGATATCCTCGCGCGCTGAGGACCGAAACGGTCGGAAGAAAAAAAACGTGGTCCGTCCCTGTTTTCGGGTTTGGTTTTTTGGTTAGAGTGGCGGGCAGGGAGGAGTCCAATGAAGAAAATGCTGGCGCTGTTCGCTCTCGCGGTCCACGTTCCCCTCGCTTTCGCAGCTGAAGCACCCAAGCTCGACGCCGCCAACACCGCATGGATGCTCACCGCCGCGGTGCTGGTGCTCTTCATGACGCTGCCCGGGCTCGCGCTCTTCTACGCCGGCCTGGTGCGCGCGAAGAACGTGCTCTCGGTCCTCATGCAGTGCTTCTCCATCACCTGCGTGGTGACGCTCGCCTGGGTGGTGCTCGGCTACAGCGTGGCATTCGGCGACGGCAACAACTGGTGGGGCGGCCTCGGCAAGGCCTTCCTCGCGGGCATCGACGTGAAGACGGTAAAGGGCAGCATTCCTGAAACGGTGTTCGCGATGTACCAGCTCACCTTCGCGATCATCACGCCGGCGCTGGTGGTCGGCGCCTATGCCGAGCGGGTGCGGTTCACCGGCATGCTGGTCTTCAGCCTGCTGTGGCTGCTCATCGTGTATTGCCCCGTCGCGCACTGGGTCTGGGGCGAAGGCTGGCTGCAGAAGATGGGCATCATGGACTTCGCCGGCGGCACGGTGGTTCACCTCAACGCGGGCGTCGCCGCGCTCGTGTGCGCGCTGTTCCTCGGCCGGCGCCGCGGCTTCCCCGAGACCGCGATGCCCCCGCACAACATGACGATGACGGTCACGGGCGCATGCATGCTGTGGGTGGGCTGGTTCGGCTTCAACGCCGGCAGCGCGCTCGCCGCGGATGGCGCGGCCGGCATGGCGATGCTGGTCACGCACATCGGCGCGGCGACCGGCGCCTTCGCCTGGCTCGCCTGCGAATGGCTGCGCTACGGCAAGCCCTCGGTGCTCGGCATCGTCACCGGCATGGTGGCGGGCCTGGGCACGATCACGCCGGGCTCGGGCTTCGTGGGACCGATGGGCGCGATTGCGATCGGCGGCATCGCCGGCGTCGCCTGCTTCTTCGCCACCAGCTGGATGAAGCGCTCGCTCGGGATCGACGATTCGCTCGACGTGACGCCGGTGCACGGCGTGGGCGGCGTGATCGGTACGCTCCTCACCGGCGTATTCGCGGCGGCGAGCCTTGGCGGCGTCGGGTATCCGGAAGGCATGACCATGGAAAAGCAGGTCATGGTGCAGATCACCGCGATCCTCAGCG
>DATLUZ010000082.1:0-5150 GCA_035577785.1 Burkholderiales bacterium | reverse complement strand
CCGCTGCTCGACCTTGGCGTGATCGCGTCGCGCCGCGGAGAGCGCCGCCTCGTTGACGAGTAGCGCGATGTCCGCGCCGGTCGAGCCCGGGATCGAGGCGGCGATCCGCTCGAGGTCGACGTCGTCTGCCAGCAGCACGTTCCGCGTATGGATCTGGAGAATCTTCACCCGGCCCGGCTGGTCGGGCGGGTTGACCGCGACGCGGCGGTCGAATCGCCCCGGGCGAAGCAGCGCCGGGTCGAGGATCTCGGGCCGGTTGGTCGCGGCGAGCAGCACCAGCCCGGTGCTCGGGTCGAAGCCGTCGAGCTCCACCAGGAGCTGGTTCAGCGTCTGCTCGCGCTCGTCGTGCCCGCCGATGCCGCCCGCGCCGCGCGCCCGGCCGAGCGCGTCGAGCTCGTCGATGAAGATGATGGCGGGCGCCTTCTGCCGCGCCTGCTCGAAGAGATCGCGCACGCGCGCCGCGCCGACGCCGACGAACATCTCGACGAACTCGGCGCCCGAGATCGAGAAGAACGCCACGCCGGCTTCGCCCGCCACCGCGCGCGCGAGCAGCGTCTTTCCGGTGCCCGGCGGACCGACGAGCAGCACGCCCTTGGGCACGCGCGCGCCCAGGCGCCCGTATTTCTTCGGGTCCCTGAGGAAGTCGACCACTTCCTGCAGCTCGGCCTTCGCCTCCTCGACGCCCGCAACGTCCCTGAAGGTCACGCCGGTCTTGTTTTCGACGTAGATGCGGGCGCGGCTCTTGCCGATCGCCATGAAGCTGCCGAGCCCGCCGCCGCCCTGGTTGGACATGCGGCGCGCCAGGAGGAACCAGATGCCGAAGAAGACGAGCGCTGGAACGATCCAGGAGAGCAGGTCGCGAAAGAACGTGCTCTCCTGTACGCGCGTGTATTTCACCTTGTACTTGTCGAGGCGCTCGGCGATCTCGGGCGGCACCAGGTTGGCGACGACGATCGACTTGCCCTTCTCGGGCGACTTGAGCTTGCCGGTGATGTGCTGGTCGGAGACCGTGACCTCGGCGATCTTGTCCTGGGCGAGGAACTGCTCGAACTCGCTGTACGGCACCACCTCGACGGTCTGGTAGCGCTGCCAGGACTGCTGGACGAGCACCATCGCGAGCAGCGCGAAAATGAGATACACGAGGTTGAACTGCGTCTTTCGTTCCATCGCCATGAGATGGGGGCGGAGCGGGGTATGAGCAACGGGACGGCTATTTTCGCCTTGAATGTGGGCCGCCGGGCCCCCATCTGCGTGGCAGGTGTAATGAAATAACCAAACGGATCAATCTGATGCGATTCGACAAGTTCACCACCAGGCTGCAGGAGGCGCTCTCCGAGGCCCAGAGCATGGCCCTGGGAAGGGACCAGCAGTACATCGAGCCCGACCATTTGCTGCTGGCGCTCCTCGGTCAGGAGGACGGCGGCATCGCCGGCCTCGTCGCCAAGGCGGGCGGCAATGCCTCGGTGCTCAGGAAAAACCTGTCCCAAGTGATCGAGAAGCTGCCGAAGGTCGAGGGCACTCCCGGCGAGGTGATGATCTCGCGCGACCTCGCCCAGCTTCTCAACGTCGCCGACAAGGAGGCGCAGAAGCGCGGCGACCAGTACATCGCCTCCGAGCTGTTTGTCCTCGCCGCGGTTTCCGACAAGGGCCGGGTCGGCAGCCTGCTGAAGGAGGCGGGACTCACGCGCAACGCGCTCGAGAAAGCGATCGAGGAAGTGAGAGGAGGGCAAGCCGTGAGCGGTCAGGCCGACGAATCGCAGCGAGGCGCTCTCGCGAAATACACGCTCGACCTGACCGAGAGAGCCCGGCAGGGCAAGCTCGACCCGGTCATCGGCCGCGACGAGGAGATCCGGCGCTGCGTCCAGATCCTGCAGCGGCGCACCAAGAACAACCCCGTGCTGATCGGCGAGCCCGGCGTGGGCAAGACCGCCATCGTCGAGGGTCTGGCGCAGCGCATCGTCAACGGCGAGGTCCCCGAGTCTCTCAAGAACAAGCGTCTGCTGGTGCTCGACCTGGCATCGCTCCTCGCCGGTGCCAAGTACCGCGGCGAGTTCGAGGAGCGCCTGAAGGCGGTGCTGAAGGACCTCGCCAGGGACGAGGGCAGCACCATCATCTTCATCGACGAGATCCACACGCTGGTCGGCGCGGGCAAAGCCGAAGGCGCGATCGACGCCGGCAACATGCTGAAGCCGGCGCTTGCGCGCGGCGAGCTGCACTGCATCGGCGCCACCACGCTCGACGAGTACCGCAAGAACATCGAGAAGGACGCCGCGCTCGAGCGCCGCTTCCAGAAGGTGCTGGTCGAGGAGCCGAGCGTCGAGGACACCATTGCAATCCTGCGCGGCCTGCAGGAGCGCTACGAGGTGCACCACGGCGTCGAGATCACCGACCCGGCCATCGTCGCGGCCGCGGAGCTCTCGCACCGCTACATCACCGACCGCTTCCTCCCCGACAAGGCGATCGACCTGATCGACGAGGCGGCGGCGCGCATCAAGATGGAGATCGACTCCAAGCCCGAGGCGCTCGACCGGCTCGAGCGCCGCCTGATCCAGCTCAAGATCGAGCGCGAGGCGGTGAAGAAGGAGAAAGATGAAGCTTCGCTCAAGCGCCTTGCCCTCCTCGAGCGCGAAATTGAGAATCTTCAAAAGCAGTATTCCGACCTCGAGGAGGAATGGAAGGCCGAGAAGGCGACGGTCCAGGGCACTGCGCACATCAAGGAGGCGATCGAGAAGCTGCGACTCGAGATGGCCGACCTGCATCGGAAGGGTCAGTACGACAGGCTGGCGGAGTTGCAATACGGCAAGCTGCCTCAACTCGAGGCCCAGCTGAAAAAGGCCGAATCGTCCGAGAAGGGCGCCAAGCCGAAGCTGCTGCGCACCCAGGTCGGCGCGGAAGAGATCGCCGAGGTCGTCTCGCGCGCGACCGGCATCCCGGTGTCGAAGATGATGCAGGGCGAGCGCGAGAAGCTCATCCGCATGGAGGAGGTGCTGCACAAGCGCGTGGTCGGGCAGGACGAGGCGGTGCGCCTCGTGTCCGACGCCATCCGGCGCTCGCGCTCCGGCCTGTCGGATCCCAACCGGCCCTACGGAAGCTTTCTCTTCCTCGGGCCGACGGGCGTCGGCAAGACCGAGCTCTGCAAGGCGCTCGCGTCGTTCCTGTTCGATTCGGAAGACCACCTCATCCGCATCGACATGTCCGAATACGGCGAGCGGCACTCCGTCGCGCGGCTGATCGGTGCGCCGCCGGGCTACGTCGGCTACGAGGAGGGCGGCCAGTTGACCGAACAAGTACGGAGAAAGCCCTACTCGGTGGTCCTGTTCGACGAGGTCGAGAAGGCGCACCCGGACGTGTTCAACGTGTTCCTGCAGATCCTCGACGAAGGCCGGCTCACCGACGGGCAGGGGCGCACCGTGGACTTCAAGAACACCGTGCTCGTCATGACCTCGAACCTCGGCTCGCAGATGATCCAGGGCATGGCGGGAAGCGACTACCAGGTCGTCAAGCTCGCCGTGATGGGCGAGGTGAAAGCACAGTTCCGGCCCGAGTTCGTGAACCGAATCGACGAGATCGTGGTGTTCCACGCCCTCGGCGAGGAGCACATCAAGTCGATCGCGCGCATCCAGCTCGAGGTCCTGAAGCAACGGCTGGCGAAGATGGACTACGGTCTCGAGATCTCCGACGCCGCGCTCGGCGAGCTGGCGAAGGTCGGCTTCGACCCGGTCTACGGCGCGCGGCCGCTCAAGCGCGCGATCCAGTCGGAGATCGAGAACCCGCTCGCCAAGGCGATCCTCGAGGGGCGCTTCGCGCCGAAGGACGTCATCGCGGTGGACTACCGGGGCGGCAAGACGACGTTCGAGAAGAAGAAGAGCGTCAAGGCTGCGGCATAAAAAAGGGAGCAGGCGTGGCCTGCTCCCTCTTTGGGGTTGCGGTTGCTATTGTCCCATCAGCTTCTCGAGCTTCTGATACTCGTCGACCGAGCCGTGGCCGCCGGCGAAGCGCTCGGGCTGGATGCCGGCTTTCTTCACGGCGCTGACGACCGCGGCCTGGCCCGCGTTCGGCTTCGGCGGGAGCGGCTGGCCCGGATTCCAGAGGTCGGTCACGTAGCCGAGCTTGGCGTCGGGCACCCACACCATCAGCATGCCCTTGGCGTGCGGGTTGTCCATCGCATAGGCCATCACCTGGCGCCCCTTGCTGTCGGTCATGACATGGCTTTGCGTCACTTCCATGATCGGAATGCGGGTGAGGTCCATGACCTTCATGTCGGGATTGCGCGTGGCCGGCGCCCTCAGGACGTCGTTGAAGTGCTTGTAGTTGCCCTGGCCGACGACCAACGTGGCGCCGTCGTTGAGCAGGCCGCGCACACCGCCGGCATGGTCCATGTGATGGTGCGTGAGCACCACCCAGCGGATCGGCTTGCCGGAGAATTGCGACTTGGTGGCGTTCAGCAGCCACATCGACTGCGCGTCGCTGACCGGCGCGTCGACCACGATCAGGTGATCGCTCATCTCGACGACCAAGGCGTTGTGCGAGCCGCCGACGAGCTGGAACACGCCGGGCGAGAGCTGCTGCAGCCGCAGGCCGGGCGAGGCGGCCTTGGTGTCGTAGCTCACGTTGTCGGAATCCAGGTAGGTGCCGATGTACTGGCGGCGGATCACCCACTGGTAGGGCACGTTGCCCGTCGCGGGCTTCGCGGCATTGGCCAGCACGCCGGCCGGGATCTGCAGGCGCGCCTGGTCGATCGGCGGGTTGATGCGCACGTCGGTGAGCTGCGTTTCCTGCACCAGGCGGCCGTTCAGCTGGACGCTGCGCTTCATCGGGATCTTGACGCCGCTGAACTCGCGCCAATCGGACAGCACGGAGTCGTAATTCACGTCGCCCCAGATGTTGTCGTAGTCGAGATTGCGCACGCGCTCGGGCAAGCCCGTCTTCGGGTCGAACGCGACGATGAAGCCTTGGTACTCCACGGCCGGAAGACCGTTGATGTCCGCGGCGGGCTTGACCGCGTCGGGATTCGCGAGCATCGCCGAAATCATCCCTGCGATGCCGGTGCGCGCGCGCTCGCGCTGCGTGGTGGCAAGGCGGTAACCCGACATCGAGTGCGCCGGCGGGTTCGCCTTCAGGCTCTCGGCGTTGCGGCCGTTGCTGTCGAT
>DATLUZ010000081.1:0-7395 GCA_035577785.1 Burkholderiales bacterium | reverse complement strand
GACGAATACGAAAAGCGCCTCGCCGACGAAGGCATGGTCATGGCCGATTTCGCCGCCCGCCGCGCGGAAATCGAGCGCCAGCTCAAGGAGACCGCCGCCCAGGAAGGCGGCGACCTCGGCGAATACCTCGACCTGCTGGACGAGGTGACCGCTCTCGTCGAGCACCCGAGCGTCTACACGGGCAAGTTCGACGCCACCTACCTCGGCGTGCCGCAGGAGTGCTTGATCCTGACGATGCGGCAGAACCAGAAATACTTCCCGCTGTTCGACCGCGCAGGACATCTGCAGCCGAAGTTCCTGATCGTGTCGAACATGCGCGTTCCCGACCCCCGGCACATCGTCGGCGGCAACGAGCGCGTGGTGCGGCCGCGGCTCGAAGACGCTCGGTTCTTCTACGACCAGGACCGCAAGCGACGGCTGGAATCGCGGGTGCCCGAGCTCGCGCGCGTGCTGTACCACAACAAGCTCGGCACGCAGCTCGAGCGGGTCGAGCGCGTCCAGCTGCTGAGCGGCCGGATCGCGCGCGACCTGAAGATCGACCCCGTCCTCACCGAACGCGCGGCCTGGCTTGCCAAGGCCGACCTGTTGACCGGGATGGTCGGAGAATTCCCGGAGCTGCAGGGCGTAATGGGGCGCTACTACGCGTTGCACGACGGCGAGCCGCGCGAGGTCGCCGACGCCATCGAAGCGCATTACCGGCCGCGCTTCGCCGGCGACCGGCTGCCGGAGCATGCGGTTTCGTGCGCCGTGGCGCTCGCCGACAAGCTCGATACCTTGAGCGGCCTCTTCGGCATCGGACAGATCCCGACCGGGGACAAGGATCCGTTCGGCTTGCGTCGCGCGGCAGTGGGGGTGATCCGCATGCTGGCGGAGCGCCGACTCGCCCTTTCACTGCGCGACTACGTGAAGGACCAAGCGCTCGAGAGCTTCATCTATGAGCGGGCGCGCGGCTATTTCCAGGAGCAGGGTTACTCCGCGAACCAGGTCGAGGCGGTGCTCGCGCAGCGGCCCGAACGCCTCGACCTGGTGCCGCTGCAGCTCGAAGCGGTGCGTGCGTTCGCCGGTCTGCCGGAAGCCGAAAGCCTCGCCGCCGCAAACAAGCGCATAGGCAACATCCTGAAGCAGGCTGGCGCTGTGCGCGCCGACTTCGACATGGCCCTTCTCGTGCTTCCCGAAGAGAAAGCGCTTGCAGGCGCTTTCAACCGGTTGCAGGGACCGGTCGAGAAGGCTTACCGTGACCTGGAGTACACCAGCGCGCTGAAGGCGCTCGCCGCGCTCAAGGCGCCGGTGGACGCGTTTTTCGACAAGGTGATGGTGATGGACAAGGACGCCCGGGTGCGCGATAACCGTATCGGCTTCCTCGGCACCTTGCACGGCACCATGAACCGCATCGCCGATCTGTCCAAGCTCGCGAAATGAAGCTCGTCATCCTCGATCGCGACGGCACGATCAACCACGACAGCGAGGATTTCATCAAGTCGCCGAACGAGTGGCGCCCGATCGAAGGCAGCCTCGAAGCCATCGCGCGCCTCGCCCAGGCGGGCTACCGCATCGTCGTCGCCACCAACCAGTCGGGCATCGCGCGCGGCTTTTTCGACACCGCGACCCTGGTCGCCATCCACGACACCCTCCAGCGCGCCGCGATGCAGGCGGGTGGGCGCATCGACGCGTTTTTCTTCTGCCCCCACGCGGCCGACTCGGCCTGCGCCTGCCGCAAGCCGCAGCCCGGGATGCTGCTCGAGGTGGCGCGGCGCTTCAACGTCTCGCTCAAGGACACCTACATGGTCGGCGACGCGCACCGCGATGTCGCCGCCGCGGCGGCCGCCGGCGCGAAGCCGGTGCTCGTGCTCACCGGCCGCGGCCGCAAGACACGGGAAGAAGGCAACCTGCCCCCCGGCACCGAGGTGTTCGAGAATCTGGCGGCGTTCGCCGAGCACCTGGCTCCGTGACGCTCGCGCGCTCGATCCTGTTCGCCGCCGCGCTGGTGATCGTCACCCCGCCTTACGCGCTGCTCGCTCTGGCTACGTTTCCCCTGCCGCCGATGGTGCGCTACCGAATCATCTCGGGCTGGTCGCGCGTCGTAATCCTGCTGGCGCGCAGCCTTCTCGGCATCCGGTGGAAGGTCGAGGGCCACGAGCACCTTCCGGCGTGCCCGGCAGTGATCCTGTCCCAGCACCAGTCGGCCTGGGAGACGCTCGCGTTCACGCAGATCTTCCCGCCGCAGGTGCACGTCCTGAAGCGCGAGCTCCTCTGGATTCCCTTCTTCGGCTGGGGCCTCGCGCTGATGAGCCCGATTCCCATCGACCGTGCGCGCGGCGTGTCCGCGCTGCGCAGCATCGCCCGGCGGGGGCGCGAGCGGCTCGACCAGGGCTTCTGGGTCGTGGTGTTCCCCGAGGGCACGCGCGTGGCGCCCGGGGAGCGGCGCACCTACCAGCTCGGCGGCGCATGGCTCGCCGCGGCGAGCGGCGCGCCCATCGTGCCGGTCGCGCACAACGCCGGCCGGGTCTGGCCGCGCAACGCCTTTATCAAGCATCCGGGTATCGTGACCGTGCGCATCGGTCCGCCGATCGAGAGCGCGAACCGCGATCCCAAGGTCCTCAACGCAATGGCTGAGAAATGGATAGAAGAGCAACAGAAGGCGCTTACCTGATCGACTTCGGCGGACGCTGCATCGATTACCGCTTCGTGCGCCGCCGCCGCCGCACCATCGGCATCACCATCGACGCCAACGGGCTTTCCGTGGCCGCGCCGCTGCGCGCACCGTGGCGCGAGGTCGAGGCGTTCCTGCGGCAGAAGGAGCGCTGGATCAAGCGCAAGCTCGATGAATGGGCCCGCCTGCCGCGCCCCGCGATCGTGCGCGGACACAGCGGGGAGTCGCTGCCGCTTTTCGGCTCGACCGTCACCCTCGAGGTCCAGACCGGCAGCAGGCGCGCCGTGCGCCATCAGCGCCAGCGGCTGCTAGTGAGCGCGCCCTCGGCCCAGCGCGTGGCGAAAGTGCTGATCGGCTGGCTGAAGACCCAGGCGCTCGACTCGCTGACGCCGCGCGCCGCGCACTTCGCCGCCCACCTCGACGTCGCGGCGCCGCTTGTCGGGCTCTCGAACGCGCGTACCCAGTGGGGCGTGTGCACCGAGGACGGCACCATCCGCCTGTCCTGGCGCCTGGTGCATCTCGAGCCCGCGCTCGCGGATTACGTGGTGGCTCACGAGGTCGCGCATCTTGTCGAGATGAACCACTCCAAGCGCTTCTGGGGCGTTCTCGCTAAGCTCTACCCCGACTGGCGGCGCGCCCGGCACCAGCTCGAGCTGGCCGGCGCCTCGCTACCAATCATCCAAGGAGCCACATGAGAATCCTGCACACGATGCTGCGCGTCGGCGACCTGCAGCGCTCCGTCAAGTTCTACACCGAAGTTCTCGGCATGAAGCTCCTGCGCACGACCGACCGGCCCGAGCAGAAGTATTCGCTCGCCTTCGTCGGCTACGACACGGAGGACCGCACCGCGGTCCTCGAGCTCACCTACAACTACGGCGTGGACCGCTACGACCTCGGCGGCGCCTTCGGCCATGTCGCCGTCGGCGTACCCAACGTCGCGCAGGCCTGCGAGCGCGTGCGCAAGAGCGGCGGCAAGGTGACGCGCGAGGCCGGCCCGGTCAAGGGCGGCACCTCGGTCATCGCCTTCGTCGAAGACCCGGACGGCTACAAGATCGAGTTCATCGAGACGAGCGGGCGCGGCTAACGACGTCTTTTAGGCCTTCTGCCGCTCAAGTACCGCTGCGCCGCGGCTTGGTCGATCAGCGGATAGAGATCGAAATGAGCCGGGATGATGTCGGCCCAGGCATTCAGAAGCGCGTGCAACTCCTCGTTCGAGCGCACATCGAGCAGAGCAACCGCGCCTCGCCCGGCGCGCGCATGGACGAACCGGCTCCGGGCGCGGACTGCTTATGACCAAGAAGAGCACTCACCTGTCCTATCGGAGTCGGCAGTTCACGCTTTCGTGGCCGTCCGGAGAAAGCGGAGACTGAGCGCCAGCCGCGGGCCCGGTCCATGCGCCGCCGCAAACAGAAGGCCTGCCATGAACGTGAAGTGATCGACGAAAAAGCCGAACTCCGTCTGGTTTCCGCTCCAATGCGATGGACCGTGAAACGCAAAAGCGAGGAAAACGACGTAAGCCGCCGCCAGCAACGCGGCTTCGGCGAAGAAAGCTCCGGTCAGCAGGCAAACGGTCAGCGCCAGCTCGAACAGCGCCGCCAACCAGGCAAGAAGCTTCGGTATAGGGAAGCCGGCCGACTCGATATAAGCCGCCGTGCCGTCGATATCCATCAGCTTGAATGCCAGTGCCATCAGGAAGACCGCGGCGAAGATCAAGCGTCCTACGAGAACGGCTGCGGTTGCCCACGTGGCGGCTTGTGAATTGGTCGTCATCTAAACTCCTGTCACTATTGGTCGTTAGGTCGCGGCCGATACCGGGCCGCGTGTTCAAGCTTGTACTGCTCAAGCGGGCCGGCGCGGACTTCGGACATCACGAGCTGACCTGGCTGCTTGAGGTACGCATAGGCCAGGAGCAGCCGAGGCGAATCGCCGCCTTCGACTTCCAACTCCTCGCGACGGTACCCGTCGGGTCGCGATACGCCTTCCAGCCGGTCCATCGCGGCAAGCGTCGCGACATCGACTCGAAAAACCTCCCCCGAGACGCGCACGCCCGTGCCGGGACTGTTGACGAGCCACGGCACGTGGCGGTCCCCCACCAAGTACAACGGATACGCGGCGCAGGTTCTGAAGGAGCCAGCCACCCTGACTCCCCGATTTGTGGCGAAGTTGGGGAATCCTTCCTTCAACGTGCCAAAGACGAATACAAGGTGTTCCATGCACTGCGTCCTAGCGTCTGCGCCTTGCGGCGTAGAGGACATCACACCGCGCCATAGAAATGCCGATATTGCCACGCGGCGTGCTGCCTCTCGGCGGCTACCATTTCTTTGACTCCTCTAAAACCGTCTCAATCTCCTTTCGGAGCTCCGGTTCTCCGCAAATCGCCGCATATTCGCGGATTCGGGTGCGTACAGCTTCATTCTTCAGGAACGTAATCAAAGGCACCCACACCATGCGGGCCTTGGTCGATCCAGACGAGCCTCGCAAACGAGGCAGGAAGGTGTCGACGGATCGCCCCAAGAGCCAGCAGCAGCGAGTAGAGGCACAGTCCGAAGGCGAGCCGCATTCGCGCCGCTAACGTTCGCGTCTTGCCGCGCTGTACGGAGCGCGCAGCGGTGAGGTGTAGATGTCGCTCAACAACGAGCTGCTAGGCGTGCCTGGCACGGACATATGCCCCCAACATCGCGGCCGGTAGCGGAATTATGAAGTTCCAAACTGCCATCCACACCGGGTAAGAACTTGCCGCCGGGGTGGCATAGGTGACCAGCACGAAGACAAGACTGGTCGCACCGGCAATCAGGCCGTGGGTGACGGGGCGGGTCGAGGCTAGCGATGCTGCGGCGTAACCGCCTGCAGCGTTACACAGGAACCCGACCGCTTGGCCAACAACGATTTGCTCGGTGGAATAGAACAGCTCACTGTATGCCTCTTGGAGCGGTACGCCGCGCCCTATGAGAATCCAAAGAGCCAGGTTGGTCACCAAGGTGCCGAAGAACGCTGTGGCCGCGATCGCTACAGCGCCGCCGAGCAAAGCTGCGGGCCACTTCAGCCAACGGCGGGAAGTTGGCACCTCGGTAGCTTGCGTAGGTGGTCGGGGCACGGAAGCCATGCGAGCCTAACCTGCGGAATCATCGGCGCGCGTGGCCGTTCCGCGCGTCCGGTGCATTGGCTTGTTAGATGGCGCCGAGTGACGTGCGCGATTGGTCAGTGGCACGTTGCCGCTCTCACACGATCAGGTCGGCGAGGCTCTTCATGTCCTGCACGACGACGTCCGGCTGGTGCGGAGTACCGCCGAAGGGCCGCTGACGCCGGTCGATGAACGCCGAATGCATGCCTGCGGATTTCGCTCCGATGCAGTCGAAGGCGTGGTTGGCGACGAACAAGACCTCCTCCATTCTCACGCTCATGAGCTCAGCGGCCCTGGTGTAGGTCGCCACGTGAGGCTTGAACGAATTGGCAACGGCAACCGAGAATACGGCGTCGAAAGGAATCCTGTGGAAGGCCTTCGCTGTCTCCAGCATGTCCGGGTCGCCGTTCGAGAGCACGACAATCTTGTAGCGAGTCTTCAGGCGGGCCAGCGCCTCGGGCACGTCTGGGAAGGGTTTGAGCTGCTCTATCTGCGCAACCAGGTAGCGGACCTCATCCATCGTGTAGGCAATCCCGGCGCGCTCCAGGGTATAGGCGACCGCGCGGTGCCCGATCTCGCGGTACGGCGTGTGCTCCCGGTGCAGGAGCGCATCGATCATGGAGTTCTCGAAGTGCGTGCGCCGCCACCAGGTGACGAACGCGTCCGGCCGGCCGTTCCACCCTTTCTTTTTTAAGTAGGGGGTAACCGCTTCGGTCAAGCCCTTCTGCATGTCCACGACCGTGCCGTACTGGTCGAACATGCACACCTTGATCTTCGCCTTGAGTACCTCTACCTGCATGCTTGTCATCCCTCGGCTTTGCGGTCCACAACGCGCTGCTAGAGCGCGCTTGGCGTATCCGGACCATGCGCGCGTGCAAACCATAGTCGTGATTCAGAGCGGAACATGGATGCAAGCGCGATAGTCTGCAACGCAAGTTGAACGACGCAACCTGCAATATCTTAGCCGCGCGCTGTGGGTGAGTCGCGGCAAATCTACCGGAATCAAGGTCTGATTCGGCTTGCGAATCGCGAGTACGGCAAGCTAAGGAGACAAAGCAGCCGTGGACGCTCTGCTTTGCTCTACCGCGAAGAAGATTCGCCAGACCCCAGGTGCTGCGCGATGCGCACATAGTCGGCGGGGGAGAGGTTCTCGGGTCGCGCGCGCGGGTCGATGCCGAGCGTCGCGAAGTCGGCCGCTGCGAGAGGCAATGCGTTGCGCAGCTGCTTGCGGCGGGAGGAAAAGGCGCCGCGCAGGAGGTCGTCAAAGCGCGTGTTCTCTAGCGCTGGCGGTTCCTCGAGCGGCTCCATGCGCACGACCGCGGATTCGACCTTGGGCGGCGGGCGGAAGGCGCCCTTCGAGACGTTGCAGAGCTTTTCCATGCGAAAGCGCGTTTGCAGCGCCACCGAGAGGCGGCCGTACTCGGGCGTCGAATGCGCTGCGACCATGCGCTCGACCACTTCGAGCTGCAGCATGAAGTGCATGTCGCGCACCCGGTCGGCGAAGCGCGCGAGATGAAAAAGTAGCGGCGTCGAGATGTTGTAAGGCAGGTTGCCGACCAGGCGCATGCCTCGCGGGAAGATGGAGTAGTCGAATTCGAGCGCGTCGGCCTGATGGACCTTCACC
>DATLUZ010000080.1:0-3145 GCA_035577785.1 Burkholderiales bacterium | reverse complement strand
AATGGAACCAGCCGCGGTGCTGGTCCGAGCCCTCTAGATACATGTCCGCCGGATAGGTGGACTGCTCCTTGTGCGAGCGCCGCAGCACGGTGAAGTGCGTTGTTCCCGAGTCGAACCACACGTCGAGCGTGTCTTTGCTCTTTTCATACTCAGTGCCGACATCGGCGGTGAACCTCTGCCAGGCCTCGATACCGCCCTTTTCCACGCGCTTCGCCACCTCCTCGAGGAGCTCCTGGGTGCGCGGATGCAGCGCGCCGGTTTCCTTGTGCAGGAAGAACGGCATCGGCACGCCCCATTGGCGTTGCCGCGAGAGCGTCCAGTCCGGCCGGTTGGCGATCATGCCGTGCAGGCGCGCCTTGCCCCAGCCCGGGAAGAAGTGCGTCTTGTCGATCTCGCGCAAGGCGACTTCACGAAGACTTTCTCCAGCGACCTTCTTGTCCATGGAGGCGAACCATTGTGTCGTCGCGCGCAGGATCACCGGCGTCTTGTGGCGCCAGCAGTGCATGTAGCTGTGCACGTGCTTCCAGTCGACGGCAAACAGCGCGCCCTTCTCTTCGATGGTCTTGACGATCTTCGGGTTCGCGTCCCAGATCGAGAGGCCGCCAAAGAGCGCCAGCGAGGCGGCGAACTTCCCGTCGCCCATCACTGGCGTGAGGATCTGGTCGTCCTTGAGGCCGTAGCGGCGGCACGAGTCAAAGTCCTCGACGCCGTAGGCGGGCGCGGAGTGGACGATGCCAGTGCCGGTGTCGAGGGTGACGTAGTCGCCGAGATAGGCGGGCGACTGGCGGTCGTAGAACGGATGCTGGAAGCGGATGTTCTCGAGCGCCTTTCCCTTGCAGGAAGCGACGCTTTTCCCTTCCAACCCGTATCGCTTGAGGCAGGCCTCCTGCAGGTCGGCGGCCAGGATGAGAAGTCCGCGCGAGGTGTCGACCAGGTTGTAGGTCACGTCGGGATGGACGTTCAGCGCCTGGTTGGCCGGCAGCGTCCACGGCGTGGTAGTCCAGATCACCGCCCATCCCGGTCTTGTGATCCTGGTGTTGAAGGCTTTTTCGAGCTTCCCCGGTTCGGAAAAAGCGAAACCCACATCGATGGCCGGATCCTTGCGATCCTCGTACTCCACCTCCGCCTCGGCGAGCGCGGAGCCGCAGTCGAAGCACCAGTTCACCGGCTTCAGTCCGCGGTAGATGTAGCCCTTCTCGAGCAGCCTGCCGAGGACGCGGATCTCGTCGGCTTCGTTGCCGTACGCCATCGTGAGGTACGGGTCGTTCCAGTCGCCGAGCACGCCGAGGCGCTTGAAATCTTCCCGCTGCCGGTCGATCTGCTCGGTGGCGAATGCGCGGCACAGACGTTGCGTTTCCTGCGGCGGCAGGTTCTTGCCGTACTTCTTCTCGATCTGCACCTCGATCGGCATGCCGTGGCAGTCCCATCCCGGCACGTAGCGGGCGTCGAAGCCGGCGAGCGACCGCGACTTCACCACCATGTCCTTGAGGATCTTGTTCACCGCGGTGCCGATGTGGATGTCGCCGTTGGCGTAGGGCGGCCCGTCGTGGAGGACGAAGGTCGGCCTGCCCTTCGCCACCTGCCGCAGGCGCCTGTAGGTTCCCTTGTCCTGCCATCCCTTCACCCACTGCGGCTCGCGCTTGGCGAGATCGCCGCGCATGGGGAACGGCGTTTCCGGAAGGTTGAGTGTGTCCTTGTAGTCAGCCATGCTCAGCCATGATTCACCAAGTATTCACGGGCCTGCCGCGCGTCGCGCGCGATGGCCTCCCTCAGGGCGTCGAGTCCATCGTACTTCTGCTCGTCGCGCAGCTTCTTCAGGAAGCGCACACGCAGGTGCTCGCCGTACAGGTCGCGCTCCCAGTCGAAGGGATGTACCTCCAAGAGCGGCAGCGGCACCGGATTCACCGTGGGACGCCTGCCGATGCTCGCCACACCCGGACCAAGACCGTCTACCTCCACCACGAAAATGCCGGCGAGCGGCGGCGGCCGACGCAGGACGATGTTGGCGGTCGGGAAGCCGAGGCTGCGGCCGAGCTTCGCGCCGTGCGCCACACGGCCGCTGATCGTATACGGATGCCCGAGCAGGCGCTCGGCGGACGCGATGTCGCCGGCCGCGAGCGCGGCGCGCACGGCGGAGCTCGACACCCGCGCCCCGTCAAAGACCACGTCGGCCATGGACTCCACTTCGAAGTCGTGCCGGCCGCCTTCCGCCGCGAGCGCGCCGAAGTCGCCCGCGCGCCGCGCGCCGAAGCGAAAGTCGCGCCCGACCAGGAGCCAGCGCGTAGCCAGGCCTTTCACGAGCACTTCCTCGACGAAGCGCTGCGCCGGCAGCGAGGCGAAGCGCCGGTCGAAGCGCGCCACGTGGACGCGTTCGACCCCGACGGCGTCGATAAGCTCGAGCTTGTCGCGCAGCCGGGTCAGGCGGGCGGGCGCAGCCTGCGGGTCGAAGAACTCGCGCGGGTGAGGCTCGAAGGTCAGCACGCAGGAAGTGAGCTCCAGCTCGCGCGCCTTGGCGCAGACGCGCTCGATCAGCGCGCGGTGGCCCCGGTGCACGCCGTCGAAGTTGCCGATCGTCAGCGCACACCGGCCCGGGGCGCGCTGCAAAGAGCCGTGCGTGACGACCATGGACTCGGTTAAAACCATGAATTATAGTGCTTTTGTGAAGACGCTCGAACAAGAGATGGCGATCTACGCGGCCTACCACCGCGATCCGCGCAACAAGGCGACGCATTTCGTGGGCGTGCCGCTCATCATGCTCGCGATCCTGATTCCCCCGAGCCTTCTCCGCGCCGAGCTCATGGGATTCGGGATCACTGCGGCGATGCTCCTCGCCGCCGCCGTGCTCGTCTATTACTTCGTCCTCGATGTCGCCCTGGCGCTCGCGATGCTGGTCGTGCTCGGCGCGCTCATCTGGCTCGCGGAGCTGATCGCCGGCGGCGGCGCGGCCCGCGCCTGGACCTGGTTCGGCATCCTTTTCGTCGGCGGCTGGGTACTGCAGCTCGTCGGTCACGTGTTCGAGGGCCGCAGGCCGGCGCTGGTCGACAACCTGTTCCAGATCTTCGTGGCGCCGATCTTCCTCTGCGCGGAGATTTTCTTCGCGCTGGGCCTCAGGCCCGGCCTGCGCTCGGCGGTGCAGGCGCGCGCG